>JBJKRE010000215.1:0-6849 GCA_046704825.1 Acidobacteriota bacterium
GGCGGAGTTTGCGTGCCAGGACGCCGATCTGGGCGAGTTCGTCCCTTGTCGGGGGGCGCTCCGCCAAGGTGGCTCCGTAGCACAGGAATTCTCCCTCGCCGCCCAGCTCGCTCACCTGCGGTGCGCCGAACAGCTTGCCCGTGCCCGAAAAGTTGTGAAAGATGCGCTCGACGGAGGCGAAGTCCTCCGTCCGTGAGGGCTCCAACGAAAGGACCCCCAGGAGCCTTTCCAGTTCCGCCAGGGCCTTTCGGCTGTCCCGGAAATACGTGACCCACGGGGCGTCGCCCGCTCTGCCGTCCGCCATCTCAAAGCCTCCTGCACAAAGTGTAAGAGGAAAAGCCCGCAACATCCAGTCAGGATTGACAGGGGGGGGTACCGATGGTAGTGTAAGCCTCTGCATTGCCCGGGGGGCAATTAGGAGGTATCTGATGCGTCGTTTCTTATTTCTAGCAATGATAGTGACTCTTGTGGGAACGGTTTCTCTGGGAACCTTCGCGCGCGCCGACAGGGACAAGGACTCGAAGAAGAAAGCCGCCGAGAGCGTGAAAATCGAGGACTTGATCAAGAAGGGTGAGTACGACAAGGCGATCGCTCTGGGCAAGAAGTACGAGGCCGCGGGCAAGGCGACCGAGGGTCTCTACATCGATCTCGGCGTGGCCTACTATCAGAAGAAAGACTTCACCAACGCCATCGGCGCGTTCGAGAAGGCCGTGCAGCTCAACCCCTTCGGCACGCAGGCGCTCCTGTACGAAGCCACGTGCTACCACCAGATGCAGGAACCCTCGAAGGTGCTGGAAACCTACCAGCGCGTGTTGGATATCGACCCCACCAAGATTGACGTCCAGTATGACAGGGCCCAGCTCTGTGACAAGATCGCCGGCGATGCCAGCCTCGCCGCGTCCGTCAAGGTGAAGGACCCGGCCTCGCCCGACGCACCGGCCAAGACCCTGACCCAGAAGGAGTGGGCGGACAAGGCAGCCGCCGACTACCAGTCCATATACGAACAGAACCCGGCCTACAAAGACGTGGCGTTCGCCCTCGGCCTCATCTACTTCAACCAGGGCGAGTTCAAGAAGGCCGAACCCTATCTGGAGAAGGCCGTCTCGCTGACGCCCACCAAGGACAACGTGGTTCTGGCCCTCGGGCAGGATGAACTCAGGTCTGAGAACTACAAGGACGCGGTCAAGACCTTGGCCAAGTACCTCGATGTGGCCCAGAGCGACACGCTCAAGCCCGCGGTCATGGACCAGATCGCCGTCTCCTACGAGAAGCTCGGCGACTACAACAACGCCATGGTCTACTACGAAAAGATCCTCGCCCTCAGGCCGGACAGCGAGAAGGCCCTCCTCGGCAAGGGCAACGCCCTGCTCCAGCTCAAGAAGTACGAAGAGGCCCTTCCCGTGCTCGAGCAGTACATGAAGGTGTCCCACAACGACGCCAAAAAGAAAGAGGTCGAGAAGGTCATCAAGCAGATCCAGGCCAGCAAGAAGCATCGCTAGTCTGCTGTCGACAAAGCGATCTCAGAGGGGAGCCCCTGCGGGCTCCCCTTTTTGCTGGTCCGCGGGGTGCCCGGCGCCACCGGGGCGGGCGGCGACCGCTGTGGTAAACTGTAAAATAAAGACATACGGTTTAAGGGAGGTGACAATGGACTGGACGTGCGAATGCGGAACCCAGAATCCGGAGGAAGCCAAGTTCTGCAACCAGTGCGGGGCGCCCAGACCCCCCGTCCAGCCGCCCGAGCCTGGTCCTCCCGCCGCGCCGCCGCAACCGCCGGCCCGGGCGGCCGACCCTCCGCAGGAACCTGCCGCCCGCCCTGGCGGCGCTGCGCCGCCCGTATCCGCGGGACCTCCTCCCGTGGATACCGGCACGCCCGCCGGTCACGAAGGACCCACGCAGGGTGGCTCCGCCACGCCCCCGCCCGCCGCTCCGGCCCCGCCGGCCAGGAAGGGTAAGGGTTGTGTGGTATGGGTGGTCGTGGCTCTCGTGGTGCTCCTGCTCGCCTGCCTGATCGCCGCGGGGGTGGGGTATTTCGTGGTGTGGCCGAAGCTCAAGGCCAGCAACAGGGTTAAGCAGGCGACCGCGGTGGCGGAAATGACCCGCATTTCCACGGCCCTCGACGGATACAAGGCCGCGAACGGGGCCTACCCCACCCCGGGGCACAACGAAGGCAGCTACTACAGCATAGCGGATCTGGCCGATGTCGCACCGGAACTGAGCCCGAAATACATCAAGACGGTGCCGAAGGATCCCTGGGGGCACCCGTTCCAGTACGGAACCAGCCCGGACGACCAGTCGTACGTGCTGATATGCACGGGTTCGGACGGAGTGAGCTCGCTCGAGCAGATCCCCAGCCAACCGACGACTACGCACTGCTATGAAGATGACATCGTCATCGAGAAGGGGACCTTCGTGCAGAAGCCCTCGGGCGAACAGAAGGACTGTTCCAAGTCGGGATAGCGTTGGATTGCCGCACCGGTGCCGCGCCGGCTCCGGCGGGAGGTGTTTGCCGATGAAGTTCACCAGAGTTATGCTCCTCACGCTCTGCGTCTTTCTTACCGGGCTGGCCGCCAGGGCCCAGGCCGTCTACCAGGCCGGCCAGTGCGGCGGAAGCTACGCGCTCATCGCGGGAGACCACGTGCGGTTCACACCGGGGAGCAACCCGGTGCCGGACTACCTGTATCTCTACGTCGAAGACGGACAGGGCAACGCGATCATCTCGGACGGAATCGGCGACGTGAGCTCGGGATTCTACTTCAACACCGGAGATCTCATCCTCCTGGGCACCACCGGTCCCTTCGACGTCTACTTCCAGGGTGGCGCGATACAGCTGATCTACGGCGGCGCAAAGGTCGGCTCCCTTCCGGCTCCCGTATGCGGGACCGGGTTGCAGGGGCCGGTTATCCTCCTGCCCGACAAAAAGTACAGCGTTCTCATGCAGTCAAGTGTCCAGACCTCGGTAAGTGTCGGGGTTTACGCCTCCGCCCAGTCCCTGTACAGCGGAAGCCTGCCCTACGTGCTGGCGTCAGACTACACTCAGACGGGGTCCTATGACGTACCTGAGTGCACGGGGCCGGACTGCTGCAATCCCACATCTCTCGTGTTTACGGTGAACAACACGACCGGCACTCCCTTCGAGATCGCACAGATGCAATCAAAGCCCGCAGCGGACTTCGACTATCTCCTGGCCGACCCCATCCCCCTTGCCGCCGTGGCACAGGCCGACCCGACCAGCGGGGCTCCTCCTCTTACGGTGGCCTTTCAAGGGAAAGCCACCGGCGGCTCCCCGCCCTACAGCTATTCGTGGGACTTCGGGGACGGCAGTGCCAAGAAGACGTCGCAGAATCCCAGCCATACCTACGATTCCGCCGGGACCTACACCCCGGTCTTCAAGGTGACCGATTCGGCAGGCACCGTGGCCAAGGACCAGAGCCTGTCCATCGACGTGAGTTCGCCCGTCAGCGTAACGGCCAGCGTGACACCGGCATCGGGCTACATCCCCCTTACCGTCACTTTTACCGCGAGCGCTTCCGGGGGTACCGCGCCTTACACGTATGCGTGGGATTTCGGAGATGGTGCTCAGGGATCGGGAGCGAGCACCACCCACACCTACACGCAGGCAGGCACCTACAGCGTATCGCTTTCCGTTCAGGACAGCACGGGAGCGTCGGGACAGTCGTTCAATGCCACCGTCCGGGCCATCGACCCGAACGCCCTGTACGCAAACGCGCAGGCCGACGTGACCGCCGGGACCATCCCGCTCACGGTGCACTTCACCGGCACGGCGTCGGGCGGCACCCCGCCCTACACGTATTCCTGGACTTTCGGCGACGGGGCCCAATCCGCCGACCAGAGCCCCTCTCACACCTATACCGCCGTCGGGACCTACCACCCGGTGTTTAGGGTCACGGATTCCACCGGCGCTTACACGACCGACAACCTGACCATCCAGGCCAACCCAGCCGAGAGCGTCCCGGTGGTGCTCCAGGTGAAGAAACTGGGCAGTCCGTTCAGGCTGAAGATCAAGGGCAGCGGTTTCGTGCCCGGCTGCCAGGTTCTGATCGACGGGACGCCGGTGCCGCTGGTGAGCTTCAAGTCAGCCACCAAGATCGTGGCCAAGAAGGGCCGGGAACTCAAGGATATGGTGCCAAAGGGCTCCGCGGTGTGCGTCACCGTGCGCAACCCGCAGGGTTCCGAGTCGCCCTGCTTCAGCTTCACCCGCTGACGCCGCACCTGCGGGTCTCGTCCGAACTCAGACGCCGCCATCGAAATCGCGACCGGCAAAACCCGACCGAGGTCGGGTTCACCAGTTAGATTTTTCGGTGGTTTCGTCTTATAATCTAGGGCTTTAGGAGATCCGATAGTCTGAGGCTCCAGGAGGTCCGAGAGTATGCCCTACGATCCGCACGCCATCGAGGCCCGCTTCCAGAAGTCATGGGACGAAGCGGGTGTGTCAGCCGCAAAGGAAGATCCCGCGAGGCAGAAATTCTACTGCCTGGAGATGTTCATGTACCCCTCCGGCCGGATCCACATGGGCCACGTCCGCAACTACACCATCGGCGACGTGGTGGCGCGCTTCCGGCGCATGCGGGGCGAGAACGTGCTGCATCCCATGGGCTTCGACGCCTTCGGCCTGCCCGCGGAAAACGCGGCCATCAAGGGGAACGTCCACCCCGGCGAGTGGACCGACGCCAACATCCGCGCCATGAAGGGCCAGCTGAGGCGCATGGGCTTCCTCTATGACTGGAACCGCGAGGTCAGGACCTGCGAGCCCGAGTACTACCGCTGGAACCAGTGGTTCTTTCTGAAGATGTTCGAGAAGGGGCTGGCGTACAAGGCCAAACGGGCCGTGAACTGGTGCCCCGACTGCGCCACCGTCCTGGCCAACGAGCAGGTCGAGAACGGCACCTGCTGGCGCTGCCACAACGAGGTCACCGTGAGGGAAATGGACCAGTGGTTCTTCCGCATCACGGACTACGCCCAGGAACTCCTGGACGACCTGGACGGCCTCACCGGGTGGCCCCAGGAAGTGGTCGCCATGCAGCGCAACTGGATCGGCCGCTCCGAGGGCGCCCTCGTGGACTTTGCCGTGGACGGGGCGGGCCGTAAAATCCAGGTCTTCACCACGCGCCTCGACACCATCTATGGAGCCACCTACATGGTGCTGGCGCCCGACCACCCCGCCGTGGACGAACTCACCACCGGGGAACACCGGGCCGAGGTGGAGGCGTTCCGGAAGAAGATGGCCGCCCTCAGCACCCACGAGCGCTCCACCTCCAGGGAGAAGCTCGGCGTGTTCACCGGCGCGCACGCCCTCAACCCCTTCTCGGGCGAGAAGATCCCCGTGTACATCGCCAATTTCGTCCTCATGGACTACGGCACGGGCGCGGTCATGAGCGTCCCCGCGCACGACCAGCGGGACTTCGAGTTCGCAAAGGCCTACGGCCTGCCCATCCGGGTGGTGGTCCGCAGCGAGGAGACCGCGAACGGCGAGCTGACGCAGGCCGTCCCCGCCGACGGCACCATGGTCGACAGCGGCCCCTACACGGGCCTGCCCAACCGCGAGGCCCTGGAGAAAATGGCGGCCTTCGCCGAGACCGGCGGGTTCGGCAGGATGACCGTGACCTACCGCATCAAGGACTGGGGCATCTCCCGCCAGCGCTACTGGGGGACGCCGATCCCGATCGTGTACTGCGAGACGTGCGGAACCGTGCCCGTTCCCGAGGACAGCCTGCCCGTCGTCCTGCCCCGGGACGTGGAGTTCACCGGTAAGGGCGAGAGCCCGCTGGCCCGCGACGAAGCGTTCGTCGGGACCGAGTGCCCCAGGTGCGGTGGTTCCGCCCGGCGCGAAACGGACACCATGGACACCTTCGTGGACTCGTCCTGGTACTTCCTGCGCTACTGCAACGCCCACGAGGACGGGGCCGCACTGGACAGGAAGGCCGTGGACTACTGGGCGCCCGTGGACTTCTACATCGGCGGCATAGAGCACGCCACCATGCACCTCATATACTGCCGGTTCTTCACCATGGTGCTCAGGGACCTGGGTCTGGTGCCCTTCGGCGAGCCGGTGAAGCGCCTCATGTGCCAGGGCATGGTCATCAAGGACGGCGCCAAAATGAGCAAGAGCCTGGGCAACCTCGTGGAGCCGGACGAGATGATCGAGCGCTACGGCGCGGACGCGGTGCGCCTGAACATCGTCTTCCTCTCGCCGCCGTGGGACCGGCTCGACTGGGCCGAGAGCGGCGCCGAGGGCGCCTTCCGCTTCCTGCACCGCGTCTACGGACTGGTGGAGGAACTCGCCGAGGACCTCCAGGGCGAGTGCGCCGAGCCGGCACCGGACGACGTCGCCCCCCTGCGCCGCAAGACCCACCAGACCATCGAGCGCGTCACGTCCGAACTCCAGGATCGCCTCAAGCTCAACACGGCCGTGGCCGGCCTCATGGAACTCGTGAACGCCGTGCAGGCCTTCCTGCCGTCCTACACAGGCACACCGGGACAGCGCTTTGTCCTCAAGGAGGCGATGGAGAGCCTCGTCGCCATGCTCTCGCCCTTCAGCCCGCACGCGGCCGACGCCATGTGGCACATGCTGGGCCGCGAGGGCTTCCTGGTGGACGGCCCCTGGCCGGCCTTCGACCCCGCCGTCGCCAAGGAGGACGAGGTAACCTTGGCCGTGCAGGTCAACGGCAAGGTGAGGGGCCAGATCACCGTGCCGGCCGGCGCCGAGGCGGCGGCCGTGCTGGAGGCGGCCCGTTCCAACGACAGGGTCAAAACCCACCTGGAGGGCAGGACCGTCGTCAAGGAACTGGTGGTGCCCGGCCGGATCGTCAATTTCGTGGTCCGCTGAGATAC
>JBJKRE010000216.1:0-11794 GCA_046704825.1 Acidobacteriota bacterium
ATCGGCAAGTCCTCCGAAGACGCGGCCAGGGAGTTCGACCGGACCCTCGACTACATCCGGGACACCGTGGACGCCATGAAGGACCTGGACCGGGCGTCCTCGCGGTTCGTCATCCACCAGGGCATAATCGGGCAGATCCGTCGCGGCCCGCTTGGGGTCGTGCTGTGCATGGGGCCCTACAACTATCCCCTGAACGAGACCTTCACGACCCTTATACCCGCCCTGATCATGGGCAACGCGGTGATCTTCAAGCCTCCGAGGCTGGGCGTCCTGCTGCACTACCCGCTGCTCGAGGCCTTCAGGGACACCTTCCCCGCCGGGGTGGTCAACACGGTATTCGGCCGGGGCCAGAGCGTTGCGCACCCTCTGATGGGGTCGGATCGGATCGACGTTCTGGCCTTCATCGGTTCGAGCAGGGCGGCCGACATTCTCAAGAAGCAGCACCCGAAGCCCCACCGCCTCCGGTGCGTGCTGGGGCTGGAAGCGAAGAACGCGGCGATCGTGCTCCCGGACGCGGATCTGGATCTGGCCGTTTCGGAATCCGTCCTGGGTGCACTCTCATACAACGGCCAGCGCTGCACGGCCCTCAAGATGCTGTGGGTCCATTCGGGCATCGCCGGCGTGTTCCTCGACCGTCTGTCGAAAGCGGTGGCCGCTCTCAGGTTCGGCATGCCGTGGGAGGATGACGTCAGGCTCACACCCCTTCCGGAGGTTGAAAAAACCCGGTATATGCAGGAACTCGTGGCGGACGCCGGGGAGTAGGGCGCGAAGGTGGTGAACGAGGGCGGGGGAACGACCGCCGGAACGTTCTTTTATCCGGCCATTCTGTATCCCGTCAACGAAACCATGCGGATTTACCACGAAGAGCAGTTCGGGCCGGTCATCCCCGTGGCTTCCTACGACGACATCGAAACGCCCATACGCTACATCATCGAGTCCAACTACGGGCAGCAGGTCAGCGTGTTCGGCTCGAACCCGGCGGTCATCGCCAGGCTCGTGGATCCGCTCGTGAACCAGGTCTGTCGCGTCAACATCAACAGCCAGTGTCAGCGCGGTCCCGACACCTTCCCCTTCTGCAGCAGAAAAGATTCGGGTGAGGGCACTCTTTCGGTGTCGGACGCCCTGAGGGTCTTCTCCATCCGGACGCTGGTGGCCGCCAAGTCCACGGAGCCCAACAAGCTCCTCATCGACGGGATCGTCAGGGACCACAGCTCCAGCTTCCTGTCGACGGACTTCATACTCTAGCGGTCCGTCGGGGGCCGGGGCGTGCGGCGCCGGTCCCCGTCTCTTTTTGTGCTATCGTTTCGCAGGGCGACCCTGGAAAGCGTATGAGGGCGCCGATCGGGGACGGAGCATGGAAGAGCGTCGGACACTCACCCAGGGCCGCATTTTCAGGTTCTGGCTGCCGCTGGCCGCCACCTGGCTGATGATGTCCGTGGAGGGGCCTTTCCTGGCCGCGGTCATCGCCCGCCTCCCGCAGCCCAAGTTCAACCTCGCGGCCTACGGTGTGGCGTTCGCCTTCGCCCTGCTGCTCGAGTCGCCGATCATCCTGATCATGAGCGCCTCCACCGCCCTGGTGGAGGACAGGGTGTCCTTCCTGAAGTTGCGGAACTTTACGTACTTCCTCAACGTGCTGATCACGCTGATGTTCGCCCTGTGCCTGGTCCCTGGGTTTTTCTACCTTATGACGGAACACCTCATGGGATTGCCGGCCAACGTGGCCAGGTTGACCCACATCGGCTGTATCCTCCTTCTGCCCTGGCCCGGCGCAATAGGATACAGACGGTTCAACCACGGCATCCTGATCCGCCACGGGCTGACGCGGAGGGTGGCCTACGGCACGGTGATCCGGTTGATGTTCATGTCCTCGACGGCCATGGTGCTCTTCTTCGTGTTCAGGTTTCCCGGTGCGCTCGTCGGGGCGGCGGCCCTTTCCGCGGGCGTCACGGCCGAGGCCGCCTTCAGCCGCCTTATGGCCTGGGGGAGCATCAAGCGGCTGAGGCGCGACGAGCGTCCCGAGCCTGCGGAGCCCGCGAAGGAGCCGCTGACCTACGGATTCATATGGAAGTTCTACTACCCGCTCGCGCTCACCTCCATGCTCACGCTCGGCGTCAATCCGCTGGTCACCTTCTTCCTGGGGCACAGCCGGATGGCCATAGAGTCCCTGGCGGTCCTGCCGGTGGTGAACACCCTGGTGTTCCTGTTCAGGAGCCTTGGGCTGGCCTTCCAGGAGGTAGGCATCGCGCTCCTGGGCGCCAGAGGGGAGGGCTACCGTGCGCTCAGGCGGTTCGCTGCGACGCTCGGCGCCCTGGCGGCGGCGGGGCTGGCGTGCATCGCGTTCACACCCCTCATGAGCGTCTGGTTCGAGGGCGTGTCAGGCCTCAGCCCCGAACTGACGCACGTGGCGCTGATGCCCGTCCGGATTCTGGCCCTGATGCCCGCCCTGTCGGTCATGCTCTCGTTCCTGCGGTCCATGCTGGTGGCCACGCGCCTTACGCGCCCCATCACGTGGGGTACGGCCATCGAGGTCAGCGGCATCATTCTGGGGCTCGTGCTGGGGATCAAGGGCTTTGACTGGGTGGGCGTCACGGCGGCCGCATCCGCCTTCATGTTCGGCCGGACCTGCTCGCTGTGTTTCCTGCTTTTCCCCTTCCGGAAGGCGATGGCGGGCGCCGCAAGTGACCCAATGAATGGGTGAGGAGTCATACGAAGCGGAAGAGGCTTAAGGGCGAAATTCTAAAGGCTAAAGAAAAGACATGGAATTGCGGAGCGCGCACCTCGAAAGCTCGTCCCAAGCCGTTTGTTTTTCTAGTCCTTCGGCCTTAGGCTCTAGCCCTTCATATGATTACACGCACTCCGCCGAGGGTGGAGATCCGGTGCGGGAAGTGGCTCCCGGGCGCTCCGATGAACATGTAGTCAGGAAATAGCCGAGGTTCTGAGGGTTCATGACGGCGTTGCCGGCGATCCCGAGGGCGGTGGCCGCCAGTGCGAGAAGGACGGTCATCCAACCCCCCCGGTAGCGTCTTGGGAGCTTGGCCCGCCGGATCTTCAGGAGGATGTTGCCGAGCGCGAAGAGGCTCATGACGCCCAGGAAGGAAATGGTATAGACCCCTGCGAGAGAGAGCAGTTCGCCCCGCGTGAGCAGGATAATGGATACGCACAGCAGCATGAATGTCAGTATGCTCCTGTGGTGGGTGTTCCGGCGGTTCGTCTTGAGGAGGAACTGGGGAAGGCACCGGTCCAGGGTCATGCGGCGGACCAGCCCTGTGACGCCGTCTTGGCGCTTATCACGGCCGTAGCGATGTAGGACAGGATCGTCATGCACGCGGACATGGAAGCCCGGTACTTCGTCGTGACGTTGAGCAGGCAGTTGTACGCTCCGCCGTTGAGCGGGAGTGCGTCTCCGTCCTCAGCGTAGACCCACCTGTAAAGGTGGAGGACGAACGCGACGATCAAAAGCACCAAGGGGGCCAGCGCACCGGCATAGTAGGTGCTGATGGCCGCAACGTAGAGGCACGACGACGTGATGTCGTTGCCGCACAGGGCCGTGGTCAGGAAGTTGCCCAGTTTCCCGCCCTCTTTTGGCGCTGCGGCCTGTTCCCCACGCTTTCCGAGGCCCCGAGGACGCCGTATGGACGGCTCATTTCTTATTGTCAGGCCGTTCCCGTCCGCTTCTCCGGCGCCGGCGCCCGTATGAGGATCGGCGTTCGGTCTCACGGTTCCCTCCCCGAAACCCCTCGACGCATCTTCTCTCTGGTGACTTCTCTTCGTGGGAGTCTACAGTCTCGGTGCGTGGGTTTCAACGTCCCGGGGCGCGCTTCGGGCCGGAGGGAACGAATAATCGACCGCGGTTCCCGTTTGAATACTGTGTGCAAAGAAACCAAACCGAGACACCGACTGGAGGAGGCAATCCATCATGACCCTAGAAGACAGAATCCAGTCCATATTTCCCGACGATTCGGATATACCGGCCGACCTTCGACTGGAAGAACCCGTGATCAGCGACACCTACCTGATAGACGGCGAGATGCGACAGTGGGAGGGCCCCATGAGGGACGTGGTGTCGCCCGTTTGCGCGTATGCGCCTGAAGGCCCGAGTCCCAGGCTGCTGGGCCGCTACCCCCTCATGACGGAGAAGGAGTCCCTTGAGGCCCTGGATGCGGCGGTGCAGGCCTACGATCACGGACGCGGTCTCTGGCCCACCATGTCCGTGAGGCAGAGGATCAAGTCCGTGGAGGACTTCGCCTTCCGGATGACGGATAAGCGGGCGGAAGTGGTGAAACTGCTCATGTGGGAGATCGGCAAGACCCGGGATGACGCGGCCAGGGAGTTCGACCGGACCGTGGCGTACATCAGGGATACGGTAGATGCCATCAAAGACCTGGACCGTGTCTCCTCGCGCTTCGTCATCGAGCAGGGAATCATCGGCCAGATCCGTCGCGGCCCCCTCGGAGTGGTCCTGTGCATGGGCCCGTATAACTACCCGCTGAACGAGACCTTCACCACACTGATACCTGCCCTGATAATGGGCAACACGGTAATCTTCAAGCCCCCGCGCCTTGGCGTGCTGCTCCACTCGCCGCTGCTCAAGGCCTTCCAGGAGTGCTTTCCGAGGGGCGTCGTCAACACGGTGTTCGGAAGGGGACAGGCGGTGGTGCACCCGCTCATGGCGTCGGGGCGCATCGACGTCCTGGCCTTCATCGGTTCGAGCAGGGCGGCGGACATCTTGAAGAAGCAGCACCCGAAGCCCCATCGCCTGCGTTCGGTACTGGGCCTGGAGGCGAAGAACGCCGCCATCGTTCTGCCCGACGCCGAGTTGGATCTGACCGTGGATGAGTGCCTGCTGGGCGCCCTCTCCTACAACGGTCAGCGATGCACCGCACTCAAGACCCTCTTCGTGCATTCGGAGATCGCGGGGGTTTTCCTGGACAAGCTCACCCGGTCCGTGGCAGCGATGAAGTTCGGGATGCCCTGGCAGGACGGCGTACGCCTGACCCCGCTGCCGGAGATCCAGAAGACCGAATACCTGAGCGGACTGGTTCAGGACGCCCTCGAAAAGGGCGCAAAGGTGGTAAACCCCTCAGGCGGCACCGTACACGGGACGTTCTTCTACCCGGCGGTCCTCTTTCCCGTGAACGACAAGATGCGCGTATACCACGAAGAGCAGTTCGGGCCGGTCATCCCGGTCACTCCGTTCGACGACATAGAGCAGCCAATAAAGCACGTCATAGACTCGAACTACGGCCAGCAGGTCAGCCTTTTCAGCACCAGCCCGGAGGTGATCGGGAGACTCGTGGACCCCCTGGTGAACCAGGTGTGCCGGGTGAACATCAACAGCCAGTGCCAGAGGGGTCCCGACACGTTCCCGTTCTGCGGCCGGAAGGATTCCGCCGAGGGTACGCTTTCGGTGTCAGACGCCCTGAGGGTTTTCTCCATACGCACGCTCGTGGCCGCCAAATCGACGGACAGGAACAAGTCGCTCATCGACGGGGTGGTGCGGGAACACAAATCGAGCTTCCTGTCCACGGACTTCATCCTCTGAGGGGCTGCCTCCGCCGGCAGGCGATCTGAGAACCGGACACGGTTCTCCTTCAGGGCGTACCTGCCGGTGCGCTTGGGCGCTCGCTCCGTCGGCCCTATAATGAATACAAACGGTCGTATCCACGCGGGCGACGGAGGGGGACATGTCCAGGAGCCTTGAGGGCGGAGACTACGGGCGACGCTACCTGGTGCTTGCGGCCGACATGTCGGGCAGCATACTCGGGCCCATAGACGGCAGCATCGGCAACGTAATACTCCCGACCATCACCCAATCGTTCGACGCGCCCTTTTCCACCGCCCAGTGGGTTCCCATGATTTATCTCCTCACCATCAGCAGCCTGCTGCTGTCTTATGGCAGACTGGGCGACATCGTGGGCTACCGGAAGGTGTTCGCCGCCGGCCTCCTCTGCTTCGTCGGGGCCTCGGCCCTGTGCGCCCTGGCACCGACTATCCATCTGCTCATCGTTTTCAGGGCTCTGCAGGGCGTCGCGGCGGCCATGATGATGGCCATGCCCTTCGCGTTGATCACGTCGGCTTTCCCCGACCGGGAGAGGGGCAAGGCGCTGGGCATCTACGCGATCAGCATCTCGGTGGGGCTCGCGGTCGGTCCGTCGCTCGGCGGGTTCATGGCGGCCTGGATGGGGTGGCGTTCGGCATTTCTCATCAACGTGCCCATCGGGTTGGCGGCCTTCGCCCTGTCACTCAAGGTGCTGCCTCCGCTGGCCGGTCGCAGCGGGACCATGGACCTGGGGGGAGCGGGTGCGTGGGCGGTGGCGCTGTTCTCGGCCCTGCTCTTCGTCAACCGTCTCCAGCTGGACGGCATGACGGCCTTCGCGTCGCTCATGCTGTGCACGGCGGTTCTAGCAGGCGCGGCCTTCGTGTGGATCGAGCGCTGCAAAAGGCTGCCGATGCTAGATTTCCGCATCTTCGCGAATCGCACCTTCAGCTTCGCCTGCGCGGCCTCGCTGCTCAATTTCATCGCGCAGTTCGTTGTAGTGTTCCTCGTACCCTTCTACCTTCAGCGTGTGCTACACGAGGAACCGAACAGAATCGGAGTGGTGATGACGGCCTTCCCGCTGGCCGTGCTTTGCGTGGCCCCCTTCTCGGGCTCGCTCTCCGACAGGGTGGGGACACGCCTGCCCGCTTTCGCGGGTGCATCCATATCGGCGGTCGCCCTCGTCGCCATGGCCGTGCTCCCGGCTTCCGCTCACGCCTGGCACGTGGGCTGGCGGCTGGCGCTCTTCGGGCTCGGCGCGGGTATCTTTCAGTCTCCCAACAACAGCGCGGTCATGGGCAGCGCGCCGGTTCAGCACCTGGGGATCGCGTCCAGCCTCGTGGCCACCGTCCGAAACGTGGGGATGGTGCTGGGCATTGCGCTGGGAGGGGCCGTCCTGTACGCCGTGGTGCCCGCTTCGGTGATGCGCATCGATACTCTTGGCGGCGAAAGCGCAGCACTCTTCCTCAGAGGCCTGAGAGCGGCCTTCGGAGCGGGAGCCGCGGCGGCGGGGCTTGCGGCCGCAGCGTCCGTCGTTCGAAGGGGCGCCGAGGCTATTGGGGACCGCTCGGGGGCGGCGGCCCAACCTGTCAGGTGATTTGCCCGGCGGGGCCGCCGGCGCTGCGGTTCAGGCGGCTGCGGGCAAAACCGTAGAGCCGGTAGACGACCAGTCCGACGAGAAGCCAGAGAGCGAAACGCACCCAGGCCTCCCACGGCAGGCCCGACATGAGGTAGAAGCAGGCGATGATGCCCAGGGCGGGCAGTACGGGTACGAAGGGCGTCTTGAAGGGTCTCGGCCGGTTCGGCTCCTTGTAGTGCAGCACGATGATGCCGGCACAGACGAGGATGAAGGCCGTGAGCGTGCCGATGTTGCAGAGGTCCGCCATCTCGTCCAGGCTGGCGATGGCGGAGGCGACGGCCACGAACAGGCCCGTCAGGATGGTCGTGACGTAGGGCGTCTGGAAGCGCGGGTGGACCTTGGCGAAGGAAGGCGGCAGAAGGCCGTCCCTGGCCATGGAGAAGAAGATGCGCGGCTGGCCGAGCTGGTACACCAGCAGGACGGCCGTGTGGGCAACCACGGAGCCGAAGGCCACGATCCCCGCCGCCCAGTTTTTGTGGACCACGCGCATGGCGACGGACAGGGGCTCGGACGTGTTGAGGTGGTTCCAGGGGACCATGCCGGTCAGTACGGCTGCCACGACGATGTAGATCACCGTGCAGACGGCGAGCGAACCGAGGATCCCGATGGGCATGTCGCGGGATGGCTTCTTGCACTCCTCGGCAGCCGTGGAAACGGCGTCGAACCCTATGTAGGCGAAGAAGATGATGGCGGCTCCCGCCTGGATGCCGGCCCACCCGTTCGGGGCGAAGGGGTGCCAGTTGGCGGGCTTCACGTAGTGGAGGCCGACGAAGACGAAGAAGCCAAGGACCAGGAGTTTTATGGCCACCATGACCGCGTTGAAATGGGCGCTCTCCTTGATTCCGATGACCAGTATGACGGTGATGAGGGCGACGATTCCGAAGGCGGGCACGTTGAAGATGATGGGGATACCGAAGACGTGGGGTGCGGAGTGCAGGATCGAAGGCGTATGCAGGGCCGTCCTGAGGTCCGTGCACAGCCAGCTGGGAAGGTCGATGCCGAAGCCCAGCAGAAGCTGCCTGAAGTAGCCCGACCAGGACACGGCCACCGCCACGTTGCCCACGGCGTATTCGAGGATCAGGTCCCACCCGATGATCCACGCGATGAGTTCGCCCAGCGTCGCGTAGGCGTAGGTATAGGCGCTGCCCGAGATGGGTACCATGCTTGCGAATTCCGCGTAGCAAAGGCCGCAGATGGCGCACGCGAGCCCCGTCAGGAGGAACGAGACCATGAGCGCGGGTCCGGCGCCGAGGCGGCTCGCGTCGCCTGCGGCGGCGGTTCCCACCAGCGCAAAGATGCCGGCCCCGATGATCGCCCCGATGCCCAGGGCCATGAGGTCGATGGGGCCGAGGACACGCTTGAGCTTGTTGGGAGACTTTTCGGCCTCCTCGAGGATCAGGTCCAGGCTTTTTGTCCGAAAGAGCCTCTTGACTGAAGGCATGCGGAAATAATAGCCGAAAACGGCCCCAGGACGCAATTGCGGGAGGGGGAGCAGCTGGTATTTGGGAATTGGGATTTGGGACTTGAACGAGGGCAGACGGATGGCCTCCGATGCAGGAATGAGCAGGGAGGCTGGGAGGAGCGGGAGGAAGGCTGAAGCCTAAAGGAAAGCAAGACGTCTTGGGACTGGTCTTCGAAGCGGTCTACGGGTGCCCGCCGCTGTGATAGGACGGCAGACGGAGGACCTTCCAGGGATGACAAACGCCGGACTCACCTAGCAGCCTGCTAGTCCCCTGCTAACGGACACACGGCGCCGCTAGGCGCGATCACTTGATCACTTGATCACTTCTTCTGCGGCAACAGCTCGAAGGTGTACATGACGCCGAGGGTGGGGGAGTCGTACTGGGGTGGAAATCTGGGGAAGGGCGCCGAGTTGTAGACGGCCCGCAGGACGGACTGGTCGAAGGATGCGATGCCGGAGGACTTCACGAGCGTGACGTTCAGGGCCGCCCCCGTCGAACTGATGATGAAGTGAACCGAGGCGCTGACGGTCTCGGTGTTGTTCAGGACGGGGCGCCGCCAGTTCGACTTCAGCAAATCCTCGAGCCGCGCCTTGTACCAGGCGTACTGGAAGGAGGGCTCGTCCAGGATGACGCCCGTTTCCTTCCCGCCGAGCCCCGCCGATCCTTCGTGGCCCAGGCCGGCGGCCTTCCCTTCGTGGTCGGTCTTGACGGGGGAGGGGCCCTGTTTGGGCGGGGGAGGAACCTTGCCGGGCAAGGTCGTCTTCGACTTCTTCGGGGGTGGGGGCTGGACGAGCTTGGGCGGCGTCTCCCGGACGGTTCGGCCGGGCTTGCCCTGCGTGGCGCCTCCGCGGCCTGCGGGCAGGCTGATGAGCTTGACCTTCATGGGTTCCTTGAAGACGGGGCCGTGGCTCAGGACGGGATGCATGACGATGAGTGCAAAGCCCGCGAGGTGAAGGATCACGGAGATAATCAGGGCCACGGGGAGCACGTTGTCCGGTCTGCTGTGGAGTGGGTGCAGATTCGAAGTCATGGCACGAAAACCTCGTTTCCGTCATCCGGTGGGTCCGGACCCCGCGGGCGTCGGTCTTCTCCGGCTTCGAGACTTGGACGGGAAGACGCCGGGGCGAACGGTCCGCCAGAGAAGCAACAGCTCCTGCGGGCAGCTTCCCGGGGCTCTATTTCTTTGCAGGCGGTTCGGTGGCAAGTCCCACCGTGTCGATCCCGGCCTGCTTGACTTCGTCCATCACGTGGAGGACTTCACCGTAGGGGACGCTCTGGTCCGCGAAGAGATACACCGTCTTGTCGGGCCGGTTCTTGAATATCTGCTGAAGGTAGCTCTTCATCAGCTTCCGGTTGACCGGCTGACTGTTGAAATAGACGTAGTTCTTGTCCTTCGGGATGGTCAGGATGACCCGCTCCGCGCCGCTGATGTTGCTGGTCACCGTCTGGGGCAGATTGACGTCGATGCCCCGTTCGAACAGCGGCGTCGTGATCATGAAGATGACCAGAAGAACCAGCATCACGTCCACCAGGGGCGTCACGTTGATCTCGGAAAGCGGATCGCCTTCCTGCCTGTTTGCTGAAAAAGCCATGCGGTGTTCTCCTTCAGGATGCAAACACGCCCGGTACCGAGGTCCGGCAACTGGGGCATCGGTCATCGTCCAGGTTGTGCCGGGTCAATCTGAACCCGACGCGTCCAAGTAGCATTGTCGCACATTTCGGGCAGTAAGTGTTTTCGCCGTCGTGCCCGGGAACGTTGCCGAGGTAGACGAACCGGAGTCCCTCCGCGCGCCCTGCCTCGGCGGCCCGGACGAGAGTCTCGACGGATGTCGGCGCCGCGTCGCCCATCTCGAAGTCGGGGTGGAAACGGCTGATGTGCCACGGGATGGATGGATCCAGAGAGGCGATATGGCGCGCGATGGCGGTGAGTTCCTCGTCCGAATCGTTTACGCCGGGAACCACCAGGGTGGTTATTTCCAGCCAGATCCCGGCGCCGAGGATGGCGTCGATGCCGGCGAGGACGCCCCTCAGTGTCGCGCCGCACACGCGGCGGTACCTTCCGTCGTCGAACCCCTTGAGGTCCACGTTGACGCCGTCCAGAAAGGCCCGGGCCCGCTCGATCGCCTCCGGCGTCAGATACCCGTTGGAGACGAAGACGTTCTTGAGGCCTGCGGCTCGGGCTTGGAGGCCGACGGCTTCGCAGGTCTCGAAGAAAATCGTCGGTTCGGTATAAGTGTAGGAGATGGACGAGGCGCCCGATTCCAGGGCGGCCCGGACGACCACGGCAGGGTCCGTGTCGTCGCCTGGCACGCGGCCGTGCTGCCGGACGTGCTGGCTTATCTGCCAGTTCTGACAGAAGCGGCAGCGGAAGTTGCACCCGACGGTGGCGATGGAGAGGGACGTGGAGCCCGGCTGGAAGTGGAACAGGGGCTTCTTCTCGATGGGGTCGGGGTGGAGCGCGATGAGCCGGTTGTAGACCCGCGTCTTGAGCACTCCGCCTTCGTTTATCCGAACCTTGCAGATGCCGGCCCTCCCTGGCAGCACGGTGCATCGGTGCGCACAGAGGTCGCAGATGACCCGTTCCTCCCCGGCGGGGTGCCAGAGGGTCGCGTCCGGAAGCTGGCTATCGCTTTTCGTCGACGTAAACCGTGCGGGCTCCACAGACCACATCTCCTTCGTGGGGGAGACCGGGCACGACGGCCTGGGGCACGGGGCCTTCCCTGGGCGGGGCGATCTCCACCTTCACAGGAAATGTATTGCCGGCCCAGGAAACGATCAACCGGTCCCCGCCCGGCCAGCTCACGACGCTTGGGTACTGGGCCACCCAGGCGTTCAGATCGGCGGCGGGGATTACGAGCCGGAGATCGGGGGTGATGGGGTAGGTCTGGAGAAAATGAGGAAGCTGGAGGCGGAAGTGGTCCACCTGCGAGCAGAACTGCGTGGGTTGCGTACCGTCGATGAAGTACTCGGGCCTCACGTCGGTGCAGGGTGAGTCCACGCCCGCGCGCTTTCCCGTACGGGCGTCTATGAGAATCTGGGTGATCCCTTTCGGCTGGGGCCAGTCCATGTCCTGCGTGGACTGGGTGGCCTGCTCCATGAACTCGCGCCAGATGGGCAGGGCCACGCGGGCGCCGGTTTCGAGATTGCCCAGGGAGG
>JBJKRE010000217.1:0-7053 GCA_046704825.1 Acidobacteriota bacterium
CCGAAAAGGGCCGCCTCGGAGGCCGTCACCCCAGCGCTGCTCACGGCGAAAACCGCGTAAAAGTTCAGGATGAGGGGATAGGTCCCCCTGACCAGCCACCTGGCCGCCATATAGGCCTTGATCCAGGGCGTCGCCCTGAGTGTACGGTAGACGGAGGCGAGGTGGTCGGGGAGCGTGGGCAGCGCGTCGGGCGCCGCCTCGGCGCCTTCTTCGCGTGTTCCCGAGAAAAAGAGGGCGCCCGCGGAAAGGACGGCCCACGCCAGACCGAAGAGCAGGGCGTAGGTGCGGTTTGAGGCGTTCCGGCTGAGGATCAAGGAGGCCAGGGAGACGCCTCCCACTCCGGCGAGCGTCTGTATGAAGAAAATCGTGCCGAACGCCCTGCCGCGCCGGGCCGGGTCGAGTATGGCGGCCATGTAGTCGAGCCACAGGGGGAAGAGGAGGCCGAGGAGGAGGTAGAACAGGGCCCACCCGGCCAGCGTCAGCACCAGCGGGTCGAACAGCCCCGCGTACAGGCACGCGGCCACGGCGGCCAGCGGCGCGGGCGCCAGGAGGTGAAGGCCCATGACCCAGCCTTTTCGGCGCTGGCTCTTCCGGGTGAGATATCCGCTGAAGAGTTGCGGCGCGCCAACGCCGAAGGCGCTCAGCGCCGGCAGCAGCGCGATGACGGCGTAGCTTGCGCCCAGGCGTTCGAGGAAGACCGGCAGAACGGTCCCCATGGAGACCAGGTTCATGCCGGCGCCCCAGAAGCCTTCCACGGAGGACAAGTAGGCGGTGTTTCTAAGGTGAGGCGAGGCGCCGCGTTCCGGGCGGAGCCGACTCATACATCCGGGAAGGAGGCTTCGTAGACCAGCGAGTTGAGGGGCTTGCGCTGGTTGGGGACCTCCATCTTCCGCATCCTCTCAGGCAGCGTGCCCTTGTCGCCGCGGTGGCCCAGCGCAACGAAGCACATGATTTCGCAGTCGTCCGGCACCTTCAGCGCCTCCCTGGCCCGCGCCCTGTCGAAGCCGGCCATGCCGTGGGCGGAGAGGCCCCGGCGGGTGGCTTCAAGCGCCAGAAGCGCCCATGCGGCCCCCGTGTCGAACCCCGCGTGAAAGTTGTCCTCGCGGCTGGCCGTAAAGCGCCTCTTCGCACAGACCGCCACCAGGACCGGCGCCTTGTCGGCCCACAGCCTGTTGAACTCGACGAGACACGATCTGAAGACCTGGAGGTCATCCCGGGTGCGGGCGAAGACGAAACGCCAGGGCTGTTCGTTGTAAGAGGACGGGGCCCAGCGCGCGGCTTCGAAGCACGCCATGAGGTCCTCTTCCCGAACGGGTTCCGCCGCGAACGCGCGCGGCGACCAGCGGTTTAGAAAAAGAGGCATGATGCTGTGGCTCGAGCGCCTGTTTTCCCCAGCCTCCGAGGTCAGAGTGAGTTCGTGCATGGTTCCCTCCCTTACCGGTGAATCTCGCCTGCATCTTATGAAAAGCCCGGTCCCGGCGTCAACGAGGCGACCGACGAGGGCCACCCGTTTCCTTGGGGTCAAACTGGCTTGAAACGTCCGCCCACCTGTGCCGGGATGGCCTGCCGGGTGGGCGAAAAGGGCACTGAAGATGCGTGTCGGCCGCGGAGAATCCAGATCACCCGGACCCGCCGGGTATGCAAGCCCAGTCTTATGAGAACCTTGGCCCTCGAAGGCTCGGACGCCCCACGGTTGGCATGAAGGTCGCATACGCCACCCGACTGGTTGGTGAGGCATTGCACACCCCGTGTGATCGCTTTTAATGAGGAGGAACGAATGAAAAGACTGCTTCTGGTCGCAGGTATTATGGTGTTTGCAAGCGTGGCGCTGATGGCCCAGACCCCGGCCAATCCATGGTCCTGGCAACTGCAGGCCGGCTACGGCAACAGCACCGGAGACATGAAGTCCGGATGGGACGGAGCCACGAGCCTGGGCTACCAGTTCAACGACAGCTTCAAGCTCAACCTCGACCTCGGGTACTTCGAAGGCAAGATCAAGGACACCACGCTCAAGAGCCACATCTGGACCTTCATGCTCGCGCCCGAGTACGTCTACAACCTGTCGAACGACAACCAGGTTTACGCGTTCGTCGGAGCCGGCGTGGCGGACAGGAGGTCCAGGGACTACCACCTGGCAGGCATGATGCCCGTACGGCTCCCCAGTGCAACCAAGTGGGCGGCCGAGGCCGGGGTGGGGTACAACCACTTCTTCAACCAGAACGTCGGCCTGAACTTCCAGGCCACCTACACCCACATGGCCTTCGCAGAAAAGCTGAACCCGGTGGACGCGAGGGTGGGCCTCGTCATCCGCTTCTGACCGGGCACTCTCCAGGCATGATCGAGAAAAAGGGGGCGAAAGCCCCCTTTTCTTGGTGGGGGCGGGATTCCCCGGCTCGATGACTCGATCCCTCGACTGCCTTGCGCATTTCCACCAGTGGCCTGGCGGAACGGGCGCCGGGGTGGACTCCGTACTCTTATTGATTTATTTTTGAACCTCAAACGTTCTGCTTTCACAGGACCGCGGGGTGTTACAGCCCTACAGGTCCGTGGAGGCATTTATGGAAAGGGGTGGATCATGAGATTCGGGGTCCCTAAGGAATGTACGATCCAGACTAGCTGTGAAGAAAAGAGAATCGGCCTGTCGCCCGCGGGGGCTCGCGAGCTCGTCGAGGCGGGAGCCGAGGTCATCATCGAGAGCGACGCGGGCGCATCTTCCGGGTTCCTGGACGACGTGTACCGGAAGGTCGGCGCGCAGATCGTCTACTCCCACGACGAGGTGTTCGGACGTTCGGACATGGTGGTCAAGATCTCCCGGCCGTCGCCCGCTGAAGTGAACCTGATGCCACCCTCCTCGGGGGTCCTGGCCTTCATGCACCTTGCGGTGGCGGGCGAGGATTACTGCGGCGCGCTCGCGTCCAAGAAGATCACCGCCCTGGGCTATGAAATCATACAGGAACCCGACGGCACCCTCCCCCTGCTGAAGATCTCTTCGGAGATAGCGGGCAAGATGGCGCCGCAGATCGCCGGGCGACTGCTCGAAACGGAGTCGGGCGGGATCGGGATCCTGCTCGGCGGGGCGCCGGGCATCCCTCCGGCGGACGTGGTCATCATCGGGGGCGGGACGCTGGGTTACCACGCGGCCCGCGCGTTCCTGGGGCTCGGTTGCAGCGTCTATGTGCTGGACCTCTCCCAGGACAAGCTCGAATCCATCGACCGCCACTTCAACGGCAGGGTCGTCACGGCCCACGCCACCATGGAGAACCTGGAAAAGTTCTCGGCGTTCGCCGAGGTGCTCGTGGGGGCGGTGCTCGTCCCCGGCGAGATCGCGCCGATCGTCGTGACGAAGGAAATGGTGCAGAGGATGCGGCCCGGCAGTGTGATTCTCGACTTCTCCTTCGACCAGGGCGGATGCGTGGAGACGACCCGCATGCAGGGGCCCGCCGGCGGGGTCTTCACGCGGGAGGGCATCCTTCATTTCGCGGTGCCCAACTGCCCGTCGTACGTCGCACGCACCTCGTCCTACGCACTGACTCACGCGTTGCTTCCTTACCTGCTGAGCATGCAGTCGAAGGGGCTCAAGGAGACGCTCGCCAACAGCGTCGCCCTCCAACGCGGATGCTACACCTATGAAGGCACGGTGGTGAGCCGGCATATCGACAAGCAGGCGGCGGATTTGAAATCGCTGTTGGTGGAGGGATAAACCATGTCCTGGGTTGATGACTATAAATCCAAGCTGTGCACGGCCGAGGAGGCCGTGGCGTGCATCCGGTCGGGAGACTGGGTGATGATAAGCGGGAACGCCGCCGCGCCCTACCCGCTGCTCGAGGCGCTGGCTTCGCGCACGGGGGAACTCTCGGACGTCACGCTCTCCCACGTGCTTCTCATGGGTGACGACCCGCTGAGCAAACCGGGAATGGAGAAGTCCTTCCGCCACAACTCGCTCTTCGTAGGACCTGCGGACAGGCCATCCGTGAACGACGGCCGTTCGGCCTACGTGCCCATCCACCTACACATGATCCCCAAGGCCATCCGAAGCGGGGCGTCCAGGGTGGACGTCTGCATGATCCAGTGTTCACCGCCCGACGAGCACGGCTTCATGAGCATCGGGGTGGAGGTGATGTCGACGAAGGCCGCCGTCGAAGTGGCCAAAAAGGTCATCGTTCAGGTCAACCACGCCATGCCCAGAGTGCTGGGGGACTCCTTCCTTCACGTGAGCCGCGCCACCCACATCGTGGAGGCCGACCAGCCGCTCCTGGAGCTGACGGGGCGTCCGGCCACCGAGGTGGAGCGCAAGATCGGGGCGCTCATCGCCGACATGATCCCCGACGGAGCCACGCTCCAGCTGGGCATCGGCGGCATACCGGACGCCGTCCTCTCGCTGCTCAAGGGCAAGCGCGACCTGGGCATCCACACCGAGATGATATCCGACGGTCTCGTAAAGGCCATGGAGGAGGGGATCATCACCGGCAACCGCAAGACCCTGCACCCCGGGAAGGTCGTGGCGACCTTCATCCTGGGCACGCGGAGCCTGTACGACTTCGTCCACGACAACCCTCTCTTCGAGGTCCACCCCGTCGACCACACCAACAACCCCTTCATCATCGCCCAGAACGACAACATGATCGCCATCAACTCGGCGCTGGAGGTAGACCTGACGGGGCAGGTCTGCTCGGATTCCATCGGGACCTACATCTACAGCGGATTCGGCGGGCAGCTCGACTTCATCCGTGGGGCGGCGGCGAGCAAGGGGGGCAAGCCCATCATCGCCCTGCCGGCGACCTGCAAGAAGGGCACGCTGTCGAGGATCGTCCCCAAGCTCAAGGAGGGGTCGGGCGTGGTGACCACCCGGGCGGACGTGCAATACGTGGTCACCGAGTACGGCGCGGCCAACCTCTGGGGCAAGAACCTCCAGGAGAGGGCGAAGGCCCTCATAAACATCGCCCACCCCGACTTCAGGGAGATGCTGGAAAAGGAGGCCCGGGAGCGCCACCTTATAAACTAGCGGGGTGCACGTCCCGATTGCGAAGGAGAGCCCATGCACGTGACCATAGAGTTCTGCAGCGTTTGAAACTACGAGCCCAGGGCCGCCAGTCTGGCGGCGAAGATCAGGTCGGCTCTCGACGCCAGGGTGGAATTGATACGTTCGTCGGGCGGCGTCTTCGAAGTGGTTGTCGACGGGGGGCTCGTCTACTCCAAGAAGTCGACGGGTGTGTTCCCGGACGAGGCGAAGCTGGTGGCCGAACTGGCCTCGAGGGGCCGAACGTAGATCGTCCCCGGGGGAGGGCCTCGCGATGGATCTGAACAGCGTCATCCGGATCGTCGAGAGCCGGGCGGACAAGATCTCCGATCGGTGGCTCGAGAGGCTCCGGAGGGAAGAGGGAATGGAACTCTACCTCGGGCACCCCGAGCCGCAGCTCCGGGAACACGTGCGCAAGGCCTACGAAGAAATCGGCCTTTACCTGGACCAGCCGAGGCACGAGGTGATCGTGGGGCACTTTGCGGATACGGGTCGGCGCCGGTACCGCGAGGGCGTACCCCTGCGATGCGTCGTGAGAGCCATACAGCTGGCGCGATCCGTTCTCTGGCAGTACGTGGTGGAGCAGGGCATCTTCGACTCCACCGCCAACCTGTACCAGGCCCTCAACCTATACAGGCAGATCGTGAACTTCTTCGACACGGCCGTCCTCATAGCCGTGGACGGGTACATGGAGGAGAGCCTGAAGACGGGGGGCTGAAAGCCTCAGGAACGACGGTCGCCGTACGCCTGAACGGAGGGCGGGGAAAACCCGCCCTCCGTCTGTTTCCAAAACCGGAATGGGACCGATCCACACGACCGGGCGGTTACTTCACCGCTTCCAGCGGCGGGGCCGGGTTGCGCAAACGCAGGACGAATGTTCTCAGGGCCTCGAAGGCTAGGATCAGCGCCAGGATCAGCAGGAATGCCGACACCCACCGCACGATCTCGGACATCGAGGGTTCCGTGACCAGGATGATCAGCGACCAGGCGGTCATGACCAGCATGAATATCATCGGGACGAGCACGTACCAGACCTTCTTGCCTATGGCCTGCAGCCAGACCGTGACGACCATGAGGGCTAGGGCGGCCAGCAGCTGGTTGGTGGCGCCGAAGACTGGCCAGATGGCCTTCCAGGCGGGGATCACCTGTCCCGTCACGGGATCCTTGAAGGTGAGGAGCACCAGCACCGCCGGGATGATCATGCTGGCGAAGGTGGCCACGAAGCGGCCGGATTTGTTCTTCATGGAGAAGAACTCCTGGAAGACGTAACGGCAGAGCCTGGTGCAGGTGTCCAGCGTGGTCAGAAGGAAAGTGGAGATGGCGAGAAGGCCGAACTGTACGCCGAGGCTCGCCGGCATGTGCAGCACTTCGAAAAAGCGTCCGATGCCTGCCGCGAAAACCTGCGGGGGGGCGCCCTTGGCGTGGCCGAAGGGAACGATCAGGACCGTGATGAGGGCGATCACCGCCACGACACCTTCCAACAGCATGCCCCCGTAGCCGATCGTGAGGGCGTCTTTTTCCGTGTTGAGCTGCTTGGCCGTGGTGCCCGACGCCACGATGCTGTGAAAGCCCGAAACGGCGCCGCAGGCCACCGTGATGAAGAGGATGGGGAACATGGGCCCCAGGTGCGGCGCGTCCCAGGTCACGAAGCCGGGGTAACGGGCCGGGAGACCGCCCAGGACGATGCCGAGGACTCCCACCAGGACGGCCGCGTAGAGCAGGTAGGACGCCAGGTAGTCCCTCGGTTGCAGCAGGATCCACACGGGCGTCACCGAGGCGACGAAGCAGTAAAGCAGAAGGATCAAGTCCCAGCCCGTGCCCGCGTGACCGCCCAGGAAACTCAGGGAGAGCGGAATGTGTTGCCCGAGCCAGATCCCGATGAATACGAGCGGGACGAAGATGATGCTGCCCGTCAGAATGGGCAGTTTCCAGCGATAGATGGTGATGCCGAAGGCGAGGGCGAGGAAGATGTACAGGACGGAGGAGGAGGCCACGCCGCCCGAGGCGGTGAACGTGACGGATGTCAGGTCCAGGAA
>JBJKRE010000218.1:0-13275 GCA_046704825.1 Acidobacteriota bacterium
CTTCTTCAGCACATATACGGTCCAGGGCGCGATGCGGGTCTCGTTGACCCACGGGTGGGGGTCGCTCTCGATTCCCAGCGGGCGGTAGGTCCGGACGACCTCCAGGCCGGCCTCTGCAAAGACCGCGCGGTAGGCCTCGGGCGTCCAGAGCACGTCCTCGACGGGGCGCCGGTCCTCCACGTCGGTCATGACGATCCTGACCTTGTCGCCCGTGCGCGCGGCGCGGTTCTCGGGAAAGTCCTTCGTGGTGAAGGACGCCCATTCGTGCGTGTAGATCTCGGGCGAGGACACCAGGTGCACGATGCGCCCGTGCGGATTGAGCAGGGCCGCCATCTCCCGGAAGAGGGCGGTTTTCTTTTCCATGGTGGGGATGTTGTCGAAGGTGAAGACGGACTGGATCAGGTCGAAGGCCGGTCCTTCCCACAGGCCGATCCGGCCGTCCTCGACGTGGCGGTAGTCCCCCGCGGGGTCCATCTTTCTCGCGCGATCGATCATGTCCCGGGAAATATCCACCCCGGTGACCTCGAACCCGAGCCCCTTGAGGAACCGGGCCGACCGGCCCGCACCGCAGCCGAAATCCAGGGCGCGCGTCCCCCTGACGTGGTCCGCGATGATCAGCGGCAGGTCCCGGTACGCCAGGAAGTAGGTGCCTGGAAACTCCAGTTTCGAATAGGATTCCGCCCTGAGTTCGTCTTCGTAGACGTTCGTGAAGTCCATGCACCCCCCCATCCCGTTCGGGTCAAAGTCCGCCGGCCGGCCCGCGCGCAGCTCGCCGGCCGGGAACGTACCACCATCCTATGCCGCCCGCCGGCGAAGGCAACGCCCGCAGAGCCGCGCCGAAGAAAGGAGGGTGCAATGACGCACGGCGCCGCGCGGGACGGGGCGCCCGCTCGGCTGTCCGAATGTTCGAAAACTCTTGTGAGACGTTGGAAATGACGTGGGAACGCCGCAGGGCGCCCGGGCGCCCTGCGGCGGCTGTTGCCGTTGCGGCCTATTCCAGCGGAATACGCCCGGCGTTGTCCGCCAGCCAGTCGTCGAAGCTCTGGATGGACGGATTGATCGACCGGACCTTTTCGAGGTCGCGCGCGCCGCAGAAGTAGTCGTTGAAGTCGCGCTTGAACTGGAACATGTTCCCCAGGTCGTCGGCGCCCGGGAAGTCGAAACTCCGGTAGACCTCCGGCGGGACGTCGTTGTACCGCACCTCCCGCCCGAGGACCTTCCCGAGGGAGGCGGCCATCTCGCCGCCGGTCAGGTGCCCGCCCGCGATGCCGACCGTCTTCCCGACGTACTCGGAGCCCCGTTTAAAGACGCCGTAGGCACAGCGGCCGATGTCTTCCACGGCGATGCCCGGCAGCTTCTTGTCCCCCATGGGCAGCGTGAGCGCCAGGACTCCGTCGGGACCCGGCTTGGGACCCATGCCGAAAAAGATGAAATTGTCCCAGTAGAACGACGTCAGAAGGAACGTCGCGGGCACGCCGGCCTTCCGGAATATCCCGTCGGCCTCGCCCTTGGCGTCGAGGTGCGGGACCTTGTACTTCTCCATGAGGGTCGGCATGCGGTCGTCGTCGAGGGGAACCCACTTGCGCGTGTCCTCGAGGGTCGACCATATAACGTGCCGCAGGCCCGCCGACTTCGCCGCCTGGGCCATGTTGGCGGCCTGGACCAGCTCCTTTTCCGGCGAGAAGTGTTCCCAGAAGTTCGTGACGCAATAGGCCCCGTAAGCGCCTGCGAACGCCCGTTCGAGGCTTTCCCGGTCGTCGAGGTCCGCCTGAACCACCTCCGCCCCGAGCAGGGAGAGTTCGGCGGCCTTTTCTGAACCGGGCGTTCTCGTCAGGGCCCGCACGTTGAAGGGCCTATCGGGATCGTTCAGGATGGCGCGCGCCAGCCCGCCGCCCTGGGCCCCGGTGGCCCCGACCACAGCAATCGTCCTCATTTCAGCCATTCTGTTCTCCCGGCAGGTTGTCCGTAAACCTGCGTGAACCGCGCCCTGGAAAGCGGTCCGCACTCGAACGAACCTTAGATCGAGATAGTCGTGGTGCCTGCCGATTCGCGGGCGGACCCGTTCCGCTCTTCCGCCTAAGTAATCTGCGCAACATGGGGCGGTGAGGAATATTCCTGGCAGAACTGCGCCGGGGACGGCCGGAAGGAATCTGGCGTGTTCCAGTCTGCAGACGCAGTGGCGGCGCTTGGATGGGACGAGCGAAGGGCCGGTACTTACCGGGTATACGTGAAAGGTTTCGACGGTATACCCGAGCTCAGATTGGTGACGGTTATCTGGACAGGCTGTCCCTTGGGACACATCCACTTCAGATACTTGCCGCCCTTGACCTTGATCAGGCTGTCGCTCTTGACCTTGATCCTCGGTGCAGGCTGATCTCCGACCGTGACCTGCACCGCGCTGTCGAAATTCTCTCCCGCGACGAAAAGACGGAAGGGGTTCCCCTGTTTCCGTACGGACGTAATGAGCGGGCGCGGGCCCGCCGCGATGCGGCTGCCGGCGGTGAGCAGACTCGTCCCCCCGGGTGTGGTGAGGGTGATGTAAATCATGGTGGGCGACGGCTGGGGCGGAGCCACGGCGGACACTTCGTGGTCCGAGACGACAGTGAAACCGGTGGCGGGAACGCCTCCGAAGGTCACGGCGGTGGTTCCCGACAGGTGAGCGCCCTCGATGGTGACCGTCTCTCCGCCCGGGAGGGCAAGCGTTTCCGGGGTCACGGTGGCCACCTCGGGATAGCAGGCCTCGGCGTTGTAGACCGCGTAGTTCTCGTCGACCGCGACGTAGGTGGATCCGTCGGACGCCATGCTCGTTATCTGGGTGAGCATACCTGGAGGCGGAGTTTCCCACGATCTGCCGTCCGTGCTTGAAGTCGACCGCATACGATCCTGATACGCAGAGAAGACGTATTTGCCGCCCCCGTACAGCCTCCCGTCAAACGGGCCCTTCACACCAGACAAATCCGTCCATGTGAGTCCGTCCGTGCTGCTCTCAAAGGGGGCGTTCACCCAGAATCGTCCCCCGCTGAAGACGACGCTTGCGAACTGGCCGTAGGTATGGGAATCCACATTCTCCTGCCCCGTCCAGTTCACCCCGTCCACGCTCGACAGGGTCGTCTCACCCTCACCGGCTGCCACGAAACGGCCGTTACCAAAGGCCACCTCGTTGAGGTCCGTTCGGAAGCCCGTGTCCCGGCGGGTCCAGCTGGTGCCGTCCGGGCTCGTGTAAATGGCGCCGTACTCCCCGACCGCTACGAAGGTGTGGTTGCCGTACGCCACCCCGAGAAAACTCTCCGGGTTGCCCGGTGAGACATCGGTCCAATCCGTCCCGTCCGATGAGACGAAAATCCCGCCGGCGTAGTTTGAGGTTCCTACGGCGACGAGGACTCCGTCTCCCGAGGTAATGTCGGAGAGGCGGACGTTATACTGATTCACCATCGTCGATGACCATTCTTTGCCGTCCGAGCTCGATGCGATCAAGTTGAAGCCGACCGCCATGAATTTCCCCAGCGGCTCGAGGTAGCGAACTCTGACGGAGGGCACGGAAACACCCTGCGTGTCCGCCGTCTCCCAGCCGATGCCGTCCGTGCTCGTCCAAATCTGGTTGCCCATGAAGGCGACGAATTGTCCCGCCGCGTATATCAGGTCGCTGGGGAAACTGCCGACGCCGGGCACCGAACTCTGCGACCAGGTGATACCGTCCTTGGACCAATAGAACGGCGGGCTGTTCGCGTTCCATACGCCCACGATGCCGTCTGCTCCGAAGCAGATGGCGGATAGCGGGTATTGAAGAGGTGCGTCCGACCAGTTGACGGCGTCCGAGGTGGTCAGGCTGAAGTGGAGGCCTTCGTTTTCCGCCAGAACCACAAAATGCCCTTGACCATACGAGATTCCGTATGCATACGCGGGAACCGGATACGTGAAAGCCGTCCATTCGGACATATCTGGACTCACATAATAGTGATCACCGCTCACGACCACGTATTTTCCGGATCCGTAAGCAAGGCCGTTCAGATTTTCCGGAAAGGCCACGTAAGACCAGTCCACGCCGTCGGGGCTGACAAAAAGCGTCGGACCGTTTCCCTCCTTGAACGCGCAAAAATAGCCGCCCACGAAACGAATTGTGCTCAGGTATACGGCGGGGCCGTAGGGAAAGGGGATCTCGCGCCACCTGACACCGTCTTCACTGATATGAACCGTGTTTACTGACACGTCGTACCCATGCGATATGGCAACAAATCGGCCATTGCCCCACGCCACGTCGATGAAATCGTTGTCTGTGCCGGCGCACACCCTCCGCCAGTTTTGGCCGTCCGGGCTCCTATAGACGACGCCGCTTCCGCTCACGGCCACGAATGTGCCGTTACCGTAGGCCAGCTTGAATCCGCTCTGGCGGGCAAAGGGCAGGGGATTCGCCGGTTGCCACAGGAGGTTGCAACCCTGAGCGCGCGAGGCCACGCCCGAGAGCACAGCCAGCAAGATACCTAAGGCAACAAGTGCGACGCCCCTCGTGCGCATGACCTCTCCTTCCCAGGCAGGCTGCTTTTATACGCGGGGACCTGACCGGTCCCCCTTGTCTGCCCGATTATCGTCGGCAACCCCGAGCTGCCCTCCACGTCGCACCGTGTACCCTGATTTCTTTATCTGCGGCGAAGGGACCTCTTTGGAGTTACATCCCTATTTGAGTATAGCCCCTTTCTCCACAGACGACCTCCAATCGGAGTTGTAGAAGAGGGTTGCAGCTCAGGTTGGAGTGGGGAGCCAAATCTTTGACGGGTGGGCGTTATGGCGTGCAAGAAACGCACGACTTGTCTTGCGTCTCAGAGCCTCCGGGAGACGGATTCGTGCGCCCCGTCACAGTCTGCCGTCGGCCTCGCCCGCGGAACCGGGAATTACTGGGCGCCAACCGGCGAATCGTAGCGCTGTCCGGTCCGCCTCTTGTCGCCGTTCGCCCCCAGGATCGGGAAGGTGGCGCCGCCCTCGGGGAAGACGGCGACGCGGGCGTGTTTCGGCAGCTTGCGGGCCGCCATATCGACGACGGCCTGGGGATCGGTGGAATGGCGGAAGAAGCCGAGCTTCTTCACCTCGTCGGCCGAGAGCGTGGGGACGCAGAGGTACAGGTCGTTCCGGCGCATGAGCTGCATGGTGTAGTAGGCGAGGAACTTCTCCTCCACGTTGAGGCCCTTCTTGATCCGCTCCAGCAGGCCGAAGACGCGCGACGGACCGAGGGTCCTCAGGAGCGCCTTGACGAGCCAGAGGGGCTTGGAGTCCTCCGGGAGCGACACGTCGTCCACGCCCCGCTCGGCCCGGATGAATCCCATGACGACCCCGCGGGGCAGCAGCGCCGGCAGGGCGTTGCCCACGCACTTCATGCCCTGCTTGAGGTTGATGTCCATGGGGAAGGAGTTCGTGATGACGGCGTCCACGGGGCCGTCCAGGTAACGGCCCGAGAGCCGGCGGTTGAAGGCCACGGCGTTGCGGTGGCAGGCCACGGGCTCGCCCGCGAAGGCGGCCGCCACCCTCTGGTCGCGGCCCAGGACGACGTTCAGACAGAGCACCGGGGCGGGCAGCATGGCCGCCACCTCCTCCAGCTCGGTGCGGAAGAGGTTCTCCTCGGGGGCCATGCCCACGCGGTTGAAGAGGTAGGGTGGCTCCGCGATGATGCCGTGGTGGGCCGCGATGGTCTCGGCGTGCGCCACGCCGGGCAGGACGTTCTTCCACCCCCCTCCGAAGCCCGCCCACAGGTGCGGCTCCACCATGCCCACGAGCACCACGAGGTCCGCGTCCACGAGGCGGCGGTTGAGCAGGACGGGCGTGCCGCGGCTCGTGGTCCCGAAGAGGTGGCTGGCCGACCGGTCGAAGGCGTCGTGGTTCTCCCATCGGACCCGCGCGAGGTTGGCCGCCCCGACCTTGGCGGCCATCTCATCGCCGGTCATGGGGGTGTGGATGCCCAGCGCCGGGACGATCAGCACGTCCTCCATGGCGGCCCCGCCCGCGGCCAGTTCGTCCAGCAGGACGTCCATGAAACGGTGGGCGGGGGTGGGCCTCGTGTTGTCGTCCACGATGAGGAGGACCCTGCGCCCCGAAAGGTCCATCCGCGACGGCGGGTCGATCCCGGCGGGGTGAGCCAGAGCCGCTCGCACGAGGTCCTTCTCGCCGGGCTGCGCGGAACCTCCCGCGACCGGCGCGTCTTCCCCCTCCGGGAACGCCAGACGCCATCCGTCGGGAACGCTGAGCGTCAGCGTCGATCCGCCCCAAGGCAGGTGAACCTCCATGGCCTCGCCTCCTTTCCTTCCAGCCGGTTGCCGACCTTTTTATTATACGCAACCCACAACGCTTTCCTTTATCGGTAACGAAATCGCTATCGGTATCGAAATCGGCCTCGCTGTCGGTATCGGTATCGGAATCGAAATCGAGGTCCAGAATTCTCGCTTTTCGATTCGGCCTCCTGTCTAGAAAGCTCTGTCTTCCACCGGCCCTGACGGCCAACCGGTTGACACGACTCCCCTCTCTTCCGGCGGGCAAGCCGGGCCATCGCCCCATGGTGAGTTTTTCGACAGCCTGCTAAGATGGCCCCTGCGATCCCGCCATCGCCGTGCATCCTGCGATTCGCGGCCGCGCGGCGGGTGGGGGCGGGATCTCTTCATACGGAAGCGTGCCATGGCTTCGGATTCGCTGTACCGACGCGTCGTCGTCGCCGGCCTGGGCGGGGACTCGGGCAAGACCCTCCTCTCGCTGGGTCTGCTGCTGCTGGCCCGGGACCGGGGCCTGCCCGCCGCGGCCTTCAAGAAGGGTCCGGACTACATCGACGCCGCCTGGCTCACGTGGGCTTCGGGCCTGCCCGCCCGCAACCTGGACACCTACCTGATGGGTTTCGACACGGTCCGTGCATCCTTCGCACGGTGCGCCACGGCCGCCGGCCTCAACGTCATCGAGGGCAACCGGGGCCTGTACGACGGCTTCGACGCGGCGGGCACGCACAGCACCGCCGAGCTGGCCAAGGCGCTCGGCGCCCCCGTGGTCCTCGTCTTCAACGTCACCAAGGTGACCCGGACCGCCGCGGCCCTCGTCCTGGGCTGCCAGAGGATGGACCCGGACGTGCGCATCGCCGGCGTGGTCCTCAACCAGGTGGCGGGGCGGCGCCACGAGTCGGTCATCCGCGACGCCGTCGAATCGACCTGCGGGGTGCCGGTGCTGGGCACGCTCCCCCGCGCCGGGGCCGACACCCTCCTGCCGGGGCGCCACCTGGGGCTCGTCACGCCGCAGGAGCACGCGCGCATCGCCGACCTGGAGGCCAGCATCCGCCGCCTGTGCGGCCCGAACCTGGACCTGGACGCCATCCTGGACGCCGCGGGCGGGTGTCCGGCCATAGCCCCCTCTTCGGGAACGGCGGTTTCGGCCGAGACGGGCGCGGGCCTGACCGTCGGCTACGTGAAGGACTCTGCCTTCACCTTCTACTATCCGGAGAACCTGGAATCGCTCGAGCGGGCGGGCGCACGGCTGGTGCCCCTCTCGCCGCTGTGCGACGGGCGATTCCCCGAGGATCTCGACGCGCTCTACATAGGCGGCGGCTTTCCCGAAACCCACGGCCCGGCCCTGGCGGCCAACCGCGAGTGGCTGGCCGCCCTGAAGGCGGCCGCGGAATCGGGGCTCCCAATCTACGCCGAATGCGGCGGCCTCATGTTCCTGTCGCGCGGCATCCTCTGGCGGGGCGACCGCCACCCCATGGCCGGCGTCCTGCCCTTCGACGTGGAGGTCCTGGCCCGGCCCCAGGGACACGGTTACAGCGAACTGGAGGTGGACCGGACCAACCCCTTCTTCCCCGGGGGCACCCGGTTGAAGGGCCACGAGTTCCACTACTCGCGCATCGTCCCGGAGGGCGAACCTGCCGAGACGGCCTGCCGGGTCCTGCGCGGCACGGGATGCTACCCGGGGCGGGACGGGGTGGTCGCCGGTTCGGTGTGGGCGGCCTACACCCACCTGCACGCCTCGGGCGCTCCAGAGTGGACCACAGCGTTACTGTCGGCAGCGAGGCATTTCACCCACGGCTCAAAGGGACGCCCCAATGGGATTTAAGAAGCGGCATCCTTCGGGCATGAGCTATTTCACGCACGACAGCCGCATTTGCCCGTGAGCGGCTTACCTGAAACAGGTGGAAAACCTATGATTACGGTGTGACAAACGAGGTCCCGCCAGGGCGGGAGGGCCTGTTTCCAATCCTAGGGGGGGTTCGAAACAAACTCAGTCCAAACCCGAAGAGACGGGCGCAGTGTCGCGTACGGCCCGGCAAATGAAGGAGGTTTTCGATGAGCAAACTGGTTTCCCCGCACGGCAGCAAGGAACTCAAACCCCTGCTGCTCGAAGGCAAGCAGAGGGAGGAAGAACTGAAGAAGGCCCAGGGCCTGAAGAAGGTTCCCATGACGACCCGGGAAACCTCCGACCTCATCATGATGGGCATCGGCGCCTTCACGCCCCTGGACGGCTTCATGGGCAAGGCGGACTGGCAGGGCTGCTGCGACACCTTCACCATGCCCACCAAGAACGACCTCTTCTGGCCCATCCCCATCACGCTCTCGGCCGAGAAGGACCTGGCGGATTCCATCGGTCCCAACGAGGAAGTGGCCCTGTGGGACCTGGAGACCGAGACCATCATGGGCACCATGAAGGTCACCGAGAAGTACACCATCGACAAGGAACACGAGTGCAAGAAGGTCTTCACCACCACCGACCAGGCGCACCCGGGCGTCCAGAAAGTCATGGCCCAGGCCCCGATCAACCTCGCCGGCCCGGTGAAGGTCCTCTCCGAGTCGTACTATCCCGAGATGTTCAAGGAGATCTACCAGCGCCCGGCGGACGCCCGTAAGCTCTTCGAAGAGCGCGGCTGGAACACGGTGGCGGCCCTCCAGCTCCGGAACCCCATGCACAACTCCCACGCCTACCTGGCGTGGATCGCCATCGAGGTCTGCGACGGCGTGTACATCCACCAGCTCGTCGGCAAGCTCAAACCGGGCGACATCCCGGCCGACGTGCGCGTCAAGGCCATCGACGCCCTGGTGAACAACTACTTCCGCAAAGAGCGCGTCATCCAGGGCGGATACCCCATGGAGATGCGCTACGCGGGTCCGCGCGAGGCCCTTCTGCACGCCGTCTTCCGTCAGAACTACGGGTGCTCCCACCTGATCGTGGGCCGCGACCACGCGGGCGTGGGCGACTACTACGGGCCCTTCGACGCCCAGAAGATCTTCCACGAGATCCCGCCGAACGCCCTCCAGCTCAAGCCCCTGGCCATGGACTGGACCTTCTACTGCTACGAGTGCGGCACCATGGCGTCCATGAAGACCTGCCCGCACGAGAGCAAGGCCGTTATCGACGAGAACGGCAACTACAAGGGCGGCGCCAGGCTGCTGCTTTCGGGGACCATGCTGCGCAAGCTCATGAGCGAGGGCAAGCCCGTCCCGAAGGAGTTCTCCAAGCCGGAGGTCATCGCCATCCTCAAGGAGTACTACGACAACCTCGAGGAGAAGGTGGAGGTCAAGCTCCACGGGGCCGCCACCGGCGACGCCAACGCGAAGAGATAATCAAGGAAAGATCATCGTCAAATAAGACGTACTGGCCGGGGCCTTCGGGTCCCGGCTCTTTATTGGGGGGCGGCGGGTCGCTAGCGTTCGTTGGCGAGGCTGCGGTTCAGCGTCGAGATGGGGATGGCCTCGGCCTCCACACCGGCCTGCTGCTGCGCCAGGCGGCCCATGACCTGGGCGGCCAGGTCGTCCACGCCCACGCTTCGCACGCGTCCGCGCCCGTCCTCCAGGTCCACCGTCCGGCCGGGCGGGGCCGAGGCCAGGGCCCTCAGAGCCCTCTCGACGTAGGGATCCACGGGCGCACGACGCGTCACCACGAAACCGACCAGCTTGTAGTCTTCGGACCGGAACAGGGGGCCACCGCCGTTTCCCATCCTGAAGGAACCGCTCAGGACGAGACGGGTCACCGCCCGAGCGCCAGGCGCGCCCACGGTGCGGAACCCCGCGATCACCCCCTCGCTGAACAGGGGATCGGGCGGGAGTTCCGAGCCCGGGAATCCCCACGTGTACACCTTCTGTCCGGGCGCCACGTCCGCGCCCTCGCCCAGGTCCATCCCGCCGTCGGGCGGCCGCGTCGGGCGGAGTTCCACCACGCCGGTACCGCGCTGGACCTCGAAGCCGCTCAGCCGCACCCGGTCGCCGGAGCTGGCGTACACGGCGAGATCGCCCGGGCGCGCGCCCGACGCGACGCCGCCGTCCGTCAGGATGACGCCGCTCTTGAGCAGGAGCCCCGTCGCATGACGTCCCGTGGCCCGGTTCTCGACCAGGAAAAGCGACCGGATCACCTGCCTGTCCGTGGCCCCCACGCTGTCCATGAGCACCTGGGCGCTGTTCTTCGGAGCACCACTGCCGCTGAAGTACGTCAGCTTCACGTACCGGTACCCGTACACGGCCCCGGCGGCGAGAACGAGGAAGAGGAAGAACTTGAACGACTTTCTCATGATCGGATCTCCCCGTGGCCCGGACGGGAGCCGGCGATCCCGGCGTCCCGTTCGTAAGGCCATTGTACAGCAGGCCATGCGTGCCCGCTTGACAACCTGCGCGCCGGACAACTAGTCTGTTCACAGCTGACAGATTCGATCTTTCATGGGGGATGTCGAACCAGCGGGGGACCGCGGCGGCGCGGGTCGATCATGGTGCAGAGGGCTCGGACAAAGGGGATTCCGCTCCGCCAGCAGGTGGACGCGCTCAGGCTCGCGGCGGACCACGTAGACCAGGTGGTCCTGCTGGTGGACGGCCACGGCACCGTTTTCTACGGCAACGCCGCCTTCGAACGCTTTACCGGCTTTGCGAATCAGGACCTGCACGGCCGCTCCCTCGAGGATTTCCTGGCGACCCACGGCGGTGACGGCGATCCCGAAGCCGTCCAGCGCGTTCTCCATTCGAAGGGGACGTCACGGACGGCGTTGAACCTGCGGCGGAAAGACGGCGACGTTGCCGAGGCCGCCTTCCGCGTCCTCCGAAACGCCAACGGTTCGGGAAGAACCGTCTACACGCTCGTCGGAATCGCCCCGGAGGGGCGCGTACCCGCGGCCGCCGACTGCGACGCGGGCGAGGCGGACCGGTACGCCCTGGCGGCACAGTGCGCCAACGACGGTCTCTGGGACTGGGACCTCAGGCGCGACGTCGTCCACACCTCTCCGCGGTGGAAGGCCATGCTCGGATGCGGGGAGGACGAGATCGGCGAGAGCCTCGACGAGTGGCTGAAGTGGATCCACCCCGAGGACGTGGAGGAGTTCAAGGTCAAGATCTACGCCCACCTTGAGGGCCTGACCGCCCACTTCGAGCACGAGCACCGTATGCTCCACAGGACGGGCCAGCACCGCTGGATGCTGACGCGGGGCCTGGCGGTGCGCGACGGTAATGGAAAGGCGTACCGGATGGCGGGCTCTCTGACCGACATCACGGGCCGGAAGAACGCCGAGGAGCAGATCATGCACGACGCCTTCCACGACGCCCTCACCGGCCTGCCGAACCGGGCGCTCTTCATCGACAGGCTCGGACAGTCCATGGCCCGAGCCGAGCGCAAGGCGGGTTATCACTTCGCGGTGCTCTTTTTGGATCTGGACCGGTTCAAGGTGGTCAACGAGAGCCTCAGCCACACCATCGGGGACCGCCTGCTCGTGGAGCTGGCGGATCGCGTCAACGCCTGCCTGCGCCCCGCCGACACGGCCGCAAGGCTCGGCGGGGACGAGTTCGCCATCCTGCTGGAAGAGATCCGGGACGCCCACGACGCCGTGGGCTTCGCCGAGCGGCTCAACAAGGCCCTGAAAGAGCCCTTCAGGCTCGAGGGCAACGACGTGTTCACCTCGGCCAGCATCGGCATCGCGCTGGGTTCACCCGGGTACGAGCGACCCGAGGACATCCTCAGGGACGCCGACACCGCCATGTACCGCGCGAAAGCCCTGGGGCGGGCCCGCCACGCCGTCTTCGACGCCTCCATGCACACGCGGGCGGTGGCCCTCCTCCAGCTGGAGACGGACCTCAGGCGGGCCCTCGAGCACGGGGACTTCCGGGTCTACTACCAGCCCATCGTCTCGCTGAAGACGGGCAAGACGGCGGGCTTCGAGGCGCTCATCCGGTGGATCCACCCCAAGCGGGGCATCGTCATGCCGGCGGAGTTCATCCCCCTCGCCGAGGAGACGGGCCTCATCATCCCCATGGGCCGCTGGGTCCTCCAGGAAGCCTGCCGGCAGCTCCGGGCATGGCAGACCCGCCACAGCCGCACCGTACCCCTCATGATCAGCGTCAACCTCTCGGCCCTGCAGTTCCTGCGTCCCGAACTCATCGCCCAGGTGGACCTCCTGCTGAGGGAGACGGGACTTGAAGGTTCGGACCTGAAGCTGGAGATCACCGAGAGCGTGATCATGGAGCACGCCGAGTACGCCATGGACATGCTCAAGCAGATGAAGGCCCAGAGCATCCGGCTGTGCATCGACGACTTCGGGACGGGCTACTCCTCCATGAGCTACCTGCGGCAGTACCCCATCGACACGGTGAAGATCGACAAGTCCTTCACGACACGCATCGACACGGACCCGGAGAGCCTGGAGATCGTCAAGACGGTCGTCACCATGGCCCACAACCTGGGCAAGGACATCATCGCGGAAGGCGTGGAGACGCGCGAACAGCTCGCCACGATCAAGGCGCTCAAATGCGAGTACGCGCAGGGCTTCTTCTTCTCGAAGGCCGTGGACAACCAGGCCGCCGAATCCCTGATCGCCTGGCGGTGGTACTGGTGAACGCGGGCTGAAATCCCCGGCCGTTTCCTATTACTTCAGCTTCGCCCGCACGTACTGCTTCGGCCACTGAACGTCGTCGCCCAGCGCCCGCGCCGCGTGCAGGGGCCAGTACGGGTCCCTCAGCAGTTCGCGCGCCAGCAGGACGGCATCGGCCACGCCGGTGCGCACGATCTGCTCCGCCTGGGCCGGGTCGGTGATCATCCCCACGGCGCCCGTCGCGACGCCGGCCTCGCGGCGCACGGCGCCGGCGAAGGGCGACTGGAAGCCGGGCCCCGCAGGGATTTTGGCGTCGGGCACGAGCCCGCCGCTCGAGCAGTCCACCAGGTCGATCCCCAGGGATTTGAGCTTCTTCGCAAACACCACGGACTGCGCGAGGTCCCAGCCGCCGTCCACCCAGTCCGTGGCGGAGATGCGCACGAACACGGGCAGGTCGTCCGGCCAGGCCTTCCGCACGGCCCCGG
>JBJKRE010000219.1:0-5093 GCA_046704825.1 Acidobacteriota bacterium
TCACTCCCACCGGTAAATTGCCGGCCTTCTCTTCGTCGCTGATCTTGTCGGAGATCCTGACGTTGTATGTCATCCCCTTGTATCGCTCCATCATGTCGGTGGCGTCTCCCCACTTGTTCTGCCTGCCGAAGTACGTCGTGCACTGGGACCATGCGTCGACCACTGAGAAGCCCTTGTTCTTGAGCGACGCGAGGATCACGCGGTCCATGGCCACGGCGTCGAGGTCGAGGGCGCGGCCCACGAAGGTCGCGCCTGCACCCTGGGCCAGTTCGCAGACGTTGAAGGGCTGTTCGATCACGCCGTAGGGCGCCGTGGTCCCCCGGGCACCCGTGAAGGTCGTGGGGGAGGCCTGGCCGCCCGTCATGCCGTAGATGTTGTTGTTGAAGACGATCAGGGTGATCTCGATGTTCCTGCGGCACGCGTGGATGAAGTGGTTGCCGCCGATGGCCATGGCGTCGCCGTCGCCCGAGACCACGACCACGTGGAGCTTGGGGTTGGCCAGCTTGACGCCGGTGGCGAAAGGCAGGGCCCGGCCGTGGGTCGTGTGGAGGGTGTTGAAGTCCAGGTAGCCCGGCGTACGGCTGGAGCAGCCGATGCCGCTCACCACCACCACGTCGTCCTTGTTCCACTGGAGCTTGTCGATGGCGCGAAGGATGGATTTCATGATGGTGCCGTGGCCGCAGCCCGGGCACCAGATGTGGGGCATCTTGTCCTTGCGCAGGTATTCGAAATAGTCCATGGACATGGCTCAGTCTCCCATTATGGCGGAGAGGATGCGGGAGGGCTGGATCGGCTCGCCGTTGACCTGGTTCAGGCCCTCGACGGGGATCGCTTTGCCCAGCACCCGTTCCACTTCCAGCTTGTATTGACCGAGGTTCATTTCCGGCACGATGACCTTCTTGGCATGCGCCGCGGCGGCCAGGATCTGCTTCTCGGGCAGCGGGAAGAGCGTGATGGGCCTGAAGAGGCCGGCCTTGACGCCCTTCTGCCGGGCTTCCTCCACGGCCCTTTTGGCCGAGCGGGAGGTCGAGCCGTACGCCACCACCAGGACCTCGGCGTCGTCGATCCGGTGGTTTTCGACCAGGGTCAGCTCGTCGATGTGCTTGTCGATCTTCTCCAGGAGCCGCCTGTTGCCGGCTTCCATGAGTTCGGGGTTCCCCGTGGGGAAGCCGGTCTTGTCGTGGTTGAGGCCCGTGACGTGGTAGCGTGCCCCCTCGCCGTAGTTCATCATGGGCGGGATGAGGTCTTCCGTCTCCTGGTAAGGATAGTAAGTCTCGCCGGGCTTCAGGGAAGGTCTGGGCCTGTTGAGGACCTTGATCTCGGAGGCCGGCGGAATGACCAGCTTCTCGCGCATGTGGCCCACGACCTCGTCGATGGCCAGGACCACGCAGGTCCTCATCTTCTCGGCAAAGTTGAAGGCGTGTACCGTGGTTTCGAAGACCTCGCTGATCGTGGCGGGTGACAGCACGATGGCGGGGTGGTCTCCGTGGGTGCCCCACTTCGTCTGGAGAACGTCGGACTGGGAGGGACCGGTGGGGTTGCCCGTGGACGGGCCGCCCCGCATGACGTTGACCACCACGCAGGGCACCTCGGCCATCATGGCGAAGCCGATGTTCTCCTGCATGAGGGAGAAACCAGGGCCGGACGTTGCGGTCATGGCCTTCAGGCCGGCGAGGCTGCCGCCTATGATCGCGCCGATGGAGGCCAGCTCGTCCTCCATCTGGATGAACTTGCCGCCCAGCCGGGGCAGCCGGCCGGACATCTTCTCGGCGATTTCCGACGAGGGCGAGATGGGGTAGCCGGCGAAGAACCGGCAGCCGGCCGCGAGCGCGCCCTCGACGCAGGATTCGTTTCCTGAAAGGAATTTAACGTTTTGGGTCGTCATCGTATTAATCCTCAGTCAACAAATATGGCGAAATCGGGACACCGGATTTCGCAGAGCATGCATTTGGTGCAGGCGTCGGCGTCCACCACTTCGGCGTGTCTGAAGCCCATGCCGAGAACCTTTTCGGGACACAGTTCGACGCATATGTTGCAAAGGCTGCCTTTGCAGTGGCCGGGGATGACGGTAATCTGGAGATCCTTCTTGACCCTTCGGCCGTGGCCTGAGACGGCGATCTTGTCCTTGTGGATGTCCTTGAGGCGGGGCGAGCCGACGTCGGCTCCCTCCTCGAGGGTGCCGCTGTGGCGTTCGAGAGTGGTTGGCATGGTCTATCTCCTCACTGTGGGCCGCATGCGCCCGGCAGGGCCCTGGAACCGGTTGGAACGTAAACAGGGTGGGTAACCGCAGCTACCCACCCTCGGGCTCCTAAATATAGTCCCCGTCCTTGCTTTTTCAAGCCTTGAGGGCCTTCTGCATGGCGTCGCCGATCTCGGTGGGCGACTTCACGTCTGTGACGCCGGCTTCCGACAACGCGGCCATCTTCTCGGCGGCCGTGCGTTTTCCGCCGGCTATGATGGCTCCAGCGTGGCCCATGCGCCGCCCGGGAGGCGCCGACTGTCCGGCGATGAACGCCACCACCGGCTTCTTCATCTCGTTCTTGATGTAGTCGGCGGCTTCCTCCTCCGAGGTCCCGCCGATCTCGCCGATGAGGACCACGCCCTCGGTAGCGGGGTCGGCGTTGAAAAGCGTGAGGGCGTCCACGTGGGTCGTGCCGGGCACGGGATCGCCGCCGATGCCGATGCAGGTGGTCTCGCCCAGGCCCGACTCGGTGAGCTGCCAGACGGCTTCGTACGTGAGGGTGCCCGAGCGGGAGATGACGCCCACGCGGCCGGGCTTGTGGATGTAGCCGGGCATGATGCCCATCTTGCACTCCCCGGGGGTGATGATGCCGGGGCAGTTGGGGCCGATCAGCCGTGTGGACGTGCCGCGAAGGGCGGCCTTCACGCGGGCCTCGTCCTTGGCGGGGATGCCCTCGGTGATGCAGACCACGGTGGCGACGCCGGCCGCGGCCGCCTCAAGGATGGCGTCCGCCGCGAACGGCGGGGGCACGAAGATCAGCGATGCGTCGGCGCCCTGCTGCCGGACCGCCTCGGCCACCGTGTCGTAGACGGGCACCTTGTCTTCCCAGGTGGTACCGCCCTTGCCGGGCGTTACACCGGCCACGACCTTGGTTCCGTATTCCAGGCACTGGCGGGCGTGGAAGGAGCCTTCCTTGCCCGTGATGCCCTGGACCACAACGCGCGTGTCTTTATTAACGAGTATGCTCATGACGTCCTCACTTCACGGAGGCCACGGCCATCTGAGCCGCTTCCTTGAGGTTGTTGGCCACGGAGAACTTCAGGCCGGAAGCCTGGAGCATGGCCTTTCCTTTGTCCACGTTGGTCCCCTGCAGGCGGACCACCACGGGCAGGCTCACGCCGATTTCCCTGGCCGCCTCGATCACGCCCTCGGCGATCACGTCGCAGCGAACGATCCCGCCGAAGATGTTGATCAGGACTGCCTTGACGTGCTTGTCCGAGAGCAGGATCTCGAAGGCGTGCTTCACGCGCTCGGTGGTGGCGCCGCCGCCCACCTCCACGAAGTTGGCGGGTTCCCCGCCCACCAGCTTGATGACGTCCATGGTGGCCATGGCCAGACCGGCGCCGTTCACCATGCACGCGATGTTGCCGTCGAGGCGGATGTAGTTGAGGTCGTACTTGCTTGCCTCGGTCTCGAGGGGGTCTTCCTCTGTGAGGTCGCGCATGTCGAGGATGTCCGCGTGGCGGTGCATGGCGTTGTCGTCGAAGTTCATCTTAGCGTCGAGCGCCAGGACGTGGCCGTCGTCGCTCAGGATCAGGGGGTTGATCTCCGTGAGCGTGGCGTCCGTGTCCTCGTGGGCTTTGTACAGGGCCATGACCAGCTTCACGCACTCCTTGAAGGCCTGGCCCTTGAAACCCAGGCCGAAGGCGATCTGGCGAGCGTGGAAGGGCTGGATGCCCAGCAGGGGGTCGACCCAGACCTTCTGGATCTTCTCCGGCGTTTCGGCCGCGACCTTCTCGATCTCGACGCCGCCCTCGGTGGAGGACATGATCACGTTGCTCTGCCTGGACCGGTCGAGCACGATGCCCAGGTAGTACTCCTTGGCGATGGTGCTGGCCTCTGTCACGTAGACCTTCTGGACTTCTTTGCCCTCCGGTCCGGTCTGGTGGGTGACCAGGGTGTTGCCGAGCATCTTCTTGGCGAATTCTGCGGCCTCGTCGGCGGTCGGGGCGAGTTTGACGCCGCCCTTGAAGCCGTCGGTGAAGGTCCCCTTGCCGCGGCCGCCCGCGTGGATCTGGGCCTTGACGACCACGGTCCCGCCGAGCTCCTTGGCGATCGCGTAGGCCTGTTCCGCCGAGAACGCAACCTTGCCCCGCGGGACGGCCACGCCGTAGCGAGTCAGTATTTCCTTGGCCTGATATTCGTGAACTTTCACTGTAAGTCTCCTGAAAAACAGCCACTTGGAAGTGTTAGCGGAAACCCCCTGTAAAAAGGTGAAAAGTATTTCACAATCACGGGGTTGTGTCAATGAGAAATGAGCCCGGATCGCACGCTTTTCCGGCGGGGTGCGAAGGGAGGGCCGGACTGCCCGCGGGGTCAGCGGAAGGCCCCGCGGTCGTGGGCGTCGGAAGGCCCGTCGGAAGGGTTGACTCCGACCCGTGCGAGACTTAGATTTTGTAACGCGAATTAACTAGTAACGGGGTTAACCGTCAGCAGGGCGCCTCGCAGTACCGTCCCGGTCCACGGGGAGGCTACGGGTGTCACTTTTGGGGCGCCCTGCCGATGCTCCGACCATCCGAAAGACCGCCCCCGGCTGACCAACCGTTGCGCGGAGCGGACCATGGAGAGAGGGGAGTTCCTCCCGCTCATCCGCGGAAGCCACATCTTCGCCGCCACAGTGAGGGAAGTCCTGGAGCTCGGCGTACTCGGTGAGGCGGGCGCCTCCTCACCGAATCCGTCACAGCTCCGACTGCTCAAGGTCCTTTCCCTGAACGGCTCGTACCAGCTGAACCAGGTGGCGGCCCTTCTGGGGGTGAGCAGCCCTGCCGCCACCAAAGCCGTGGACAAACTCGAGAGGATGGGCCTCGTGACCCGGTCGCCCCTCGCAGGAGACAGGCGTGTGGTCCTGCTC
>JBJKRE010000220.1:0-4238 GCA_046704825.1 Acidobacteriota bacterium
GTCATACCTTGGTCGACATGGGCCCGGGCTCCTACGTGGACGACGCGGTCTCAGCCGCCTCGGGGACTTTCCCGGCCTACGGTATCTATTCCGTCTGCGCCACGTGGGAATCGGCCTGCGGGTCCGACACCTCGCCGGCCGACGATCTGGCCAACGCGTGCACGAGCTTCTACGTTGTCTCCTGGGCTTCCTACTCCGACGCCGGACGCACCGCAACGTCCGGGTCCTTCATGGCGGGTGAGACCGCCTACTTCGGGGGGCAGGGCTACGGGTCGTCCACGGCCTTCACGGTCGCGCTGTACGATCCATCGGGCACCCTCGTGACGTCTTCCGCGGCGACCTCGGACGCGTCGGGCGTCCTCGACTGGAGCGTGGACACGTCGACGCTATCCGTCACCGGAACGTATCACGCGGTGGTTTACCCGGCCGGGGCTTCCGTACCGTCCGTCTACAGTGCGAGCGACCCGTCGCTGGTGGCCTCGCAGGCCTTCGCCGTGACGCCGGCCGTGGCCCTGCTGCGGTATGGCGGCGTAACCTCGCTCTCACCGCTCACCCCTTCGGCCACCAACATCTTCGTTCAGCAGTATCCAAACGACCCGGCCCTGGACCCCACCGCCGACCTGGAGGTCCAGTCCTTCGCGTCCGGCGCGTCCTTCCCGCACGACACTACGGACCTCGCGGCCGGTTCGCCTCCGCTCGTCTTCTACGAACTTTCCGGCAACTCGGGCGACACGCTTAGGGTGACCAAGAGCGGAGGCAAGATTGTCATCACGTATTAGTGAAGTGATCAAGTGATCACGTGGAAATGACCGGCGGCCGCTTCCAGATGGCCGCCGGGGAGCCAGGCTACCGAGGGGCTGGAAAGGAGTTTTCGGGCAAAGTGGACAGAGCGCGGGCCGGCATTCGCGGACGCGGGCTTTCCCCTGCGGGCGTAGAGGGAGCACCATCTGCTGAGGGGAAGCGAGAAGCCGGATAGTCCCGAGCCTCCGGTCATCCAAGCTCTGAACTCACGATCCCGAACCCGTCCAACCCTTCGGAGCCTGCAAAATCCGGCCTTCGGCCGGATTTTTTTCGGCTTCCGCAACGCCGACTGGTGTCGAATCAATATCTCAGCACCTGTGACTGGACCGGCGCGATCAATAAAAGCGCCCTCGGCGTTGTTGCTTTAAGTCCGGTGGATCGCCCGCTCCAAGGCCCTGCATTTGAAAGGCAATCGAGTCCATGCTATTTTTGCACAGTCACGGAGGCCGAATGCGCGTCGCTATGATACAACTGGGATGCCCGAAAAACTGGGTCGACGGCGAGTGGATGCTGGGCCAGGCGAGGAAGGCCGGCCACGAGGTCACGAACGACCCTGACGCCGATGTCGTCATCGTCAACACCTGCGGCTTCATCGACGCGGCCAAGGAGGAATCGATCAACGTGATCCTCGAGCAGGCGGAGCGCAAGAAGCAGGGCGCCGTCCGGCGGCTCATCGTTGCGGGGTGCCTGGTCCAGCGCTACAAGGATGACCTCAGGAAGTCCATCCCGGAGATCGACGGCTTCATCCCCCTCAGCGCGGCCGCGCGCGTCTCCGAACTGCTAGCCAGCCCCGAGATCGACGCGGCGCCCACGGCGGACATCCCGATCTACGACGGCCTGGCGCCGCGGATCTTGTCGACGCCGCGCCACCTCGCCTACGTCAAGATCGCCGAGGGCTGCGACAACCCGTGTTCCTTCTGCCCCATCCCCACCTTCCGGGGCCGTCTCCAGTCCAGGCCCGTCGACGGCCTTGTGGACGAAGTGAGGCAGCTGGCCGCCCAGGGCGTGCAGGAGGTCGTGCTGGTGGCCCAGGACACGACCGACTACGGGCGGGACATCGGGCTCAAAGACGGCTTGCCCCGTCTTCTGAAGGCCCTGGATGAACGGACGGACGTGCCGTGGATCCGGCTGCTCTACGCCTACCCCAACCATCTGACCGAGCCCATGCTGGAGGCCATGGCGGCCTGCTCCCGGCTCGTGCCCTACCTCGACCTGCCGCTCCAGCACGCTCACCCCGACGTGCTGAAGGCCATGAAGCGGGGCGGCTCGGGCGAGATCTTCCTCCGGCTCCTGGAGAGGGCGCGCTCCGCCGTCGAGGGCCTCGCCGTTCGGTCCACCTTCATCGTGGGATTCCCCGGGGAGACGCGGGAGCACTTCCGGACGCTTTTGGATTTCGTGCGCGCCGCCGAGATGGACCACGTGGGCGCCTTCACCTATTCGCGGGAGGACGGCACCACGGCCTACCCCCTCGGGGACCCCGTGGACAAGCGCACCAAGACCCGGCGGCAGGAGAGGCTGCTGGAGGTCCAGCAGGCCATTTCCTACGCAAAGAACAAGCAGAGAGTGGGACAGGTACACACCGTGCTCGTGGAGGGCGTCTGCGACGAGACCGAGCACCTTCTCCAGGGCCGTCTCGCCACGCAGGCCCCGGACATCGACGGTCGGGTCCTCATCAACGACGGGTTCGCTCCGCCCGGCACATTCGCCGGCGTGAGGATCACGGACGCCCATCCCTATGATTTGGTGGGGGAGATCATTGGATCGGGAAAAACGATCGGCGCGTAATCATGGACCTTTCTGGGCACAGGCTATTGCAACGGTACTCGGGTTGGGCTACACGCCGCGCATGCCGGGGACGATCGGCGCCGCGGCCGGCCTCTTCCTCTATGTCCCCGCGTTCGTCATGCCGGAGAAGTGGGGCTTCTTTCTATCCATCTCCGAACTCTTCCTCGTGCTCGTGCTTTCGGCCTTCGCCGTCCCGCGAGTCCTCAAGGCGAGCGGCATCACGGACCCGTCCTTCGTCATCATCGACGAGGTGGCGGGCATGCTCGTGGCGCTCGCCTTCCTGTCGCCCGACTTCGTCTACATGCTCCTGGCCTTCGGGTTCTTCCGGCTGCTGGACATCCTCAAGCCCTTTCCCATCAACCGCATGGAGGAATTCCCGGGAACCTGGGGCGTCATGCTGGACGACCTGGTCGCCGGCGTGCTCGCCGGACTGCTGTCCATACTCGTGATGAGGCTCGTATGATTCTCCTGACCGATTTCGAACACATTCCCGAGCTGACGCCGCCCGTCATCATCACCATCGGTAACTTCGACGGCCTGCACCGCGGCCACAAGCGGATCCTGCGCAAGGTGATCTCCAGGAGCCGCGAGGAGGGCGGAACGAGCATGGTGGTGACCTTCGAACCCCATCCCCTGAAGGTGCTCTACCCCGACCGGGCGCCCCAGCTCATCCAGACGCTCGGCCAGAAGAGGGACATCCTGTCGCACCTGGGCATCCAGGCGCTGCTCGAGGTGCCCTTCACCCGCGAGTTCGGACAGGTCAGCGCGGAAGACTTCACGCGGATGCTCGCCGAACGCATCACCCCCCGGGAGATCTACATCGGCGAGGACTTCCGCTTCGGCCACAACCGCGACGGCAACATCGCCTTCCTGCAGTCCCTGCAGGACCGCTACGGGTACACCGCTAAGGCCTTCAAGAAGCTCAAGGTCGACGGCGACGTGGTGTCCTCCACCCTGATCCGCCAGTTGCTGATCAAGGGCGAGATGGAGAAGGCCGTCCGGCTCCTGGGCCGCCCCTACATCATCGAGGGCATGGTCGAACACGGCGACGGCCGCGGCAAGACCATCGGCTTCCCCACGGCCAACCTGTCCATCGAGAACGAACTCATCCCCGCCTACGGCGTCTACGTGGTCGCCGTGGACGTGGGCGATGCGGTCCTCCTGCCCGCCGTGGCCAACCTCGGCAAGCGGCCCACCTTCGGCAAGGACGAGGTGGCCGTCGAGGTCCACATCCTCGAAGGCGCCCGCCAGCTCTACGGCCGGAAGATCCGTGTCCTCTTTTTCCAGTTCCTCAGGCCCGAAAAGAAGTTCGACTCCGTCGACGCGCTCAAGGAGGCCATCTCCGCCGACGTCGGCACCGCCGGGGCCTTCTTCGAGGGCATCAGCCTCATGCGGCGAATGTTCTACTGAAATCCTTTCCAGCCTTGACGTCCGCCCATCCCCGCCCTATTCTGGTTCACGCGGAGAGTTGGCCGAGTGGTCGAAGGCGATGGTCTTGAAAACCATTGGCCCGCAAGGGCCCGGGGGTTCGAATCCCTCACTCTCCGCCAGAGGACTCCTTACGAAGGCATCCCACAAAGGACATCTCTGTGAGGGATTCGAAGGGGTTCGAGGCTACGGATGCGCCCTGAGACGCGAATGCATGGAGCGTC
>JBJKRE010000221.1:0-19094 GCA_046704825.1 Acidobacteriota bacterium
AGGCGCGCCGGCTCCATAGGGGTCGTGCAGGGTACACACCTCTCGGTGGTGAACGGCCGCAACCTGCGCTCGGCCTCGGCCATCACTTCCTATGGAAACTACCTGCTGGTGGCTTCCGCCGACGCCCCCTACCACGTCAAGGCCTTCGTCATGACGCCCGGGTTCGTGTGGGAATCCCGCTGGGAGTCCGGCGACCTTCCGGGCCCCGCCACATCCCTGTGCGCAGGCACGGCGGAGGGCGGCCCCGTTCTCTACATCGGGGAACAATCCAAGGGCGGCGGCCTGGTATACCGGACGGACCTCCCCCCACAGACTGCGGCGGATACGGCGGAGGCCGGGTCCGCGCCCTGAGGGCGCTGCTCCGCCCCGAAGCCCCGAAAACGGGGCCCCGTCAAGAAGAGCCCGAACAGCGATGGGGCATATGCCGCCTTTTTCGCACGCGTGTGGGGGGCAGATTTTCCCTATTTCCCCCGGACGCGCTATATTGAAAACCTTGTTCGGGGACCTCTCCCCCATTGAAATGAGGTGAATGCCTTGAGTTCGCAGCACGACGGGAAACTGGGGCATATTCCCCAGCCCGCGGAGGAGACCGCCGCCATCGCCGGGTTGTTCCGCCGGAGGGTGACGATTCTGGCCGGGCACTTCGGCAGCGGAAAGACCGAGATCACGATCAACGCCGCCCTGGCGCTCGCCGCCGGAGACATCGCCGTGTCCGTGGTGGACCTGGACGTGGTCAAGCCCTATTTGCGGTCGCGCTCCGCCAGGAACATCCTCGCCCACGCCGGGGTGGAGCTGGTGGCCCCGTCCGGCGAGTACTACTCGTCCGACCTGCCCATCATCCTTCCGGAAATCCGCGCCCGCCTGAGAAACCCGAGCCGGAAGCTGCTCATGGACGCCGGAGGGGACGACACGGGCGTGCGGGCCGTGGCCTCCCTCACCGACGTCATCCCCGACGACTCGGACTTCTTCCTGGTGCTGAACTTCAGGCGCCCCTTCACGCCCGACGTGGAGTCGGCGCTGACCATGATCGCCGAGATCGAAGCCACCTCGCGCCTGAAGGTGACGGGGATCCTCTCCAATACCCATCTCATGGGCGAGACGACGCCCGAGATCGTGCGCGAAGGCTACGACATGGCGCTTGAGACCGCCCGCCGGGTGGGCACCCGCGTCGCGGCCGTCACCGTGGATTCGGCCGTCAGGCCCCACCTGGACCCGGACCGCTTCGAGTGCCCGCTGGTGGTCATGAAGCGCATCGTCAAACCGCCCTTCGATGAATCACGCAGTGAACGAACCGTCGGCCCCCTCTTCGTGGTCGGCTGAGAAAGGAGCCCACCGTGCCGCAGATCAAGATCGACAAGGAGCGCTGCAAGGGGTGCGAGCTGTGCGTGCACGCCTGTCCGCAGAAAATCCTCGGCATGTCCAAGGACATCAACTCCAAGGGATACTTCTTCGCCCAGGTCGAAGAGCAGAAGCGCTGCATCGGATGCCGCCTGTGCTGCATAACGTGCCCCGACGTGGCCATCGACATGCAGGTTTACGGCACCATGTACCACTACTTCGCGTACTAGAAGAGAACGCCGGGAGCCGCGAGCGGAGGCCCGGAAGCAACGGAACGAGCCGATCCCCGGCGAGGCCCCGTCTTCCGGCTCCCCCAGAGGAAAGGGATTCATCCCATGGGAAAGAAACTGATGAAAGGCAGCGAGGCCATCGGCGAGGCCGCCATACAGGCCGGCTGCAAGCTCTTTTTTGGCTATCCCATAACGCCTCAGAACGAGATCCCCGAGTACATGTCGCGCCGCCTGCCCCAGGTGGGCGGTACGTTCGTCCAGGCCGAGAGCGAAGTGGCCGCGTCCAACATGATCTACGGCGCAGCCGGCAGCGGTGAGCGCGTCTTCACCTCGTCCTCATCGCCGGGCATCTCGCTCATGCAGGAGGGCATCTCCTACATCGCGGGGAGCCAGCTCCCCGTCGTCCTGGTCAACATCATGCGGGCCGGTCCGGGGCTGGGGGGCATCCTGCCGAGCCAGTCGGACTACTTCCAGTCCACCAAGGGCGGCGGGCACGGCGACTACCGCCTGCTGGTGCTCGCCCCGTGGTCCGTGCAGGAAGCGGCCGACCTCGTTCAGGACGCCTTCGACCTGGCCGACTACTACCGCAACCCGGTGCTCGTGCTGGGCGACGGCCTCATCGGCCAGATGATGGAGCCGGTCGAGTTCAAGGAAGACCGCAAGCCCTGCAAGGAGATCGGGCCCAAGGACTGGGCGGCCACGGGCTGCAAGGGCGACCGCCCCACCAACATCATCAACTCCCTGTTCCTTGACGCCCAGGAACTCGAACACCACAACGAGAAGCTCCACGCCAAGTACGAGACCATGTGCCGGGACGAGGTGCGCTGCGCCGAGTACGGTACGGACGACGACTACGACCTGCTGATCGTGGCGTACGGCACGGTCGCCAGGGTCTGCTCCGGGTCCATCGAGGACCTGAAGGACCAGGGCGTCAAGGCGGCCATGATCCGGCCCATCACGCTCTTCCCCTTCCCGTACGAAGCGGTGCGGAAGGCGGCCGAAAAGGCCAGGGCCGTGCTCGTGGTCGAGCTGTCCACGGGCCAGATGGTCGAAGACGTGCGCCTGGCCCTGGAGGGCTCCAGGCCCGTCTACTTCTACGGGCGCACCGGCGGCATGCTGGCCACGCCCGAGGAGATCGCGGCGGCGGGCCGGGAGGTCCTCGAAGGGAAACGCCAGGAGGTGCGCAATGCCTGAGACCGTATTCTGCCGTCCCGAGGCCCTCGCGGCCGTCAACACGCACTACTGCCCGGGCTGTACCCACGGCGTCATCCACCGGCTGGTGGCCGAGGTCGTGGACGAGCTCGGCGTGCGCGAGCGCACCGTGGGCATCGCGCCCGTCGGCTGCTCGGTGCTGGCCTATAACTACTTCACCACCGACTTCCACGAGGCGTCGCACGGGCGGGCGCCCGCCGTGGCGACGGGCGTCAAGCGGGCCCGGCCGGACCTGGTCGTCTTCGCCTACCAGGGCGACGGCGACCTCGCCTCCATCGGCATGGCCGAGATCGTGCACTGCGCCAACCGCGGCGAGAAGGTGACCGTCATCTTCGTGAACAACGCCATCTACGGCATGACGGGCGGCCAGATGGCCCCCACGACCATGCCCGGGCAGGTCGCCACCACGTGTCCGCTGGGGCGAGACGTCGAGCAGGCGGGGTACCCGATCCGCGTGGCCGAACTGCTCTCCACGCTCCGCACCCCGGCCTACATCGCCCGCGCCTCGGTCCACACGCCGCTGCACGCGGCCGGCGCCAAAGCCATGATCCGCAAGGCCTTCCGCCACCAGGTGGAGGGGGACTGCTTCTCGCTGGTCGAGGTGCTCTCCACGTGCCCCACCAACTGGGGCATCCCGCCCGCGGAAGCCACCCAGTGGCTCGAAAAGAACATGCTGCCCTACTATCCCCTGGGCACCTTCAAGACACCCGACGGCGAGGACCGCGCTCCGAGCCCGATGGTCCCATAGAGGAGGGGGATGGACCATGCAGAATGACGTGATTTTAGCCGGCTTCGGAGGACAGGGGGTCCTGCTCATCGGAAAGATGCTCGCCTACGCGGGCATGCACCAGGGCAAGGAGGTCTCCTGGCTGCCGTCCTACGGCCCCGAAATGCGGGGCGGGACGGCCAACTGCACCGTGGTCATCTCGGACAAGCCCGTGCGGTCCCCCGTCATCCAGTCCCCCCGAGCCGTCGTGGCCATGAACCTGCCCTCGCTCGACAAGTTCGAACCCATGCTCAAGGCCGGCGGCCTCCTGCTCATCAACTCCTCGCTCATCAACCGGGGGACCGAACGGAAGGACGTGACGGTCATACAGGTCCCCGCCAACGAGATCGCCAACGAGCTGGAGAACCCGAGGGGCGCCAACATGGTCATCCTGGGCGCCTACCTGGGCGCCACCGACGCCGTGGACCTGGGCGAGGTCGAAGCCCTGATCAAGGAGACCTTCGCCAGGAAGCCCCAGGTGGTGGACGCCAACATCCAGGCCCTGCACAAGGGGTACGAACTGGGCAAGACCCGGGGCGAGAGCAAGAAGTAAGGAGCCGCCGATATGAGCAACCAACCGTGTGTGGATACGGCGCCGGTGGACGAGATCCTGGGACGCTACCCCAGGGAGGAGGCCTCCCTGATCCAGGTCCTGCAGGACGTACACCGCGCCTACAACTACCTGCCGTGCGACGTTCTCAACAAGGTCGCCGAAGCGCTGGACGTACCCCTGGCCAAGGTCTTCTCCGTTTCGACCTTCTACAAGGCCTTCTCCCTCACGCCCCAGGGCAAGACCATCGTCAAGGTCTGCACGGGCACGGCCTGCCACATCCGGGGCGCGGGCCAGCTGATCGAGGAGATCGGCCGCCAGCTCTCCATCGGCCCGGGCGAGACCACCGGGGACCTGGGCTTCACCCTCAAGACCGTGAACTGCGTGGGCGCCTGCGCCATGGCCCCGGTCATGATCGTCAACGAGCAATACCACGGCAACGCGGCCTCGTCCGACGTGCCCAAGTACCTCGGCAGGAAGGGGGCCCACGATGGCCATTGAAACCCGCAAAGACTTCGACAAGACCGTCAAGGCGGCCGCGGACAAGCAGAAGAAGCACAAGGCCGAGATCCTGGTCTGCTGCGGCACGGGCTGCCTGGCCAACGGCTCCGCGAAAGTGGCCGAGGCCTTCGCCGAACAGATCGAGAAGCAGGGCCTGGACGCCTCGGTGGGCCTGTTCTCCAAAAAGACGGGCTGCCACGGCTTCTGCCAGCAGGGACCGCTCGTGTCGATCCAGCCGAAAGGCGTGCTCTACAACAAGGTGAAGCCCGAACACGTCGCCGAGATCCTCGAAAAGACGGTGGCGAACGGCGAGGTCATCCAGAAGCTGCTCTACAAGAACCCCGCGGACCGCAAGCGGGTGGAGCAGTACAACGAGATCCCCTTCTACAAGAACCAGACCCGCGTGGCCATGCGCAACATCGGCCAGGTCGACCCCACGGACATCGAGGACGCCCTCGCCCGCGGCGCCTACGCGGGCCTCGCCAAGGCGCTGTACGACATGAAGCCCGAAGAGGTCGTGGACGAAGTGGCGGCTTCGGGCCTCAGAGGCCGCGGCGGAGCGGGTTTCGCCACCGCCAGGAAGTGGAAGGCCGCGCGGAAGGCCGCGGGCGATCGGAAGTTCGTCCTGTGCAACGGCGATGAGGGCGATCCCGGCGCGTTCAAGGACCGCTCCATCATGGAGGGCGACCCCCACTCGGTGCTGGAGGGCATGGTCATCGGGGCCTACGCCATCGGCGCCCACGAGGGCTTCATCTACGTGCGTGACGAGTACCCCCTGGCCGTCGTCAACCTCACCATCGCCATCGACCAGGCGCGGACCTTCGGGTTCCTGGGCAAGAACATCCTGGGCACCGGCTTCGACTTCGACGTGAGGATCTCCCGGGGCGGCGGCGCGTTCGTCTGCGGCGAATCCTCCGCCCTCATGCGATCGCTTGAGGGTAAGACCGGAGAACCCCGGCAGAAGTACATCCACGCTACGGACCGGGGCCTCTTCGACTGCCCCACCGTCCTGAACAACGTGGAGTCGTGGGCCGACGTGGGCGCCATCCTGGCCCGAGGGGGCGGGTGGTTCGCCTCCATGGGCACGGAGAAGTCCAAGGGGACCAAGGCCTTCTCGCTCGTGGGCAAGGTGAAGAACACCGGCCTCATCGAGCTGCCCATGGGCACGACGCTCCGCCACATCATCTACGACATCGGCGGCGGCATCCTGAAGGACCGGCCCTTCAAGGCGGTGCAGACGGGCGGCCCGTCCGGCGGTTGCGTGCCCGAATCGCTCCTGGACCTGCCCGTGGACTACGAGAAGCTCACCGAGGCGGGCTCCATGATGGGCTCGGGCGGCATGATCGTCATGGACGACCGGACGTGCATGGTGGACGTGGCCCGCTACTTCCTGTCCTTCCTCGTCGAGGAGTCCTGCGGGAAGTGCGTGCCGTGCCGCGAGGGTCTCAAGCAGATGCTCGCCATCTTCGACGACCTGGTGGCCGGCCGCGGCAAGCCCGGCGACGTCGAGCGCATCGAGCGCCTGGCCGAGGGCATGCAGCTCGGCAGCCTGTGCGAGCTGGGCAAGTCCGCGCCGAATCCCGTCACCTCCACCCTCCGCTACTTCAGGGACGAGTACGAGGCCCACATCGAGCACAAGGCCTGCCCGGCCGGCATGTGCCGCGACCTGACGGCCTATTCCATACTGGAAGACGCCTGTAACGGCTGCCACGCCTGCGCGAAATCCTGCCCAGTGGACGCCATCGCCGGCGAGAAGAAGAAGCTGCACGTCATCGACCACGAGACGTGCATCTCGTGCGGGGCGTGCTTCGACGTCTGTCCCACCGACGCCGTTCGCTTCTTCCCCAAGGTCGAAATCACACAGGAGGTGGTCTGATGCCCACCCTAACCATCAACGGAAAGACGGTCCACGTCCGGGAGGGCGCGTACCTTCTCGAGGCCATCCGGGAGGCCGGCTTCACACTCCCGACGCTGTGCAACCACGAGGCCCTGGAGCCGTGGGGCGGCTGCCGCCTCTGCCTGGTCGACGTGACGCGCCGGGAGTGGGACGGCTGGAAGAAGATGGTGGTGTCCTGCATGTTCCCGGTGGAGGACGGCCTCATGGTGGAAACCCACTCGGAGCGCGTGGTGGGCACGCGGAAGGTCGTGCTGGACCTCCTGCTGGCCCGCTGTCCCGAGACACCGCTCGTCCAGGAGCTGGCGCTTCAGCACGGCATCGAGCAGACCTCCTACAAACCGAATCCCGAGCCCACCGACTGCATCCTCTGCGGGCTGTGCACCCGCGTGTGCGACCACATCGGCGTCTCGGCCATCGCCTCCGTGGACAGGGGCATCGGGCGCGAGATCGCGCCGCCCTTCCACGAGGCCCCGCCGGACTGCATCGGGTGCCTCGCGTGCGCCGAGGTCTGCCCCACCGACTGCATCCCCTACAAGACCTCGGACAGCTCGAGGACGATCTGGGACAAGGCGTTCGAAATGGTGCGCTGCCCCGCGTGCGGCAGGGCCCACATCACGAAGGAGCAGTCCGCCTACTACGCGGACCGGAACGGCGTCCCCGCCTCCTATTTCGAGACGTGCGACGCGTGCAAGCGCAAGGAACAGGCCGCCACTTTCGCCAGGCTCTCGCTGGCGCGGTGAGGCCGCGGATGGGGATGACCGGACTGAGGAGTTCCTCATGGACATGATCTACAAAGTGACCGTCGAGCGGTGCATCGCATGCGGCAAGTGCGAACTGGCCTGCGCCTTCGCCCACGGCAGCGAGGGCAAGCCGAGCAAGAGCCGCATCAACATATTCAAGCGGGGTCCCGAACTGGGCACGCCCGTGGTCTGCTTCCAGTGCGGCGACGCCGCGTGCGCGGCCATCTGCCCGACCCAGGCGCTGGTGCGCAACGAGGAGACGGGCGCCATCGACATGGTCAGGGACCGCTGCATCAACTGCCGGATGTGCGTGGCCGCCTGCCCCTTCGGCAACATGCTCTGGGACGAGACCTACCACTGCGTGCAGAAGTGCGACCTGTGCGGAGGAGACCCGAAGTGCGTGCCCTTCTGCCCCACGGGCGCCCTCGACTACGTGCCGGCCGACCGCGCAAATCAGACGGCCGCACCGCTGGCCTGGGACGACCTCGCCGCCGCCGGGCTCAAATAGGTGCGGGGACGGTGGCTCAGGCCCCATGTGAGGTGACACGATGACCGACTCGAAAAGCGAGATCCGCGACATTCTGAAGAAGGCCTACCAGATCGAGGTGGACGGTTACACCTTCTACAGCATGACGGCCGACCAGGCGGACAAAACGGCCGTCCAGGAGCTGTTTGACAAGCTCGCGAAGGACGAGACCGAACACAAGGCCTTTTTGCGGGACATCATGCGGGGCTACGAGGCGAAGGGCGCCGCGGCCTTCAACGTGGACCGCCGCGACTCCGGCCTCAAGGCCTTCACGGCGACCATCTTCACCGACAAATTCAAGAAGCAGGCCGAGGGTGCCGCCTTCGAGATGGGCGTGCTGTCCGTCGGCATGCAGCTCGAGTCCAACGCGATCCAGTATTTCAGCGGGGCGGCCGGGCAGGCTCAGGAAAAGGAAGTGAAAGACTTCTACACCTTCCTCGCGAACTGGGAGAAGGAACACTTCGAGGCGCTCCAGAAGCTCTACGACGTCATCAAGAGCGACTTCTGGCACGAGAGCGGTTTCGAGCCCTTCTGAGACCGCCGTCCCCCGCGACGACGCACGCATCGCCCCGCCGGGACGCACAGACGGCGGGGCGATGTGATTTTGCTCACTTTTCTGCGGCGTGCGCCCGGCGAAACACAGCTCGGCCGCCCGCGGACGGCGGCGCGGCCGCAAGGTCTTGAAGAGCAGGGATGTTCCGGCGGAGAACGGTGCGGATCCTCCACGGGATCAGGGCACCGCTCGAAGAAGCCCTCGCCTTGACAAGGCTTCACGTGAAACTTTAAACTTCCATAGGTAGAATGCGTTAGGAGGGACATAAAGGCGCCATGGCGGAACGCTTGGGTGAAATGCTCATCAAGGCCGGGCTGATCTCGCAGGACCAGCTCGAGGAAGCCCTGCAGCTCCAGAAGACCAACGGCGGCAAGCTGGGGTACAACCTCGTGCGGCTGGGACACGTGAAGGAGGAGGACATCACCTCCCTGCTGTCCGAGCAGTACGGCGTCCCGGCAATCCACCTGGAACACTTCGAAATCGACGAATCCATCCTCAAACACATCCCGGCAGACGTGGCCCAGAAGTACCTCGTCATCCCCATCGAGCGCACGGGCGCGACGCTCACCGTCGCCATGGCCGATCCGTCCAACGTCTTCGCCCTGGACGACATCCGCTTCATCACGGGCTACCAGGTCGAACCCGTCGTCGCGGCGGAGGCCTCCATCCGCGAGGCCATCGCAAAGTACTACGGCTCTTCGCACGACATCCAGCTCAAGGAGATCATGGACGAGATCAGCCGCGAGGAGGTGGCCGACCTCGAAGTGGACGAAGGCGAGGACGAGATCTCCGCGGAGGACCTGGAGGCGGCCAGCCAGGACGCTCCCGTGGTCAAGCTGTGCAACCTCATGCTCACGGACGCCGTACGCAAGGGCGCTAGCGACATCCACGTGGAACCGTACGAGCGGGAGTTCCGCGTCCGGTTCCGCATCGACGGCGTCCTCTACGAGGTCCTGAGGCCCCCGATGAAGCTCAAGGAGGCCGTCGCCTCGCGCCTGAAGATCCTGGCCAAGCTGGACATCGCCGAAAAGCGACTGCCCCAGGACGGCCTCATCAAGATGCGGATGAAAATCGACAACAAGTCCAAGGAGATCGACTACCGCGTCTCGACAGTCCCCACGCTCTACGGAGAAAAGATCGTCCTGCGGCTCCTGGACAAAGAAGGCCTGAAGCTGGACATGACCCAGCTCGGGTTCGAGGAGGAGAGCCTGGCCAAGTTCGAGCGGGCCATCCTCAAGCCCTACGGCATGGTCCTGGTCACCGGCCCCACCGGGTCGGGCAAGACCAACACGCTCTACTCGGCCGTGGGCCGGCTCAACACGCCGGAGACCAACATCATGACGGCCGAAGACCCTGTGGAGTTCAACATCACAGGCACCAACCAGGTCCAGATGAAGGAGGCCATCGGCCTCAACTTCGCCTCGGCGCTGCGCGCCTTCCTCCGGCAGGACCCCAACATCATCCTGGTCGGCGAGATCCGCGACTTCGAGACCGCGGAGATCGCCGTCAAGGCGGCCCTCACCGGGCACCTGGTCCTCTCCACGCTGCACACCAACGACGCCCCGTCCACGATCTCCCGGCTCATGAACATGGGCATCGAGCCCTTCCTCGTCGCCACCTCCGTGCACCTGATACAGGCCCAGAGGCTGATCCGCCGGATCTGCAAGGAGTGCAAAGAGGAGGTCTCGCTCCCCCAAAAGGCCCTGCTGGACCTGGGGTACTCGGAGGAGGAGGCCGAGGGCGTCAAGGTGTACAAGGGGCGTGGTTGCCCCACGTGCAACAACAGCGGCTACAAGGGCAGGGTCGCCCTCATGGAGGTCATGGAGATGAGCGACCAGCTCCGCGAGATGGTGCTCATGGGCGCCAACGCGGTGGAACTCAAGCGCCAGGCCCTGGACGAGGGCATGATCACGCTGAGGCGCTCGGGATTGATCAAGATCGGAAACGGCGTTACGACCGTAGAAGAAGTGGTCCGGGAAACCGTTTTGTAGATTCCGTCCGGCCCGCGGTCCTCGATCCGCACGGCCGGAGTGGTCGGTAGAAGGAGGGACCCATGACGGTGTCGATCCATCAACTGCTCAAATTCATGGTGGACAACGGGGGGTCCGACCTCCACGTCACGGTCAATTCCCCCCCCCAGGTCCGCATCCACGGCAAGCTCACTCCAATCGAGGGTATCAAGCCGCTGACCGCCGCGGAGACGAAGCAGATCTGTTACTCCATCCTCACCGACCAGCAGAAGCACCGGTTCGAGGAGAACCTCGAGCTGGACCTTTCCTTCGGCATCAAGGGGCTGTCGCGGTTCCGCGGCAACATATTCTCCCAGCGCGGCGCCGTGGCGGGTGCCTTCCGGACCATCCCTTACGAGATCCGGGGCTTCCAGGAACTGGGGCTCCCCACCGTTGTGGAGCGCCTGTCCGAAAAACCCCGCGGGCTCATCCTGGTGACGGGACCCACGGGATCGGGCAAATCCACGACCCTGGCGGCCATGATCGACAAGATCAACCGCGAGCGGCACGAGCACATCGTCACCATCGAAGACCCGGTGGAGTACCTCCACCCACACAAGTCCTGCGTGGTGAACCAGCGGGAGATCGGGGGCGACACCTACTCCTTCAAGAACGCGCTCAAGAGCATCCTGAGGCAGGACCCCGACGTCGTGCTCATCGGCGAGATGCGGGATCTGGAGACCATCGAGGCCGCGCTGCGCATCGCCGAGACGGGGCACCTGACTTTCGCGACCCTGCACACCAACTCGGCCGTGGAGACCATCAACCGAATCATCGACGTCTTCCCGAGCCACCAGCAGTCCCAGGTCCGCACCCAGCTTTCCTTCGTGCTCCAGGGCATCCTCTGCCAGGCCCTGCTGCCAACCCGCGACAAAAAGAACCGATGTCTGACGGTGGAGATCATGGTGCCGAACGCGGCCATCCGCAACCTCATCCGGGAGGACAAGGTGCACCAGATCTACAGCATCATGCAGACCGGCCAGGCCGGCAGCGGCATGCAGACCTTCAACCAGTCGCTGGCCGACCTGTACCTCCGAGGTAAACTCGATCTCGAAACCGCCATGGCCCGCTCGTCCATGCCCGACGAGCTGCAGGAGCTGATCAACAGGAACGTCACGCTTCAGGGGCGTCGCACAGGTCCCGGGATGCCCACGGCTCCCCCACCCGGCACGTTCGCCGGACGCAAGCGGTAACCGCCTGAAAGGGAGGGAGAAATCATGGCCCAGTTTGAATGGAAAGGCCGCAGAAGAACCGGCGAGACGGTCGAGGGGGTGATGGCCGCCGACAACAAGGACGGTGTCATCGCGGCCTTGAGGCGCCAGCAGATCATCGCCACCCGGGTCAAGGAAAAGGGCAAGGAGCTTGCCCTGCCCAAGTTCGGCGGCGGCGTCAAGACCAAAGAACTGGCCATCTTCACCCGCCAGTTCTCGGTCATGATCGACGCCGGCCTCCCGGTCGTACAGTGTCTCGAAATCCTAGGGTCTCAGCAGGCCAACCGCTCCTTCCAGCGCGTCCTCTACGACATCCGGGAGGACGTGGAAGCGGGCACGTCGCTGAACGAGGCCTTCAAAAAGCATCCCAAGGTCTTCGACCAGCTCTACTGCAACCTGGTGGCCGCGGGCGAGGCCGGCGGTATCCTCGACACGATCCTCCAGCGCCTGTCGATCTACATCGAGAAGGCGGTGAAGCTGCGGTCGGCCATCAAATCCGCCATGATCTATCCCGTGGTGGTGGTCACGGTGGCCATCCTGGTCGTCATGATCATCATGTGGAAGGTCGTGCCGACCTTCGCCCAGCTGTTCGCCGGCCTGGGCGCCCGGCTTCCGCTCCCCACCCGCATCGTCATCGGGATCAGCCACTTCCTGGCCCGCTGGGGCTGGCTCGTCATCGGGCTGGCCATCCTGTTCTTCATACTGGGCCGGATTTACTACAAGACGACGGGCGGACGGTACAACATCGACAAGGTGATGCTCAAACTGCCCATCATGGGCATCGTCCTCAAGAAGATCGCCGTGGCCCGCTTCTGCCGCACGCTCGCCACGCTGGTCTCATCGGGCGTCCCCATCCTCGAGGGGCTCGACATCACCGCCAAGACCTCCGGCAACGCGATCATCGAGGAGGCCATCTTCAAGACGCGCAAATCGGTTGAGGAAGGCAAGACCCTCACCGAACCGCTCGAGGAATCGAAGATCTTTCCGGGCATGGTCACCCAGATGATCGGCGTCGGCGAGTCCACGGGCGCCCTGGACGCCATGCTCAGCAAGATCGCCGACTTCTACGAGGACGAGGTGGACGAGGCGGTCGCCAACCTCATGTCCCTCCTCGAACCCGTCATCATCGTCTTCCTGGGCATCACCATCGGCGGCATCGTCATTTCCATGTACATGCCGATGTTCTCGCTTTTTCAGAATATCCACTGAATGGTCGCGGTCCCCGCCCCGCACCCGCGGGCCGGGGACCGCCGCTTTACCGAGGCCGATGATCGGCGACACCAGCCCCGCTCCCGCCTCACCGATTTCTTCACTGTACCCGGCCACCCTGACGCGCCCTGAGGAAGGGGTGAGCGGCGTTGTCCCGCACGGGGAGAGAGAGGTTTCGCGATGAGGGATCTCGAAGGCCAGGCCCTGCACCTCATGGGCTACCGGACGATCGTGGTCCTGACTTTCTTCCTCGCCACGCTTGGAGTACAGGCTTTTCTGGGCGGGGACAACTACCTTAAGCCCTTCTACTATCTCATCGCCTTCATCCTGGTTCTCAACCTCATATCCCTCCTTCTCTACATGCTGATAAAGCCCCTGAGATCGGGGCCGTCCTTCATCTACGCGCAGATTTTCGGCGACGCCCTGGGCGTGACCCTGCTCGCCTTCATGACCGGCGGTATCTTCAGCATCTTCACCTTCCTCTACCAGATCCTCATCGTGGTGGGCGGCTACTTCCTCAAAAAGCGTGGAGCCTTCGTCGTCGCGGCCATGGACGCCCTGCTCTTCGGGACCCTGTGCGTGGCCCTGGTCTACGGGTGGACCAGCCCCGAGCGTTTCGGCATCGAATTCCCCTACGAGGCCCCGACCATCGAGTGCGCCCTCCACGTGCTCGTGGCCGATTACGTGGGGTTCTTCCTCGTAGCCCTTCTCATGGGCATCATCTCCAGCCGGTTCGAGACGGCTCAGAAGGCACTCGGCGTGGCCGAGAAGGACCTCTCCAACACGCGCATGTTCACCGAGCAGGTCATATCCGCGCTCAACTGGGGTGTCATCAGCACGGACGAATTGGGGACGGTGACCTTCTCAACTCCTGCGGGGATGAGATTGCTGGGGGAAACCCTGCCCGTGGGGTGGGACCTGTTCGAGCGATTCGGCCAGCTGGGCTACGACGGCCCAGACCTCAGGCTTCCCAGCGATCCCGTCGAAAAGGAAATCGTCCTGTCGCTGCCGGGCGACCGCCAACTGGGCATCGTGATCGCTCCGCTCCGCTCGGACGAATCCGGGTCGGGCTTCCTTGCCCTCATACGCGACCAGACGGAGGTGATCCGGCTGCGCGAGCAACTGGCCCTGAAAGACCGGCTCACGGCCACGGGCGCCATGGCCGCCGACATCGCCCACGAGATCAAGAACCCCCTCGGGAGCATATCGGGCGCCGCCCAGATGCTCCAGATGCAGGCCGTGGAGGGCCGCAGCCAAATCGATCTCCTGAAGATCATCCAGGACGAGAGCAAGCGTCTGACGAGCATCCTGGACAACTTCCTGCGGTACGTAAAGCCGAGGCCCCTGGAGAAGACTCCCATGGACCTCGTCCCCCTGGTTCAGGACGTGGTCACGCTCTTCAAGAACGACCCCGCCTGCGGCCCGGACACTCAGGTGAGCGCGTCCTTCCCGGCCTATCCGGTGCTGATCAACGCCGATTCGGACAGGGTCCGACAGGCGCTCTGGAACCTCCTCCAGAACGCACGGAAGGCCATTGCGCCCGCCGGAAGGATCAGCGTTTTCTTAACGGAGGATGGAGAAAACGCTATACTGGCCGTGGAGGACAACGGTCAAGGCATGCGCCAATCGCAGATCAAGACGTATTTTCAGCCGTTCAGCCGGGGGTTCGCCAAGGGGGCGGGGCTCGGATTGTCCGTCGTCTACCAGATCATGGAGCAGCACATGGGACGCGTGGACATAGAGTCCCGGCTGGGCAAGGGCACCTCATGCCGGCTGATCTTCCCCCTGGGACAGAAGAATGGATGAGAAAATCCTCGTCGTCGACGACGAGTCCTCCATGCGCAAGATGCTCGAGATCCTGTTCACGGGGGTCGGCTACCATGTCGAATGCGCCGAGGACGCCGAAGCGGCTCTGAAGGCGATGAGCCGGAGCCCCTTCGACCTGATCCTCTCCGACATCCGCATGCCGGGGCTCTCGGGGCTCGACCTGCTCAAGCGCCTCAGGGAGGAGGACTCGGAGACGGACGTCATCCTCATGACGGCCTACGCCTCCACCGAATCGGCCATCGAGGCGCTCAAGCTCGGGGCCTTCGACTACATCACCAAGCCCTTCCAGGTCGAAGAGCTGGTCAACATCGTCCGCCACGCTTTCGAGAAGAAGACCCTGCGCGAGGAGAACCGGAACCTCCGGGAGGAACTGGCCCGCACCGAGACGTTCGGCGAGATCGTGGGCGGCAACAGCAAGATGAAAGCGCTCTACTCTCTGCTCGAGCGCGTCGCCCCCACCAGCAGCACCATCCTCATCCAGGGCGAGAGCGGAACGGGCAAGGAACTGGTCGCCCGCACCGTGCACCAGCGGTCCACCAGGGCCCGGAAGGCCTTCGTGGCCGTCAACTGCGGCGGTCTGCCCGAAACACTCCTGGAGAGCGAGCTGTTCGGCCACGTGAAGGGGGCCTTCACGGGCGCCGTCAACTCGAAGCGCGGCCTGTTCGACGTGGCCCAGGGCGGCACGCTCTTTCTCGACGAAGTCGGCGAAATGACCCCCGCCATGCAGGTCAAACTCCTGAGGGCCCTGCAGGAAAAGCGCATCCGCCCGGTGGGTAGCGACGAGGAGCACTCGACCGACGCGCGCGTCATCGCGGCCACCAACCAGGATCTCCAGAAGCTCATGAAAGAGAAGAGGTTCCGCGAAGACCTCTACTACAGGATCAACGTCATCTCGCTCAGGATTCCTTCCCTGCGGGAACGCCGGGAAGACATCCCGCTTCTTGCGCACCACTTCCTGGACAAGTACGCGCGCCTGCTGGGCAAGGACGTGCCCGCCATATCCGTTGAGGCCATGAAGATCCTGGAGGCGTACGACTGGCCCGGAAACGTCCGCCAGCTGGAAAACGTACTGGAGCGGGCCATGGCCCTGATCGAAGGCGACGGCGTGGAGGTCCGCCACCTCCCCGAAGAGATCCTTGGCGTCGGGCGGCCTCTGATCCGGGAGGACGTCGTGATCCCCGAGGACGAGTTCTCACTCAACGACGCGGTGGAGTCCTTCCGGGCCGCCTACATCCGCAAGGCGCTGGAGATGGAGAACGGCGTCATGGTCCGCGCGGCCGAGCGCCTGGGCATCACCTTCCGCTCCATGCGGTACTTCGTCAAAAAGTACCACCTGCAAGTAAAAGGCTAGGAATGATTTCGGATTTGGGATTTGGGATTTGGGATTTAAGTAACGGCTCGGGACGAGCCTTCGAAGACCGGCAGGCATCGGTCGCCCCCTTCACTTCTTCACCTCTTTACTTCTTCACTCTTCACTCTTCACTCTTTGCTCTTCACTCTTTACTCGCTCACCGCGCCGCAGGCGCACCGGAGGTTTCGCTTGAAGGACGCTGATCCGGCCACGACCAGGACGACACCCGAGTTGAGTCTTCTCATCCCTCTCTACAACGAGGAGGAGAACCTGGAACTCCTGCTCGACCGGATCCAAGCGACCATGAAGGACCTCGGCCGAACCTACGAGGTTGTCCTCGTGGACGACGGCTCCAAGGACCGCACCCCGGATCTCTTGCGTAAAGCCGTGACCGAACGGCCCCACCTCCGCGTGGTGCTTTTCCGCCGCAACGCCGGCCAGACCTCCGCGCTATCGGCGGCCATCGAATACGCCCGGGGCGAGATCCTCATCCCGCTCGACGGCGACCTCCAGAACGATCCGGCGGACATCCCTCGCCTGCTGGACAAGCTCTCCGAAGGTTACGACGTGGCCAGCGGGTGGCGCCGGCACCGGAAAGACCCCTTCTTCACGCGCATCCTGCCCTCCAAGCTGGCCAACGGGCTCATTTCCATGATCTCCGGCGTCAAGCTCCACGACTACGGTTGCACGCTCAAAGCCTACCGCCGGGAGGTGCTGGAACCGCACCTGCTGATCGGCGAGATGCACCGCTTCATCCCCATCCTGGCCTCGTGGCAGGGCGCACGGGTGGCCGAGGTGGAGGTCAACCACCACCCGAGGGCCTTCGGCAAGAGCAAGTACGGTCTGGGGCGGACCTTCAAGGTCGTGCTCGACCTTCTGACCATCAAGTTCATGGGCTCCTTCCTGACCAAGCCCATCTACGCCTTCGGCGGGGCGGGCACGGGCCTCATCGGCCTGTCGGGCCTGCTCTTCATCTACACCCTGTACGAGAAGATCGTCGAGGGCATCTGGGTCCACCGGAACCCGATCTTCCTGATCGGCATCTTCTTCGCGCTGGCCGGCATGCAGTTGATCATGATGGGCCTGCTCGGCGAACTGCTCATCCGGATCTACTTCGCCAGCTCGAACAGCCGTCCCTTCGTCATCGCCAAGATCCTGGAATCCACATGTGCGGAATCGCCGGCTTCAGCCTGAGGGAGGCCGCCGACCGGACCGCGCTCGCCGCCATGACGGCCACCCTCGCCCACCGGGGCCCCGACGGTGAGGGATTCTTCACCGACACAGGCGTGGGACTCGGCCACCGCAGGCTCTCCATCCTGGACATCGACGGCGGCGCCCAGCCCATGGCCAACGAAACCGGTTCGGTGACCGTGGTCTACAACGGCGAAATTTACAACTTCAGGGAGCTGAGGGACGAGCTCCGTGCCAAGGGCCACGTCTTCAGGACAAACTCGGACACGGAGGTCCTGGTCCACCTGTACGAGGAGGAGGGCGAGCGGTTCGCCGCCCGCCTGAACGGCATCTTCGCCTTCGCGCTCTACGACCGCGACCGGAAGACCCTGCTCCTCGCGCGCGACCCCGTGGGGGTCAAGCCCCTCTACTACGCCGACGTGCCCGGCGGCCTGCTGTTCGCCTCCGAACTCAAGGCCCTGCGCGGCCACCCCGCGTTTCCGGCCGAACTGGACATGGAGGCCCTCGCGGCCTACCTCACGTGCGAGTACGTGCCCGCCCCCCTGTCCATCTACCGCCGGGCGAGGAAGCTGCTTCCGGGGCATCTCCTCGCCATGGGCCCCGAGGGCGCCAGGCTCGAGCGGTACTGGGACTGGGACATCCCCGCGTCGCCCGGCTTCACCAGGGAAGAAGCCGCCGGACGCGTGCACGCCGAGGTCCTCAGGAGCGTCAGGGGACAGCTCGTCTCGGACGTCCCGCTGGGTGTGTTCCTGAGCGGCGGCGTGGACTCGAGCATCGTCGCGGCCTGCATGACCGAGGCCGGGGGAACCGTGGAGAGCTTTTCCATCGGCTTCGAGGACCCGTCCTTCGACGAGAGCGCCTGCGCCCGCGCGGCCGCCGAACACCTGGGCTGCGACCACCACGAGCACGCCTTCAGCGAAAAGGAGCTGCTCGACGAGGTGCCGCGCGTGCTCGGCATGCTCGACGAGCCGTTCGCCGACCCGTCGGTCTTCCCCACCGCATTGCTGTCGCGCTTCGCGCGGGGCCGGGTGACGGTGGCCCTTGGCGGGGACGGCGGGGACGAACTCTTCGCGGGCTACCCCACCTACTGGGTCCACCGGAGGTACGGCCTGTACCGGGCCATGCCGGGTTTCATGCGGCGTGCCGGCCTCGGCCTGGCCGACCGTGTCCTTCCCGTCTCCCACGCCAACCTGACCCTGCCCTACAAGCTTCGGAAGTTCCGGGACGGCGCCGAGTACGACATGCCCCTCAGGCACCACCTGTGGCTGGGCGCCTGGACACCGCGGCGTCTGGCCCGCCTGATGCCCGGTGCTCCCGCGCCCGCAGAGCCGCCCGGCGCCTGGATCCCGCCCGCGCCGTCCTCAGACCGGGTCACGCGGGCCCAGTGGCTGGACGTCCACACCTACCTGCTGGAAGACATTCTGGCCAAGGTGGACCGGGCGAGCATGATGGCTTCCCTAGAGGCCAGGGTGCCGCTCCTGGACCCCGGCATCGTCCGCATGGCCTTCGCCATGCCCTGGAGCTGGAAGCTCGACGGGCGGTCGGGCAAGGCGGTCTTCCGCGACGCCTTCGCCGGCGCCTTCCCTGCGGGCCATTTCGACCGGCCCAAGAAGGGCTTCGGCATCCCCATCGCACGCTGGCTCACGGGACCCCTCAAACCCTTTGCAGAAGACCTCCTGTCCGACGACGTTCTGGGCAGCCTTTCCTTCATGGACCCCGCCGAACCGCGCAGAATGTGGCGGGAACACCTCGCCATGAAGGCCGACCACCGAAAACCCCTGTGGAGCCTGTTATGCTTTCTGGACTGGTGGCGGAGGAGCGGGGCGCATGTCTGATCGCTTGGAGCAGGGGTATCCGGGAAAAGCAATGAAGCCCTGGTGGCATTGGATTCTTCATCCGGCGGACCTGCTACCGCCGCTCCCCCTGCTCGAAGGCCCCGCCTGGCGGGAATTCACGCTGCTGGCTTTGCTCCTCGTGCTGGTG
>JBJKRE010000222.1:0-12519 GCA_046704825.1 Acidobacteriota bacterium
CCGGAGAACGGGCCTCCGGGCCGGACCCCGCTTCCATACCCCACACCGTGGAGGGCCTCATGAGGTCGCTTCCAGACCGAATCCGCCCTGACAAGGCCGAGGGATGGCAGGGGGTCTTCCACTACAGGATCAAGGGCGCCGAAAAGCCCGAGTGGACCGTATTCATCGACGGTTCGAACTGCCGGGTGGCAGAGGGGCTGACGGGTACGCCGACCTGTACGGTGGATATGAAGGAGGCGACCTACATCGGCATCGAAACGGGCACGGTGAACCCCCAGGCGGCCTACATGATGGGCAAGGTCAAGGTGAGCCGGCTGGCCGAGATGATGCAGTTCATCAAGACCTTCACGCCCGTCTTCAAGCTCTGAGTAAGGGGGCGGCCCTCCAACGGGAGGTAATTGCCGTGGCCAATGGAGAAAGACCGCTCAGGGGGACGCTCGTCGTGGACGTGACGCGCATGGTTCCGGGCGCCGTGCTCGCCCGAATGGTTGTGGACCTCGGCGCGCGCGTCCTGAAGATCGAGGATCCATCCTCAGGGGACCCTTTCCGGAACACGCCGCCCGTCGATCCCGCGAGCGGCGCAGGTGCCGGCTTCGCGGCGTTTTACGCGGGGGCCGAGTCGGTCTGTCTGGACCTCCGCACGGAGGAGGGCGCCGCGGCGATGAGGGCGCTGGTCCGGCACGCCGACGTCCTCGTGGAGAGCTTCCGGCCGGGCACCATGGACGGCTGGGGGCTCGGTTACGAGAGGCTTTCCACCCTGAACCCGGGCCTCGTGTACTGCTCCATCTCGGGGTACGGGACCCGTGGCCCGGATGCGCCAAAGATCGGCCACGACCTGAACCTCTCGGGCGTTTCGGGCCTGCTGGACTTCTTTCCCGGCGAGGGCATCCCGCAGGTGCCCGTCTCGGACGTGAGCGGGGGCATGCTCGCAGCCTCGGCCGTTCTGGCCGCCCTGGTCGGCAGGCACAGGACGGGCAGGGGGTGCTTCATCGACCAGCCGCTCGTTCTCGCCGCCAACCCCTTCCTGTCGTGGCCGCTGGCCGACGCTGCCGCCGGCGGTGGCGGGTTGGTGGATACCATGCTCAAAGGCGTCTGCCCGGCCTACGGCGTGTACACCTGCGCCGACGGGCGCAAGGTGGCTCTCTGTGCCCTCGAACCGAAGTTCTGGGAGTCCTTCGTCGCGATGCTGGGCATGGAGGACCTGGCGGGCGCAGCGCTGGACGCGGGGCCCGCGGGGCGAAAGGCGGCCAAGCGCGTGGCCGAGGCCATGGCGAAGGCCTCAAGCGTCCACTGGCTCGAAGAAGGGGAACGGCGCGGCCTTCCGCTCTCGCCGGTCAACGCCTTCGAAGAAGCCAGGGCCGGATTTTGGGCGAGGCGGGCAGGAGCCGGTGCCCTGTCGCCCTACCTGCCGTCCTTTGGCGGTGTTGAAGGACGGGCACCGGGCCTGGGGGAGCACACTCGATCGGTCCTCAGAGAGTTCGGTATTTCAGACTGAACGGGATGGCGCCCGGCCTTGAGCCGGAGACTGTCATCAGGGCCATGACGTAGCGGGGACCAACCGCGGAGACGCGGAGGCGCGGAGAAGGCTGTCGGTCGGAACAGAAAAGGATGCCAGGCGAACAGTTTGAGGAGTTGGCTACGGGTGATGGGGGGTGTGGCGGCCGGCGGAAACCGGCCGATTCGGCTCAAAATGAAAGCGTCCGGCGGCAGGCCGGACGCTTTTCAATCAAGTAGATTGAGGTGGGCTTTGTCAGGCGGATGCGGAACTACCCGCAGGGGGAGCCGGTGGGGCGGGCGCGGCCGGGGGGCGCACCAGGAGCGCTCTTGGGGCCTTGGTCTTGTGCCGGTAGATGAAGCCGGTGTCCGATCTGGCCGGCACCGTGATGTGCAGGGTCACGCGCTTGTGGTCGCGCACGATGTCGAGCGCGACCTTCTCACCCGGATCGTAGGAGCGCAGGATTCGGAAGGCCTGAGACGGCGTGTCGGGCCGGCGCCCCCCGATGGAGAGGATCACGTCCCCGGCCTGCAGCTTCAGGCTCGAAGTCTTCGGTGCGGACACCACCAGCAGACCTTGAGACGCGTCGAAGTAGCGGCCCAGACCGGGATTCAGCTCCACCAGCTCCATATCCATCCAGTCCGAGGGCAGGTGGGACCCGTACCAAGCGAAATTGGGCGGCAGGGGGGTGGCCGGGATCTTGGGGATTTTGAGGTCCTTGAGGAAGGTCAGGTCCATGGGGGCGAGGGAGCGCAAGGTTATGACGGCCTCGTGTGCGGTGCCCTTCCGGAGGTAGCTCACGCGGACCTTCTCACCCACCTTGGCGTCCTTGAGATACTCGCGCAGCTTGCCGGAGGGTGACGGGTCGGCCTTGTCCGCGGCCAGCGAGTGGCCGTCGAAACGGGTCAGGATGTCACCTGCCTTCAGCCCCGCCTCGTCTGCGGGCCCCCCGGGGGTGACGCCTTCGAGAAGGATGCCGAGGTGGTCGGTCTTCTTGTTGGGGTCCGTGTCGAAGATGATCCCGATCATGGGGCGGTTCGAAAACGCCAGCACGATGTCCCGCTGGTTAAGCCGGGCGAGATCCTTGTCGGCGAGCTGGGTTGACAGCTCGCTGACCTTCTTGGCGGCTTGGTCCAACTCACGTTTGGCCTTTTCGAGCTCTTTTTCGAGTTTCTGTTTTTCGAACTGGTCCCGCTTGAGTTCGGCTTCCTGCGCCTTCTTCTCGGCATCGGCCCGCTGTGCGCGTTCGGCCGGGCCGGGCTGCTGGGCGAAGACGCCGGCGGCCCCGAATGAGAGAATCAGCAGGGGTATCAGAACAGTTTTCGTTTTCATGGTCCATAACCTCCTGGCCCGTTAAATCGTAGAAAGTTCGCCGCGTCCGGTCCGCACGGCCACGAGCGTCGTGAGCAGTTTCACTCGTTCCTGCCACAGGCGGACGAGTTGGTCGGTAGGCTGCTTGCCGGTCTGCAGGAGCGATATCTGCAGATCGACGATGGCGACCTGGTCCTGGATTTCGGCGATGGCGCTGGCCGTTCGTCCCTTGAGCACGGGTGTTCCGCTGTCCAGGCGCTGCAGCAGCGCCTCCAGTCTCTGGGATTGGGTGATGAGGGGCTGGAGTTCCGCCTGGGTCGACGCCTTCTGCTTCTCCAGCGTTTTGCCGTCGATCGCTTCGCGCGGGGTCCTCACGCGAAGGCCCGTGGCGATGAACACGGCCAGCAGCACGGCGGCTGCAGCCGCGGAAGCGCCCCAGGCGATCTTGGCGAGCCGGATCTTCCGACGCTGTTCGGCCACGCTCCTGATGGCCGGCCAGAGGTCCCGGGCGGGCCTTTCGTCGGGCAGGCCGGCCAGGGCTTCCGACGTGGCGTCCAGGCGCTCCAGCTCCGCCCGGCAGACGGCACAGTCTTCCACGTGGGCGGCGACATCGGGCGCCGCATCGCCATCTTTGAGTGCGAGGAGCTGCTCTATGGTTGCGTGCATGCTTCCTCCTTCACCAACGGTGCCAGGTCCGCGCGAAGCCTTTCGTGGGCCCGGGCCAGCCTGGACTTGGAGAAGCTCGCGGTCTTGCCGGTCAGGCGCGCGATCTCGTCGTGGGTGTAGCCTTCCACGTCGTGCAGCCAGACCACCGCCCGAGTCATGGGGGATAGCCTGGCCAGCGCCCGTTCAAGGTCTTTCGACTCGGGAGCGTACGAGCCCCAGGACACGTCGCCCGCGCGGGCCGGACCCTCGTTGGACAGACTCCCCTCGTCCAAAGGGTCTTCCAGGCTGCGCCCCTTGCCGCTCCTGAGCCGCATGAGCGCCTTGCTCGTGGCTATGGAGCGGATCCAGGCCCAGATGGGGGCCTCGCCACGGTATTTCGCGATGCTTCGGATGACTTCCATGAACGTGTCCTGCACGACGTCTTCGGCTTCTCCGGCCGTACCGCACAAACGCCTTGCCGTGTTGAATACCGGGACCTCGAACGTCCGGAAGAGTGTTTCCAGTGCTTCGAGGTCGCCCTTCCGGGCCCGGGCGACGACCAGCTCGTTGTCGGGTACCTCAAACTTGGATCCCATCCCATCTCCTTGGATGCAGAAAAGGGAAAAAGCGTCGCAGGATAGATCGGAGGCGGTCCCTTCAAGGCTTATTAACGAAACGGGAGCGTAGAAAGTTTGGCCGGTGAAAGGGGGTGGTGCTACCCGTCCTTCAGCGCGTGGTCCTTCCAGCCGTGGAACCTGCCGAGCGCCCGGTACGCCTCCACGTAGCCCGCGTAGTGCTTCCAGCCTTCACGGACGGCGAGCAGCTCCTCGCCGGTGAGCTTCCGGACGGCCCTGGCGGGCGAGCCCATGACGAGGTGGCCTGCCGGCATGACCTTGTGCTGGGTCACCGTGGCCCCCGCGCCGACGACCACGTCCTCCTCGATCACGCAGCCGTCCATGAGAATGGAGCCCATGCCGATGAGCGCCGGCCCCTTCACCGTACAGCCGTGCAGGATGGCGCTGTGGCCTATGGTGACCCCGGGCCCGATGGTCAGGGGGTACCGGTCGTGGGTGGTGTGGAGGACGCAGTTGTCCTGGACGTTCGTGTTGGGTCCGATCAGGATGAAGTGTACGTCGCCGCGAATGGAAGCGTTGAACCAGACGGATGCGCCCTCGGCGATGGTCACGTCACCGTTGATCCTGGCCGTGGGGTCCACGTAGACGCTCTCGTGGATGACCGGGGACCTTTCAAGGTGAGGAAGTCTCATGGCACCGTTCTCCTCCACCGGGATGGGAGGCACGCCTCAGGCGGCAGGTCCGTCCTGCCCAGGGGCATCCGACGGGTGAACGCTCTCTCCCACGATCTTGTCGTACACCCAGAGGGCGAAGGCAAGCAGCGCAGCCCAGACGCCGAATGCGAACCAGACACCGTCGGGTTCGTGAAGCGACTGGAAATAGTTCACGAGGTGGCCGCCGATGGGCGGACCGAAGCCGAACCCTATGGCAAAGGGGAGAAAACCGTAACCGATGTAGAGGGCCAGTTTGTCTTTGGGTGCGATGACGGAGACGTATTCGACCATGCGCGGGCTGAACATCATCTCTCCCACGGACCATATCATGAGCGAGAGGCCGACGGCCCAGGCGCCGAAGGCGTAGCCGAAAGGCCCGACCGTGGCCACCGCTACCGCCGAGATGACGATGCCCACGACCATGGAGGGCAGGGCCCGGTACTTGGACATGATCTTGCCGATGACCACCTGGAACAGGATGATCATGAGTGGGTCCACGGCCTGGAAGTACTCGATGTGGGCCTTCATGGCGGGATCGACGCGCGTGATGAACAGGGGGATGTTCGTGAAGATCTGGCTGTACAGGGCCCATACACCGGAGAAGATCAGGATGAAAACCAGGAAGCGCCAGTCCCCGAAGCGCTGGGGCTGAAGGAACTGAGACACCTTGCCGACCCGCCTCTCGCGACGCCTCAAGGGGATGTCGACGACGAGATTGAGCCCGACCCACGCCACGGCCACCAGCCAGGCTTCGTGGCGCGTGAGATAGCCCCGCCCGTCGGCCAGGTAGATGGCCCCCAGGCCCAGCCCCGTGATCAGAAGGCGCAGGTTGAAGAGCACCACGACCATGTCGTTGAGCACGGCCACGAAGGATTTGGATCTGGCCGATTTGTCCACGGGCAGGTTCTTGAAAAAGAAGGCCACGACCAGGAAGGCAAGGGCCTCGGCCACGCCCGCCGCAACGAAAATGGTCGCGCCGTTGTGGGACTTGAGCCGGACGAAATTTGCCAGGAACGGCGCACCGAAGGACCCGATGTTGATGACCGTGTAGTAGATGGAGAAGCCCAGGGTCCTGTTCGCATCCGTCGAGGCGGCCTTCACGGCTCCCGCGATGACCGGTTTGATGACCGCGCCGCCCAGCGCGATGGCCATGAGGGCCGCGAACATCCACGGGTAGCTCGTGACCCTGCTGGCCCAGAAGTAGCCGCCTGTGATGATGACGAGGGAGACCGTCATGGTCTCTCGGAATCCGTACTTGTCCGCAAGCGCTCCGAGCAGGATGGGCAGGAAGTAGCCCATGAACATCATGGTGCCCCACATGGTGTTGGCCCTGACGTCGCCGAAGCCCAGGTCGTGGGCCAGGTAGATGATCAGGTAGGCCAGCATGGTGTAGGAGGCAAGGCAGTGGAGCAGTTCCGTGGCGATGGCCGCCCAGAAGGTCTGATTGAACTGACCCATGGCTTGTCGGGCAGAGCTTTTCATTCGCACTCCTCAGATGGGCTTGGCGTGTTGCGGCCGACCGGCGACGCGCTCGAGAATGTTCGTGATGTCACGGTCGTAGTCGTGGATCCAGAGAACCTCGATGCCGATGTGATCGAAGGCGTCCCAAACCGCCCGCCTGGACGCAGTGTAGCGGATCTCGCTCCCGGCGTCCGTTGGGACCGGTGCGGGCGGCTTGAGCAGCAGGTAATGCCTTGGTGGGACCGCCATCTTACGGGCCAGGTCGATCAGCCGGCGAAGGTTCGGGTCCTCCCCCGAACTGCCAACGAACAGGCACGTGAAGCGGGCCAGGAGTTGGATGCTGACGTGGTCCGTCCAGTGGTGGCCGTGGTAGAGCAGCTCGTGGTAATCGTCCTCGGAAAAGATCAGAAAATCCGACCGCTTCCGGGCCGGCGACCTCGGCAGGAAGCCGTGCGTGTGGAAGATGGGGATGCGGTTGGTGTCCAGTGCCACCGGCGCCCCGTAGATGGGCTGGTAGCGACCGCCCACGCCCAACTCGTCGGCGAATCGCTCCAGGAGGTCGTCGAAGTTCTGGGTGAGGACGGCGTGGACGCGGTCCATGGCCAGAATGGCTTTCATGGTCCGGGAGAGCACCACGGGGTCCTGGTAGAGGACGGCTCTCACGGCGTCGAGGTACCTCGGGCCCAGTTTGGCCTTCACGTAGCGAACCACCATGGGGCGGACCCGCTCCTTGAAGGTGCTCTCGATCTCCTTTTCGTGGAGGGGCGCCTCCTTGGGGCCCACGGCGTCGTACAGCCCCGCCAGGGCCACGCGCAGGAGACGGCCGGTCAGCTCGTGCCACATGGGGAGGCCGCAGCCCTTGGATACTCCGGCGCCCAGCACGAGGCACAGCCGGCCGGTCCCGTAGGCCTCGCGCAGGGCCTGGACCTGCGACTCGTTCCACAGGTGTTCCTTGGCGAGTTCCTTTTCGGCGAGGGGGTCGTGCCGTTCGCTCATGGCTGCCTTCCGGTCCCTCAGCCGCCGCGACCGGCCTTGAGGTCGGCGATCATGCCGTCCATGAGGTCCATCAGTTCGCCCTCAGCACGCCGACGCTCACGGACGGTACTCACCAGGGTCTCGAGTTCGGCGATCACGGGCAGGATCTTTTCCCGGTGTTCGTTTACCAGGGCCTTGGCCTCCGGGATCTTCGGAAGGCGGTCGAGGATGGCCAGGATCGCGCGGGCGTTTTCCAGGCGCTGAGCGAGGGACAGCTCCTGATCGTTAAGGGACCGCCAGAGGACTCGCATCCGTTCGACGGGATTTTCGATGTTTTCGTACACGTTCCGGCTCCTTCCCCGGCACCAGACGCCGCATCTGCCGGGAATTAGCGCACGTCAGAGTGTATCGGACGGCACCGCCGACTGCAACCGGGGGGCTGGGGTGATTTGGGATTGAAGAAACGGCAAAGAAGCAAGGAATTGGTCTTCTCCCAAGGGCTAAAGGCTAAAGCCAAAGGCCTAAAGAAATGCTAAAGACTCTAGCAGGCGGGCATTCGAATAAGAAGTGAACAAGGAGGAAGGGAGAAAGAGGTGGCGGAATCCGGGAATTCAGATTTGAAAGCGGCTTGGGACGGGCCTCCGACGCCGCCGACCGCCGCCGGCGGACCGCGGACCGCCCTCATCCGAAGCCCTGCCCGCGACGGATCACTGGATCACTTGATCACTCGATCACCGCGCCGAAGGCGCCTCACCGGACCGCTTCGAGGATGAGCGCCTCGACGCTGAAGGCGGCCTCGAGGTCGTCCTCTTCCGCCGGCTCGTACGCCGGCCTGGTCAGCGGCACCTCCTGGTGGCGGTAGAGGGTCCATGCGCCGTCCGCGTATTCCAGGCTCGTAAGGTTCTCGATCCAGTCGCCGGAGTTCAGGTAGGTCACGCTGCCGCCGTCCTGCTCGATGCGCCGGATCTCCGGCCGGTGGATGTGGCCGCAGACCACGTAGTCGTATCCGTTCTCGACGGCCAGTCCCGCCGCCGTGGCCTCGAAGTCCCCGATGAAGTTCACCGCCGACTTCACGCTGTCCTTGATTTTCTTGGACAGGGAGATTTTGCCCTTGCCCAGCTTGGACAGGGCGAAGTTGGCCACCTTGTTGATGAGGATCAGCAGGTCGTAGCCGACCGATCCCAGCTTGACGAGCAGCCGCGAGTGCTTCATGACCACGTCGAAGATGTCGCCGTGGAATATCCAGGCTTTCCTGCCATCCAGGTCGAGCACCAGCTTGTCCACCAGGTGGAAGTCGCCCAGGTGCACGTCCGAGAAGCGCCTCAAGACCTCGTCGTGGTTGCCCGTAACGTAATAGACGGGGACACCCTTCGTCACGAATTTCATGACCTTCCGAAGGACCTGCATGTGGGCCTTCGGCCAGTAGTACTTCTTGAACTGCCAGCAGTCCACGAAGTCCCCGTTGAGGATGATCTTTTCCGGATCGACCGAGTCGAGGTAGTCGCAGAGCGCCTGCGCGTGGCAGCCGATCGTGCCGAGGTGCACGTCCGACAGCACCAGCAGCTCCATCTTCCTCTTCTCCGGCCTGTTCTGTTCGTATGTCGTCTCGTTCACTTGCTATCCTCCAGGTACAACCCTACGGCACCAATGTAAAGAGGGCATGGCGATGGCATGACGATTTCGAAAAGAAGGGAGATTTGGGATTTTGGAGTTGGGATTTGGGATTTGAAAAGACAGGAAAGAACCGGGGGAATGATCGTCTCCCGAAGGCTAAGGCCCTAGGGCTAAGGGCTAAAGGGAAGGCGGCAGACGCAAGGCCTTCGCAGAGGCCCGCCGGTCAAATCGAATGCTGACCGCGCATTCGGATGGTCGCCTTGCGAGTGGTCGGTGACTGTCATATGTTTGGTGCATCGTAGGTCAAAAAGCGAGTTGCCTGCGCTTCAACCTGGTTTGAGAAAGAAATTGGGAGGCTACAAAATAAAGCGATCCCTTATGGTGTACAAGTCCATGCACTACCTGCTCGAGGCAATTCTCTTCACCAGCGCGTCGGCCCTGTTCGGCTGGTCCAATGAGTCGATGAGCTGGATCGTGGGTATTCAAGGCGTTCTACTCATTGCGCTCGAATACGTACACGAGAGACGGTACCCGGCGTTGCAGCGAACGTATGAAACAACTACATGGGGCTCACTGGGTGACGGAAATGTGTGATGAGCTGGTTGTATCGATACGGATTACGGATCAGGGGTGCCCTGCGGAGTTAAGCCCCGAGGCGATCACCGAGGATATCGGTTTACGTCCGACTAAGGCGTGGGAAAAGGGCAGAAAGCTAAGGACATGGCCGATCGAGGCGAGAGTCAGCGGGTGGGAGCTGGAGTCCGGACTTGAAAGAACGGTTTCCCTGAAAGAACATGTGGAAGCGCTCAAGGCGAAGGTGAAACCGGCTGCCGGCACGCTGGCACGGTTGGCGGAGAAATGGGACGCGAACCTGTGGATCGTGCGGTACGTGAAGGGGTACGGGTCCGAGATCGACCTCGACGCTGAGTGGGTTCGGTGGGCATCCGCCCTCGGTCTCGGCATCGTCGTGGACGCCTACTGCCTCGACGAAGACTGATCTGCCCGTCCCGCGCGGGCGGTTTCAAAGGTCATCCATCACAAGAAAAGCGCGGGGCCGGAGCCCCGCGCTCGTTGTGTCGCCACTCATAGTGAGTTTGAGATCACTCGAGCCCCTGGCAGATCGGCGGGTCGTTTAGCGTGTCGCTGTCGTAGAGGCTGGAGTAGAGGCCGGTGGTGTAGTCGTAGAGGTAGCCCCAGGCGGTGTGGCCGTTGGGGTCGTAGTAGATGTAGACGTACTGGGATGCCCCCGGCTGGCTCCAGAACATGGTGCCGCCGTTGTAGACCTCGAGCCTGCCGCTGTAGAAGGTTGCGGGGCCGTCGGCGCCCACGACGATCCATTCGAATCCGCCCGTGGACGTGCCCACGCATGCAACCGCAGAAGTCCCGGTCGGAGGGCCGTCAAGTGACAGGCTGTCGTCCATGAAGGTCAGGAACGGCTCGAATTCGCATGCGCCGATGTCCACGTGCGCGCCGAGCTTTCTGGGGAAGCCGGGGCCGCGCTGGTCGGTGGTGAGGTCAAGGGGCGGGCCGAGCACCGAGTCGTCGCCGGCGTCGATAAGGGGCGAATCCGGCAACGGCATGGCCGTCAAAGTTGTGCCGCCGTTCGGCAGGGGGTATGAGAGCATGGGGTCGACGTCGTACTGGTCCGCGGTGGCCGGTCCGTCTATGTGCTCGATGTCTTCCACGTAGTCGATGAGGTTGTGGCCTTCGGAATAGAAGCCGCCGTACCAGTCCTCGCCCTCTCCGTTGTCCGCGCTGTTGTAGGCGACGACGGTGTTGAGCAGGTAGGCCTCGGTGCCGTCGCCCCACACGCCGCCACCGTCGCCGTCATGGCTGTAATTGCCTGCGATGGTCACGTTGGTCATGGTGCAGGCCTCTCCGTCCAGGGACATTGCGCCGCCGTCGTAGGCGGTTTCGTTGAAGAAGAAGCTACTGTTGATGAGAGTCAGAGACGTCCCGAAGTCTTCGATGGCCCCGCCCTGCTCGGCATAGTTGTAGATGAAGGCGCATTCGCGGACGGTCAGTTCGTAGTTGTTCGCGATGGCCCCGCCGTTATCAGCTTGACAGTTGTCGATCTCGCAGTCTTCCAGGGTGAGAATCCCCGCGTTGTAGATGGCGCCTCCGTCACCTTCCGTCCAGGCATCCTGCAGATAGAGGCCGCTGATCGTTGCCGTCGCCTCGCCGACGTCAAAAATGCGGTAATCGTCGTTCCCGTCGATGGACAGCTTGTCGGCACCCGGTCCCACGATCGTGACGTCGCTGTCGATGGCGAGTTCGCCGCTCGTAAGCGTTAGGGTCGCGGGGTAGGAGGGCAGGCTGAACCGGATGGTCGAGCCCGGATTCGCGTTGGCCTGGCTGACGGCGTCGCGCAGAGAGCCGGGCCCGGCGTCGTTGGTGTTGGTCACCGTGAGGGTGATCGGGGTGGTAAGCGGCGCGTTGGAATAAGCGGACGCCTTCCAATGGGCTGCCTTGGACCCCGGTGCGGGGTGTTGCCGCCTCGATGCGAGTGAAGATGCACGGGGCCGGCGGGCAGGTGTGTTCTGGTGCGCGGACATGGCCTTCTGCCACGCCGCGGGGATCCGGCTCGATACGGAGGCCGGTGGAGAAGTGGTTCCCGCCCAGATGGTTGTGGTGAGTAGTAGTGTTGCCGCGAGCAGTATCCCGATGCGTTTCATTCCTCTACCTCCTGTACAGCAGGTTGTTGAAATACTCCCCTGAAAAACATGTCCGAAAATATTGTCTGCCTCTCAGCGTGCATGTGCAAGCGAGACGGCGTAGATAGGAGGGTTCGTGCCGTGGCGGGGGAAAGAGCATTCGCTGGCGCAGCGGGTAATGAAAGTGAGTATGCGCCTGGTTGGGCAGTGATCAGGTGATCAAGTATATCCCCGCCCCAAGGGGCGGGGATATACACTGTTCAATCCAAGCCAGCATCTTTGCGCGATTCGAGGGCGAGTGCTGTCAGGTCCCACTCGCCGTGGCCGGCGTCCATGGCGGCGGCGAGGCGGCGGACGAGGACGTCGGCGAAGGGCATGTTGACGTCGCTGGCCAACGCCGAAGCTTCGACCAGACCGGCGTCCTTGAGGCCCAGGGCGAGCTTGAAGCCGGGTGTCTCGAAGCGCTTCTCGGCGATGCCGCCGCCGTAGCCCTTGTAGACGGGGCAGGCGAAGAGCGTCTCGAAGAGCATGTCGCTCAGGTGCTTTGGATCGACGCCGTTCTTCTCGGCGAAGACCATGGCCTCTGACATGGCCTCCACGGCGGACAGCAGGAGGAAGTTCCCGGCGAGCTTCATGACGTTGGCGGCGCCCGTGTCCTCGCCGAGGTCGTACGTGCCCTGGCCGAGGGCGTCGAGCAGCGGCTTGACGCGCTTCCTGGCAGCGGCGGGGCCGGAGTAGGGGATCCAGAGTTTGGCGGCCCCGGCGGCGTCGGGGCGGCCGAAGACCGGTGCGGCGACGTACGCTACGCCCGATTTTGCGTGATCCTCCGAGAGCCTTCGTGCGGTGGTGGGAGAGACGGTGCTCATGGAGAGGTGGACGCCGCCCTCTCCCAGCTTTTCGACGACGCTCCGGTCGTGGAGCATGACCTCCATGAGGGCGTCGTCGTTGGCCAGCATGGTGATGAGCACGCTGCCGGGTTCGGCGGCGTCCGCGGTGGCCTTGACGCCCTTGGCGCCCATGCCCGTCAGGCGGTCGATCTTGCCGGGTGTACGGTTGTAGATGCGGACCCTGTATCC
>JBJKRE010000223.1:0-14913 GCA_046704825.1 Acidobacteriota bacterium
CCTCCGAGCTGAGCTTGAAATTCTGTATGGTGAGGTTCAAGTCCCTCCAGAACAGGAACTTGACAAGGTTCATGGCTTCGCCCGCGGGTGTGTTGGGATGGTTGACCAGACCGAACTGAACCCGGAGAGTCCTCGCCCACTTGCTGTGCGCGATTGAACCGCAGAGTGACTCGGGCAGGTCTGGGCGCTCAAGCAGCCTCACGATGTGCCTCTCCCTGGCCGCCGGGTGCGTGATCACGGGCTGAAGTTCCGACATGGGCAATCCCGGCAACTCCGCCCAGAGTTCCTCTTCGGTCATTGCTGGATCCAGCATGAACGGCCTCCACCCACCAATTGTATTGCGGGATGGAGCTTTTAACAAGAAAGGCCGGATCGGCGAAGGTCCCCGCGGGACATCAGGCGAGCCGCCGCATCAGGGCGTCTTTTTCGCGGGCCGGAAGAAGGCTTGCCTGCGCCGCGTACCTCTGACTGGCCACCGCGTCCCCGAGGCTCCACCCGCCGCGCCTCAGCGCCCAGGCCAGCTCCCGGTGGAGTGTGGTTCCGAATAGCGCCGGGTCGTCGGTCCCCAGCGAGAGCCGACACCCTGCAGACCAGAGGTCGCACAGCGGGTGTTTTCTGCCTCTCGGAACCGCACCCGTCCTGCGGTTGCTCGTGGGACAGACTTCGAGATGTACGCCCCGGAGCGCCACTTCCTCGAGGACAGCCGGGTCCCGTACCGCCGCGATTCCGTGACCGATGCGAGGCGGGGCGAAAACGTCCATGGCCGACGTCACCTCTGCGGGTCCCAGTGCTTCCCCGGCGTGCGGTATGACTGGTAAGCGCCTCGCGCGGCAGTACCCCGCCATATCGCCAAACCTCACCGCGGGTGCGGCCGCCTCGTCACCCCCCAGCCCAAAACCTACAACCCCCTTGTCCCGATAGGCCAAGGCCAGTTCGAGGTCGCGCTCGAGCCGGCTGCGGTCCCACTGACGAACACCGTCGACGATGAGGCCGCAGCGTACGGAAGCACCGGTAGCCTTCTGCGCCAGGAGTTTCATGCAGGGCGCCGGATCGAGCCCGTGGCGTTCCCAGACGCTCGGTGAGATTCGGATCTCCGCATAAGCCACGTTCTGACGCTTCAACCGGCCTATGACTCGGTCGAAGATCCATGCCAGGTCGGCGGGCCCCTTAAGGAATCCGACGATCGCTCCGAAGTGTGCGAGGAATTCGAGGAAAGACGCGTGCCTGTAGAGCCTCAGCACATCGTCCGCGTCAACGCCCGGGTCTTCCCTCCGGGCGAGCGCAAGCGCCTCCGAGGGCAGAATGCACCCCTCGAGATGGAGGTGGAGTTCCACTTTCGGCAGGCTGCGCAGAGGCGGGGTCAATAATGCTCGGCGGACTGCGTGAAGTCGTAGTGCATGACCCAGGTGTAGACCTTCAGGTCGACCGGAACGTCGAAGTTGGCCCTCATGGTGATGTGCGCCCCTTCGCGGTCTATCTTGATGTTCTTGCGGGTGATGGGGAGGTTCAGTTCCTTGGCTTTCTGGAGGAGGTCCGAGATCATCTGGTCGTGGCTCCTGTTCCAGCAGTCCTCGCGCGCGTACTGGTTCATGAAATCCTTGAACTCGTATGCGTTGACCCGTGGTGGCACGGCCTTGACGAGCACGAATATGATGGCCGCCACGATGAGGAGCATGATGATGAGGCCTAGCCTACCTTCGCCGCGTTCTCGCCTGTTCATGGAAAACCCTCCTACTGGACCTGAGCTGATTCTATGAGGCACCGCCGTCCCTGTCAACGCTCCAGCTGCGCGATCGCGTCCTCCACCTCACCGACGCGCCGCGCGTACTCGTCGTACAGCCGCCGGTTCTTCTCCACGACGTCCGCCGGAGCCTTCTCCACGAAGGCGGGGTTCGCCAGCTTTCTGGCGAACTTCTCCAGCTCACCGCGTGCCTTGTTCAGATCGCTGCGCAGCCTCGCCAGTTCGGCTTCGACGTCCCTGGTCACCTCGGGCACCTTGAGGGCGAACCTGAACTGCCCTGCCACGCCCTGGAACCAGCCTTCGTCCTCGGGAAGGCCTTCGGCCACCACCAGATCCTCCAGCCGGCAGAGCGTCATGACCTCTTCATGCGATTTCTCGCCCAGCAGAGATCCCATGCTCTTTTCGGCGGGCGCGACCACCACCTTCAGCTTCAGGCCGGGCGCGATCTTTTTCTCGGCCCGGAGGTTTCTGATGCGGGCCACGAGATCCATGAGATTTTCCACCGCCGGACCGTCGCCGAAGGGGACACCGCCCCCCCTCGGCTCTGGGAACGTGGTTTCTAGGACGCTCCCCTCGTTGCCCGGCATCCGCTGCCAGATGTCCTCCGTGATGAAGGGCATGAATGGGTGTAACAGCCTGAGGATGCCGTCCAGCACGTGCGAAAGGACCCAGAGGGTGGCCTGCCGCCGTCCGGAGGCAGCCCCTTCGGACAGTCCGACCTTTGAGACCTCCACGTACCAGTCGCAGTATCGGTGCCATACGAAATGGTAGACAGCGTCCGACGCTTCGTAGAAACGGTAACCCTCCATCGCCTGAGCGACCCGTTCGACGGTTTCCTCGTACTCGTCCAGTATCCAGCGGTCCCACAGGCTGAGGTTCTCGCCGGCGGGTTCTTCCGGCGTCGCGTCGTCCATCTGCATGAGCACGAACCGCCCGGCGTTCCACAGCTTGTTGGCAAAAGCCCTGTAGCCCTCCATCCTCCTCGGATCCAGCGGAACGTCGGTACCCGGGACCGTGAGGATCGCCAGAGTGAAACGCACCGCGTCGGCACCGTACTGGTCGATCAGTTCGAGCGGGTCGATCACGTTGCCCAGGGTCTTGCTCATCTTCCGTCCGTGCGCGTCGCGGACCAGCCCGTGCAGGAAGACGTCGCGGAAGGGCACCTTTCCCGTGAACTTGAGCCCGGCCATGATCATTCTCGCCACCCAGAAGAACAGGATGTCGTACCCCGTCTCCATGACAGCCGTCGGATAATACCGCTCCAGGTCGGCGTTCGGTTCGGGCCAGCCCAGGGTGGAGAAAGGCCACAGCTGGGACGAAAACCAGGTATCGAGAACGTCCGGGTCCTGCTCGACCGCTCCACCGCAGTACGGGCAAGCGACCAGGTCCTCCATGGAGGCCATCCTGCGCTGGGGATCGTCAGCTCCCGCCCCTTTTCCGCACGCCGTACAGTAAAACGCCGGGATGCGGTGGCCCCACCAGAGCTGCCTGGAGATGCACCAGTCGTGGATCTCGCTCATCCAGTTCAGGTACACCTTTTTCCAGTGCTCCGGGATGATGCGGATCTCGCCCTTCTCAACCGCCTCCCTCGCCGGCGCGGCGAGCGGTTCTATTTTCAGGAACCACTGCCGCGACACCATGGGTTCCACCACCGTGTCACAGCGCTGGCAATGTCCCACCGCGTGCGCGTGGTCTTCGACTTTCACCAGGAGCCCAAGTTCTTCGAGCTGCCGGATCACGCCCTTCCTCGCTGTGAAACGGTCCTGTCCGGCGAAGGCGCCCGCCGCCTCCGTCATGACGCCGTCCTTGCCGATCACGGCCACCAGCGGGAGGTCGTGCCGCTTGCCCGCCTCGAAGTCGTTCGGGTCGTGGGCCGGTGTGATCTTGACGGCGCCCGTCCCGAACTCCTTCTCGACCATGGCGTCCGCTACGATCGGAATGGAACGCCCCACGATGGGAAGAACGACGCGCCGCCCTACCCACTCGGCGTAGCGCGGGTCCTCCGGGTGCACGGCAACGGCCGTGTCCCCGAGCATCGTCTCGGGGCGGGTCGTGGCCACAACGATCCCCTCGCCTTCATTCCCGCCTTCCAGCGGATAGCGGATGTGCCAGAGCTTCCCCCCCGTGTCCGCGTGCTCCACCTCGAGGTCCGACAGCGCGGTGCCGCACCTCGGACACCAGTTGATCATGTACTTTCCGCGATAGATGAGACCTTCCTGATATAGATCCACGAAGGCCTTACGGACCGCCGTGGACAGTTCCGGGTCGAGCGTGAACCGGGTCCGGGACCAGTCGCAGGAGGCACCGAGCCGCCTGAGCTGGCCCAGGATCGTGCCCCCTTTTTCGTTCTTCCATTCCCAGACCTTCTCGATGAACGCGTCCCGGCCCAGCTCGAGCCGCGACTGGCCGCTCTTCTCGAGTTCCTTGCTGACGACCATCTGCGTCGCGATGCCGGCGTGGTCGGTTCCCGGTATCCAGAGGGTGTCGAAGCCCAGCATGCGCTTCCACCGGATCAGGATGTCCTGGAGCGTGACGAACATGGCGTGTCCCGTGTGCAGAGCACCGGTCACGTTCGGAGGCGGGATTACGATGACGAAGGGTTCCCTGCCGGACTCGGGGCGGGCCTTGAAGAACCCGTTTTCTTCCCAGTAGGTGTAGAGCCGCTCTTCGCACGCTTTAGGGTCGTATTGCTTGGGAATGTCCATGTGCGCCTCTCAGAGGTGTAGGATACACGAAAAACAGGGGCGAACCCCTGTTCTCGCGGAACCTGTGGGTGCATGATTCCTGGCGGTTCAATCCGTTTCTTCTGTCTCGAGTTCCTGAATGCGGCGTTTTATGATGCTTTCCGCAAGTTCTGGTATGACTTCCCAAGCCAGGGGCCTGACGATGTCCGGAAGCGAGGCTTTCACTTCTTCGGCCACGATGTCGCGGCTGATGGCCTTCACCGTCTCCCGGATCACGTCGGGCGCCTTTTCCTCGGTCACCTGCCCGACGACACCGGGCGTCGTCTCCAAGGCCGCCTGTCTGATGGCCTCGGGCAGGGAATCCCCGATGGCACGGGCCACCGCCGACGCCGCTTCTGCCTCTGCCATCGGCTTGACCACGTCCGAGAGCCCCTCGCCGGCGGCTTCCCGGATCATGTTCGGCAGCACTCGTTCCACGGCCTCACGTCCGACCTCGGGAATCACCCTCGCGGCCTGCTCACTGACCATGTCGGGCAGCGAATTGCCGATGGCCTCCGCGACCTTGGCAGCCACGATATCGTCCACCGCCTTTCTGACGGACGCCTCCAGGACCTCGCCGATGGCGCGCTCCACGGCGGCCGGCACCAGGCGCTCAACCGCCTCCCGCACCGCCTGCTCCAGGGCCGCACCATCGATCCCGGCAGCCGGAGAGGCCGGCTCCGTCACGTCCGCCGGGGGCTGCTCGGCATCGGACACTTTCCCCCCGCCCAGGCCTTCGGCCGATTCAATCTCCAACGGTTCAGCATGGTCGCCCTCTTCCGAGGCCGCCAAGTCGACCGGAGCGGGGGCCGCCTGCTCTTCGGCGGATGCGTAGGCTTCGGAGGGCGCCTCGGCGTCTTCCGCAGGCCAGGCCTCCGCTTCTTCCTCCTCCTGCGCTGCGTCCGCTACCTCGAGACTATCTCCTTCCTCTTCCGACATGAAGGGGCTCTCGTCCAGAATGGCGCCGGAGGTCTCCTCTTCAGGTCCAGGCGGTTCCTGTCCGTCATCCAAAAGGCTGTCTTCCCGGGCGGCCTCCGGCTCTATACACCACGAAAGCCCTCTGAGTCTTCGAACGTTTCGGGGGCTCCTTCGCCCGCTGCCGGAAGAGCTTCCGTCTCAACGGACCGTTCGGCCTCGGCCTGCGCGTCGAGTTCCTTCTGCGCCTCGGAGACCATTTCCTGCTGCTCGGTCAATTCGTGAACGATCAGCGGGGGTTCGTCTTCCCCGGACACATCGAGCGGCTCTTCAAACGCCGTGGGTTCGAAAGCTCCGAGGTCTTCGCCTTCATCGACGGGCGCTGCCGATTCGGTGGGCGCCTGCGCCTCACCCTCGCTGGTCGCTTCGATGCTATCCCACGCTGGGGATGCTGGGGCCGGTTCGCTTTCTTCGCCCATTTCGGCCGGCGTCACCAACTCGTCAAAAGCCGTCTCGGGAATCTGGTCCTCGGGCATGATCTCGCCCACGTCCACGGGCTCCGACAGCTCGCTGTCGCCGGCGTGTTGTGTTCCCATATCCGCAGTCGTCTCGTCCACGAGAGCCGCCTCAGGCACGTCGACATCCTCAACGTCGGCGCTTTCCAGGACGAGTTCGTCCGCGTCCGGCAGGCCGGCAGGGCTCTCCTCCGGCTGGGAAGGCAGGCTGGACGACACTTCCATGGCCTGCGGTTCTGTCGGGCGGTCGGCCGAAATGACCGTTTCTTCTAGCGATGCCTCAGGCCCAGGTTCGAGCGCCTCTCCGGGCATTTCGTATTCGAGTTCGGGGCTCATGAAGGCCCCGCTCTCCTCGGAGCCAGTGGCGTCTGCCGCCGCCTGGCCGGGCTCTTCTTCGGACGTCACCACGAACTCCTGCCGGCTGTGGAAGACCTCCGCGGTCTCTGGGTGTTCGGGGGCCTTGTACACCACCCGGCGGCTCAGGAGCTCTTCGACCTTGTCCACCAGCATCTTGGAGTCGAAAGGCTTTGTAATGTATGTTTCGGCACCGGTCGCCCGAGCCTTGTCCTCGTCAAAAGGTTCGAAGGTGCCCGTCAGGAGGATAACGGGGATGGAGGAATAAGCCGGATCCCCTTTGACGAAGGAGGCCACCTCGTAGCCGTTCATTTCAGGCATGATGACATCGCAGAGAAGGATGTCGGGGCGGTCTTCCCTGATCTTATCCACGGCGGCCCTGCCGTTGGAGACGCAGAAAACCTCGTAGTCTTCTTCGACGAACGTAAGCTCCACAACCTTCTGGATGGTTACGCTGTCATCGGCTAAAAGTATCTTTTTCGGCATCCATGCCCCCTATCCGGTCGGGCTTATTGTATCGGAGTCCCAGCACACTGTAAAGCTTGTCCACACGAACGCAACCGGCCCTGGCGCCGTCGCGCTCAAATATACCGGAGATGCAGGCTGGGCCCTTCTCTTCCGGCTCCCGCGCGTCGGGTTCGCCGTCCAGTTGCTGCAGGTCCGGGCTGTGGCCCGCAAGGGCCAATACAAGTCCGTCCACCTCAACGAGCACCAGTATGCGTTCGTCGCCCTGACCGTCTCCCCAGAAGGAGGCCTTCAAAACGGGGATCGCCTCACCATCGCCCGCGAGAAGACCCTCCAGCCAGTCCTTGCCGCCCGGCAGGGCCAGAGGTTCCTCCCATTCCCGCACGGCCACCACGGACTCCACCGGGATGGCGAGCCTCCGCCCCGCCGCACTGAGAAACACGTACCGCGATAGACTCATCCCGGTCCTCCCAGGGCGTCCGGGGCAGCGACGAAGAAATGTCCACGTCTGCCCCACAGGATGCCCCGGCACCACCCCGGCGAGGCCTTGAGGAGATCGGGCGAAACGGATTCGTAGCGCAGGGGATGGACGGACTCTCCCAGCAGCACGTCGCCCGCGTACCAGCATCGACCGTTGGACAGGAGCACGAGCACACCCGGAAGAGAGGCGTCGTGTGCCACACCCAGTTCGCGTGAAAGGTCCGACGCAGTGGAGGCGTGCGCGGAGTAATCCTCGTCCGACCGGTGCAACACCCTGTGTACGGAAGAGATGGGCACCGCGACCTGCACGTCCCCGTTCACCTTGAGAAAAACCCAGCCCTCGACCAAGTCAAGACGCCTCCTTAACTAAGAAAATAGGGTTTGTGGATCGGGGCTGTCAATGATTCTGCCCCTGCTCCCTCTGCCGGCCGTCCCGGCCCGGGAGCACGGGGGGCGGCGCCGGTTCCTGTCATTCGCACGCGAACCTTACGGAATGGTAATTCTACGACTTCCAGGGGGGATTTGCCCCACAAATGCCCCCGCCCCGCCGCTCGCTCTAATGCCTTCTTTGCCTTTGGGTCAAACCATCCTATAATGGAGTTTCTTGCGGATCTCTCGTGGAGAGCCCGCTGCTGGAGAACCCTGATAGTGCTGAGCACCTTCACCGTAGCCGACTCCGCCCGCGGAGAGGAACAGCCTAAGGTGCGGCGTTGGCCTCACCGTATGAGCTGAAAAGGTCGCACGACGCGGCGGCACCCGGACATTTTTCATGGAGAGTTTCTATGCCAAGGCCTAAAATAACCCTCGACGGCAATGAAGCCGCAGCCTTCGTAGCCCATAAAGTGAACGAGGTCTGTGCAATTTATCCCATCACGCCGTCCTCGCCCATGGGCGAGTGGGCGGACCAGTGGTCGTCGGAAGGCAAGACGAACATCTGGGGGACCGTTCCCCAGGTCGTGGAGCTGCAGAGCGAAGGCGGGGCGTCCGGCGCCGTTCACGGTGCCCTGCAGTCAGGGGCCCTCACCACGACCTTTACGGCGTCTCAGGGACTGCTTCTCATGATCCCCAACATGTTCAAAATCGCCGGGGAACTTACCTCGACGGTCTTTCACGTATCGGCGCGCACCGTGGCCACCCACGCCCTGTCCATTTTCGGCGACCACAGCGACGTGATGGCGGCCCGTTCGACCGGGTTCGGTTTCCTGGCCTCGTCCTCCATACAGGAGATCATGGACCTCGCGCTCATCGCCCAGGCGGCCACCCTCGAGGGTCGTGTCCCCATCGTCCACTTCTTCGACGGCTTCCGCAGTTCGCACGAAGTCCAGAAGATCGAACAGCTCACCGTGGACGACATGAAGTCCATGATCGACAACGACATGGTCCGCGCCCACCGCGCCCGGGCATTGTCGCCCGACCATCCCGTCCTCAGGGGAACGGCCCAGAACCCCGACGTTTTCTTTCAGGCCCGCGAAGCGGCCAATCCCTTCTACGAGGCTTTCCCGGCCATCGTCCAGAAGGCCATGGACAAATTCGGAAGCATCGTGGGACGGCACTATCACCTGTTCGACTACGTCGGCGCACCCGACGCTGAAAACATCATCGTTCTCATGGGTTCGGGTGCCGAAACGGCGCTGGAGGCGGTCGACTACCTCACCAAGCAGGGGGAGAAGGTCGGCGTGATCATCGTACGCCTGTTCAGGCCCTTCAGCCCGGAAGCCTTCATCGGAGCGCTGCCTAAAACGGTCAAGTCGCTGGCGGTCCTCGACCGCACGAAGGAATCGGGCGCCGCAGGCGAGCCGCTCTACCAGGATATTCTCTCCACGTGCGCCGAAGCCGCATCCTTCAGTCGCCTCCCCTTCCCCATGCCGAAGATCGTCGGCGGGCGCTACGGCCTTTCGTCGAAGGAATTCACGCCGGCCATGGTCAAGGGCGTCTTCGACGAACTGGGCAAGGCCGAACCGAAGAACCACTTCTCCGTGGGCATCAGGGACGACGTGACCGGCAACAGCATCGACTACGATCCCGCCTTCACCACCGAGGGCGACGACGTAATCCGCTGCCTCTTCTACGGTCTCGGATCCGACGGCACGGTGGGCGCCAACAAGAACTCCATCAAGATCATCGGCGGCGAAACCGAGAACTACGCGCAGGGCTACTTCGTCTACGATTCCAAGAAATCCGGTTCCATCACCGTGTCCCACCTGCGCTTCGGGCCCCGTCCTATCCGCAGCACCTACCTGGTGACGTCGGCCAACTTCCTGGCGTGCCACGCCTTCGTCTTCCTCGAGAAATACGACATGCTCAAGTACCTGGTCCCGGGCGGCACGTTCCTGCTCAACAGTCCCTACGGACCCGACGAGGTCTGGGACAAGCTCCCCAGGAAGGTCCAGCAGCAGATCATCGACAAGAAGGCGAAGTTCTACGTCATCGACGGCTACCAGGTGGCCCGCGAAACGGGCATGGGCAGCCGCGTGAACACCATCATGCAGACCTGCTTCTTCGCCATTTCCGGTGTCCTGCCCAAGGACGAGGCGATCGCAGCCATCAAGAAGGCCATCAAGAAGACCTACGGCGCCAAGGGCGACGAGATCGTCCAGAAGAACTTCGCCGCCGTGGACGGGACTCTGGCCAACCTTCACCAGGTGGCCGTTCCCGACTCCGCCACGAGCACGCTGGAGATGCCTCCCGTCGTCTCGGACAGGGCGCCCGAATTCGTCAGGACCACCCTCGGCAAGATCATCGCCAACGAGGGCGACGACCTCCCCGTCTCCTCCATGCCGGTCGACGGGACCTTCCCGACTGCGACGGCCCAGTGGGAAAAGCGCAACATCGCGCTCGAAATCCCCGTCTGGGACGAGAAGATCTGCATCCAGTGCGGCAAGTGCGCCCTGGTCTGTCCCCACGCCGCCATCCGCATCAAGGTGTACGACGAGAGCCATCTGAAAAACGCACCGGCCACCTTCAAGTCCATGGACTACAAGGGTCTCGAGTTCAAGGGCATGAAGTACACGGTCCAGGTGGCGCCCGAGGACTGCACGGGCTGTGCCGCCTGCGCCTGGATCTGTCCCGCCAAGGACAAGAGCAACGTGAAGCACAAGTCGCTCGACATGGCCGACCAGATGCCGCTGCGCGAGCCCGAACGCGAGAACTTCGACTTCTTCCTCTCACTGCCCGAGGTGGACCGGACGGCCGTCAAGATCGAGACGGTCAAGGGCTCGCAGTTCCTCCAGCCGCTGTTCGAGTTCTCAGGCGCCTGCGCCGGCTGCGGCGAAACGCCCTACGTCAAACTGGTGAGCCAGCTCTTCGGCGACCGCGCCATCATCGCCAACGCCACGGGATGCTCCTCGATCTACGGCGGCAACCTGCCCACCACCCCCTGGGCGGTGAATCCCGACGGGCGCGGGCCGACCTGGTCCAACTCGCTCTTCGAGGACAACGCCGAGTTCGGGTACGGCTTCCGGCTCACCATCGACAAACACACGGAATACGCGCGGGAGCTGCTGACCCGGCTCGCCTCTCAGGTGGGTGACGACCTGGCCCGCGAACTTCTCGACGCCGACCAGTCCGGCGAAGCCGGTATCGCCGCCCAGCGCAAGCGCGTGGAGGCGCTCAAGGCAAAACTCTCGGGCAGGACGGACGAGGAGTCCAAGAACCTCCTGTCCCTGGCCGACATGCTCGTCAAGAAGAGCGTCTGGATCATGGGCGGCGACGGCTGGGCCTACGACATCGGCTACGGCGGGCTCGACCACGTCCTGGCCTCGGGCCGCAACGTGAACGTGCTTGTCCTCGACACCGAAGTCTACTCCAACACGGGCGGTCAGTGCTCAAAGGCCACGCCCATCGGAGCCGTCGCCAAGTTCGCGGCCAGCGGCAAACCCCTGCCGAAGAAAGACCTCGGCATGATCGCCATGACCTACGCGAACATATACGTGGCTCGCGTGGCAATGGGTGCGAGCGACAACCAGACGGTCAAGGCCATCCTCGAGGCCGAGGCATACGACGGGCCTTCCCTCATCATCGCCTACAGCCACTGCATCGCGCACGGCTTCAACCTGACGGAGGGCATGGCGCACCAGAAGGACGCCGTGGACAGCGGTGCCTGGCCTCTTTTCCGCTACAACCCCGATCTGGCGAAGGAGGGCAGGAACCCGCTCAAACTCGACTCCAAGCCGCCTAAGATCAAGTACGCGGACTACGCCATGAAGGAGACGCGCTTCAAGATGCTCACCAAGAGCCATCCTGAGAGAGCCAAACACCTCATGGAATCCGGCGACGACGAGATCCGGACGCGCTGGCACCTTTACGAGCAGCTCGCCGCCATGACCTACGGGAACGAGGAGACGGACAAGGCCAAGTGAGCCGTGCGCGCGTCGTATGGCGGCCGCTTTGCGGCCCGTTCTTTTCGCTTTTCTGCAAGGGGTAAATGATGGATCTATCTTCAGAATATCTCGGTCTTAATCTCAAGAACCCGCTCGTGGCCTCGGCCAGCCCGCTGTGCACCGACCTGGATTCGCTCAAGAACATGGAGGAGACGGGCCTGGCGGCGGTGGTCCTGGAAAGCCTCTTCGAGGAGCAGATCCGCAGGGACGAGCAGTCCCTCGACCACTTCCTGACCCAGGGCACAGAGAGCTTCGCCGAAGCGCTCTCGTACTTCCCGGAACCCTCCTCATTCGACCGGGGGCCGGAAGAGTACCTCGAACATATCCGCAAGGCCAAGGAGGCTGTCTCGATCCCCCTCATCGCCAGCCTGAACGGCGTCTCTTCAGGCGGCTGGATGGATTACGCCAAGCGTATCCAGGAGGCCGGCGCGGACGCCCTCGAGCTGAACATCTACTACATTCCCACGGACCTCACGCTGCCGGGTGAAAAGGTCGAGCAGATGTACGTGGACAACGTCAAGACCGTCTGCGCGGCGGTGGACATTCCGGTGGCCGTTAAGCTGAGCCCCTACTTCAGCAACATGGCGAACATGGCGGACCGCCTCGCCAAGGCCGGAGCGAAGGGCCTCGTCCTGTTCAACCGCTTCTACCAGCCCGACATCGACCTCGAGAAGCTGGAGGTGGTTCCCAATCTCGTGCTGTCCTCGCCGGAGGAGATGCGCCTGCCCCTGCGCTGGATCGCCATCCTCTATGGCAGGGTCGGCGCGGACCTTGCCGGGACGAGCGGGATACACCGCACAGAAGACGTCCTTAAGATGCTCATGGCAGGCGCGAACGTGGCCATGATGACCTCCGCGCTGCTGATTCACGGTATCGGTCGGGCCGGCGAGGTTCTGAAGGGCATGACCGCATGGATGGAAGACCACGAATACGAGTCGGTTCGCCAGATGATCGGAAGCCTGAGCCAGAAATCCTGCCCGGAGCCCTCCGCCTTCGAGAGGGCCAACTACATGAAAGTCCTGCAGAGCTACCGGTGATCGACGGCCCCGCAGGCACCGACAGGTAGAGTTCGACGACGAGAAAGGGAGTCGCCCCTGTGCCGGCTCCCTTTCTTTTTTCGAACCGCACACCGGGCCCGCCGCCAGGCCGGCCGGTCAAACACGGAGGAGGAACTCATGAACGGAACACCGTCACGGGACGTGCCGGAAATGAAGCTGGGGGAGCCTGAACGGCGTGAACTTCTGGAACGTTTTCTCAGGTACGCGCGCATCCACACGCGATCGAGCGAAACGTCCGAGACCTTCCCTTCCACCACCTGCCAGTTCGACCTCTTGAGGGTCCTCGAGAAGGAGCTCAAAGATATGGGCCTCCAGGACGTCGGGCTGGACGAAAAGGGCTACCTGTTCGCGACCCTTCCCTCCAACCTCCCCGACGGGGTCAGGGCCCCCGTGGTGGGTTACCTCAGCCACGTGGACACCTACTGCGGCACGAACGGTGAAAACGTCAAGCCGCAGGTCATCGAGGACTATCGCGGCGGCGACATCGAATTGCCCGGGAACCCCGACATCCGGATCGAGACCTCCGACAACCCCCTGCTGGCCAAGTGCGTCGGGCACACCTTGATCACGTCCGACGGCACGACCCTCCTCGGCGCCGACGACAAGGCCGGCGTTGCCGAAATCGTCACCATCATGGACTGGCTCGTGCGGCACCCGGAGGTCCCCCACGGCGACGTACGCGTGGGCTTCACCCCCGACGAGGAGACGGGCAACGGCACGCGCTTTTTCAACGTGGAGCGCTTCAACGCGAAGGCGGCCTACACCTTTGACGGCTCCGAACTGGGCGAGATAGAAGACGAAACCTTCTGCGGAGATTCCGCCACGGTCACCATCACGGGTCTCGACGTTCACCCGGGCCAGGCGAAGGACCGGATGATCAACGCGCTCCGTGTGGCCTCCTTCGTCATCGCGCACCTCCCCTCGGACCATTTGCCCGAAACCACCGAAAAGCGCCAGTCCTACCTCCATCCTTACGTGATAGGTGGTGAAGTGGGGGCTGCGGAGATCAAGTTCATCGTCCGCGGCTTCACCGTCGAGGACCTCCGGGCCCGGGAGAACGACCTCCTCACCGTGGCGAAAGAAGCCGAGGCCGCTTTCCCCGGGACAAAGGTCGAAGTTCTCATCCAGGAATCCTATCGAAACATGAAAGTCGTGCTCGATGAGTACCCCCAAGTACTCAAGCTCGCCGAGGAAGCCATTCGGAGGACCGGGGCCGAACCTATCCGGAGCTACATTCGGGGCGGTACGGACGGTTCCGCGCTCTGCTTCAAAGGGCTCCCCACGCCCAACATCTTCGCCGGCGGAACAAACTTCCACGGCCCGAAGGAATGGGCGAGCCTGGACTGGATGGTCAAGGCCGTCGAGACGGGGCTCCACCTGGCCTACCTTTGGGGTTGCGAGAGAGAATCGGATTGAGCCGCCGGGACGCTCTTCCGGCATAAAACCCGCCCTCCCGGTCCGTCGCCGGGAGGGCGTTCTCTTTGCCCGTCCCAGCGCACCCGGACTGCCCGAGAATACCCCCTCGGCCCTCGCGTTGTTCTCGCTGGGGGTCTTGACAGACCCACCTGTTTCGTTGGTACATAGTTCATCGGCTGACGCCCCGGAGGTCCAGGCACAGGGAGGCGGCACGTCGCGCAGGAAGGCTGGCCATGAAGAGCGAGATTTCGAAAGGCAGTATTTCCCTCTGCGGCCGCCGGGTCGGGTACACCGTGCGCCGCAACCCCCGCGCGAAAAGGGTATGGGTCAAAGTCGAGGACGGCGAGGGTCTTGTCCTGGTCCTCCCGCCCAGGGTCCACGCCTCTTCCGCCGCCGACATCCTCAGGAGGCACCGGGACTGGATCATCGCCCGCCTGGACGAGCGGGACGAAATGCGCGCCCAGGCTCCGGCCCCGCTCGGCGAGAGTTCCACCATCTACTACCGCGGGCGCCCGATCCCTCTGCGCGTTAGAAACTGCGCCTGTACCGAACCGTCCGTGTCGTGGGGCCGCAACGAGGTGGTGGTGACCGTCCCGCGTGTTGAGGCGCCGGCCGTCTCCGAGGTGCTGCTCAGTTCTTACCGCGAACGCGCAAAGGCGGTATTCCTGAGGCGAGTTGAGGCCTTTTCTCAACTCCTCGGCCTCCAGCCCCGGCGCATCTCCATCCGGGACCAGAAGACGCGCTGGGGCGCCTGCACGGGCCGCGGAACCGTGACGTTCAACTGGCGCCTCATACTGGCGCCTCCCGCCGTCATGGACTACGTCGTGGTCCACGAGCTCTGCCACCTGCGCTACCCCAACCACGGTC
>JBJKRE010000224.1:0-4371 GCA_046704825.1 Acidobacteriota bacterium
CCGCTCTGCAGGTGGCGCAGCAGAAAGGGGGTGGACATGTCCCGCCGCCGCGTCGTCAGGTAGAGGTGGCCGCCTTCGCCGGAGGGTTCGAACAGGGGGATCTCCTCGACGGTGAAGGTGTCGGCCGACTGCTGGAACCTCAGGGCAGCCACTTGTGGAGGTTCTCCGCAATTTCGCGGGCCGGCACGCCCGCCTTCCCGCTCAGGGTCTTCACGTCCTCCCATTCGGCGTGGGCGCGGGTGCGGCCCGACGGCAGCGTGATGACCTTGACGCGCAGGGGGCCGTGGGGGGTGTCGACGGTTTTTGTTTCCCTGGGCAGTTCCCGGCGCGTCCAGCGGGATGTGCGCACACCGGTGGTGGTGGTGTGTTCCAGGAGAAGGTCGGCCAGCCGCGCTTCCTCCGACGGGGGAGACAGGACCGTGACCGTCCACGCGGGCCGGTGCTTCTTGCCCTGGACGGGCGTGACGAAGACGTCCAGCGCACCGCCGGCCCTAAGCGCTTCCAGCGCGCCGGCCAGCAGTTCGGGGGTCATGTCGTCGATGAGTGCCTCGCTTACGCTCACGAGGCCTTCCGCGGGTTCCTCGGACAGCAGGACGGCCCTGAGGACGTTGGGCGCGCCCTCGGTGTCCTTCGACCCGGCCCCGTAGCCCGATGCCCTGAGTACGCCCGCGGGCATGGGCCCGAACCGCCGGGCCATGGTCGCTGCTAGAGCCGCACCGGTGGGGGTGGTTCGCTCGGTCGCAGGGCCGAAGGCGAAGACCGGCCGGTCCCTGACGAGCTCGACCACGGCGGGGGGCGGCACCGGGAACGTGCCGTGCTCCATGGTGGTGAAGCCGGACCCCAGGTTCATGGGCCCGCATTCCACGGGCGGGCATCCCAGGGCGTGCCAGGCGGCGTGGGCCCCGACGATGTCGGCGATGGCGTCCGCGGCGCCCACCTCGTGGAAGTGGATGTCGTCTACGGCGACGCCGTGCACGGCGGCCTCGGCTTCGGCCAAGCGGGTGTACGCGGCGACGGCGCCGTCGCGCACGCGGGCCGGCAGGCCCCCCATTTCGATGATCGAGACGATGTCCGAAAGGTGGCGGTGGGGGTTGTCAATGGGAAACGACACCGCGCCGTGAAGGGCGGTCACACCCTGGCGGCGAACCTTCCGGAAGGTGAAGCTCAATTCGCCCAGGCCTAGTCCCGCAAGGGCCGAGTTCACGGCGGCGGGGTCGGCTCCGGCGTCCACGAGGGCGGATACGGTCATGTCGCCGGCGATGCCCATGAAGGGGTCCAGGTATAAGATCAAAGAGAGCCTCCCTGCCTCACGAGTTCGATTCGAGGCTGGCCTTGATGACGTCCCTGGCCTTCGCCACCAGTGCGTCGCGATCGTCGTAGGTCAGGTCCGCGGTGGGGATCGGATCGAAGAAGGTGAGCCGGATGGTGCCCGGCCGGACCCTGAAGCCGTGCCGTCGCTGGACGTGCTGGGCGCCCTCGATGGCGAAGGGGACCACGGGCATGTCGTTTTCTATGGCCAGGACGAAGACGCCCTTCTTGAAGGGCATGAGGATGTCGGTGCGGTTTCGGGTCCCCTCGGGAAACGCCAGAATGCTCAGGCCGGTCTTCTTGATGCGCGTGGAAAGCTTCTCCATCGTCCTCCGGGCCTTCGCGCTGTTCCCGCGGTCCACGAACGGGAAGCCGGAGGCCCAGAGGGCCCAGCCGAAAATGGGGAGCCTGGCCAGCTCCTTCTTGACGACGAACCGGTAGTAGTGACGCCTGAGCGCCAGGATCATGACGTAGATGTCGAAATTGCTCGCGTGGTTTCCCACCAGCATCTGGCCCCGTCCTTCGACCACCTTTTCGGCGCCGCGGATCTCCAGGTTCACGCCTGCCACCCGAAGGATGACCGCCGACCATATCCGGCCCGCCCAGAAGACCACGTTGCCGCCCGTGAAAGGGCTGAGCACGATTACGATGGGCCCCAGAATGGCCACCAGCACCCACACGGTCACGTGCACAAGAATACTTCGCAGTACCATTCCCACGGGCACCCCCTCGACCTTCTCGCTCGGTAGCGCCTGGTCGCCGCCGTTCATGATCGATCCCCCAAACGAGTTCATTATACTACGGCGCCGAACCACCGAATGGCGCGAGATCGCGACGCGTAACGGCGAACGATATCCAGGGCGCTGGGTGGGGTTCGCTGCGGAAGGCCTCCGTCAGCCTACCAGCATGGCGAGAAGGTGGAGCGGGAAGTCCACGAAGACGAATAGCGACACCCTCAGAACCGGCAGCAGGATGAAGTTGAGCAGGGGCGTGAAGAAGATGATGAGCAAAAGGATCGGCCCGAAGCGCCGTATGCTCTCGTAGAACTGGTGGACGCCGTAGGGCAGGAGGGCGGATAAGATCCACGACCCGTCCAGGGGGGGGATGGGGATGAAGTTGAACACCGCCAGGATGAGATTGATGTAGCCCAGGAGGAATATCCACCACGGGACCGTGTACTCGGTGTTGATCATGTGGAAGAGCTGATCCGGCTGCAGGAAGAACAGGAACCCGCCAAGGACGAAGGTCGACGCCAGCGTGATGATGAGATTGCTCACGGGACCGGCGGCGGCGACGAAGGCCTCGTCGCGGCGTATGTGCTTGAAATTCCGGCTCAGGACCGGCACAGGCTTGGCCCAGCCGAAGATGGGGCCCCCGAAGAAGGCCATGACCGCCGGCACCAGGATCGTCCCGATGGGATCGATGTGCGGCACGGGGTTCAGGGTGATGCGTCCGAGCATGCGGCCCGTGGAGTCGCCCAGCTTGTCCGCCATCCAGGCGTGGGCGCTCTCGTGAACCGACAGAGAAAAGAGGATGATGAGGATTTCCAGTACCAGCGTGAGAATTCCCAGCGGTGTAAAACTGATGCCGTGCATGGGCATTAACGTCCTAATAACTTCTGATCACGTTTTTCGCACGCTCGGGCCAGCGGGCGCCCCGATGTGCCGATGGATGCGTCGGCATCCGCGAGTCCGCTCCAACCATTATAGCCTCATGGGGCCGAGGACCGCCTCGTCCCAGAGAGGAGCCACAGTATACTCCCGGTCCGGGGCCTCCCCGCCCAGGGCCCTTATACGAACGGCCTCGAGGTTCTTCCCGTCCGAGTAACGGGCCGCAATGGACGCGCAGAGTATCTCCTCTTCGAGGGAGGGGAGCGATTCGTCCGTGACGGCCACCGGCCCCGGCACGTCCGGGCACTCGAATCGGACCCTGTTCTCCCCGAACCGCTCCAGAAACACGTTTTCGGCCTCGCGCCGGCCCACGATGAGCTTGAGGGCGGGCGAAAGCCGGAAGTGGCGGCCGACCTTCAGGAGCGTGACGTCCTCCCACTCCATGCGCGCCCGGCCGCGGTGGGTCATTTTGTCCTTGAACTTGCGCGCGTAGTTCGCGTCCGTCAGGAAGCAGCAGCCGCCCGCTGGCGAGGGATAGTCCGTGATGCCCTTCGACTCGATGAGGTCCATCTGCGTGCGCCGGCTGCGGCCCTGGATGGCGAGCAGTTTCGAACGATCCAGCAGACCTTCCTTTTCGGGCTCGGTCTCTTCGAGAAGCCGGGCGGAAAGGGGACGCACCAGCCTGCCCTTGAGGCCCGAGTCCTTCTCCACGATTCGCATGGGGTCCTTCCGCTGGCTCATGGGCCGCTGGCCCAGCACCTCGCCCGTGGCCACGAAATCGGCACCCTCCTCCTCCATGATGGCTTTCGCCTTCTTGAGCATGAACGCCCGGCAGTCGATGCAGGGGTTCATGTGGGCGCCGTAGCCGTGCTTCGGGTTGAAGACCACGTCGAGGTATTCCTTCGAGATGTCCACGAGCCTGACCGGTACGCCGAGGTCGGCGCCGGCCCGCAGGGCCTCGTTGCGCAGCTTTCTGGGGTCGTCGTCCGGGTCGGCGGTGGCCCGCTTGTGGTCGGACACGCAGAAACCCGTGGAGAAGCTCACGCCGATCAGGTCGGTGCCCTGTTCCTGGAGGATCTTCGCGGCCAGAGTCGAGTCCAGGCCGCCCGACAAAAGTACAACGGCCTTCGGCCGTTTCGTGCTCTTCGCTTCGCTCATAACGAACCTCGTTCCTTTCGGGGGGCGAGCGGTCCTCGACCGCCCCCGGGGCCCAGCCCCATAAAAATATCATACACGGCGGGGCCGCCGTCCATTCCAATTCCGGCACCGTCCTCGTGCCCAGGCGAATCCGAATCCGGTCGCGGGACGTGTCAGAGTTTGCCCGGAAAAGAGGTGAGGCCGCCCGCGCCCGAAGGGACCGGGCTGGTCTGGCGCCCGGCTTTGTCATCTCGCTCATCCCATGGCACCGGGTCGGCCGCCGCCCGCCTCCTGGCCAAGCATGCGGGCCTGCCTC
>JBJKRE010000225.1:0-12045 GCA_046704825.1 Acidobacteriota bacterium
GTCCTCCACGGTGGCGAGGGCGTGATCAGCCCGTGCGCGCTCTCCGTGGACAAGCAGGGCCGCATGATCATCTGCGAAGCGCCGTACTTCCCCCTTTCGGGGCGGGACACGAGCGTGTGGGAGTACAAGGTCAAATCGGGCGACCTGAACCGCGTGATGGAAATCCGCCCTTCGACGATCGGCAGGAAGGCCGTGCGGGGCGACTGGGCCGCGAGCGGCGTGCTGAACGCCTCCGGCCTGCTCGGCGATGGGTGGTGGATCGTGTCCGTCCAGGCGCACTACCCGGCGGGAAGACCGGACCTCGTGGAGGGCGGGCAGCTCGTGGCGTTCCACACGCGATAGACGCGCAGAGGCCGCCGCACCCCGACCGTGCGGCGGCGTTCATGGGAGACAGCCGAATGGTCGATGCAAAGGATCCGGAAGCCCTGAGCCCCGACAGGGCGGCGGCCCTCCTGGGCCGGCTCATGCTGGCCTGGGACGGCCAGTGGTTTCTCAAGGTGGCCGAGAGCTGCGGGCTCGAAAAGGCCGTCGCGCTCAACGCACGGGTCCGGACGAGCTTCGGGCGCATCGAGATCAGGGAATACCTCAAGGCGCTCGGCCTCGAGCGCGCCGAGTCGGTGGAGCAGGCCGTGCGGCTGCTGGACCGCTACGGCCGGATCTTCCTGCGCGACGGGATGCGGGCCGAGTGGAGCGTCACGCCGGAGGGCGTGGAAATCGCCGTGAGCCGGTGCCTCCCGCAGGAGGGCGCGGCCAGGGCCGGGCTGAAGCCGGACACGCCGTGCATCGCCTGCGAAACCGTGTGGGGCGCGTGGTTGGAAACGGCCCTTCCCGGAACTGAATGGTACACGAAAGTGCCGTGCGCCATGGGGCGCGGGGCCGCAACCTGCAAGATCGTCGTCAATCAAAAATAGGCGAAGGGAGCACGGCGCCCGCGGTGTGAGGCCTCAGCCGAAGCGGCCCGGCCGGAAGGGTTCAGGGTCCACCGCGGTGTCACTGCCCGTCAAAAGCTGGGCCGCCAGCTCGCCCACGGCCGCCGAGGTGGTCATCCCGTGGCCGCCCAGACTGCATACCCACATGAGGTTGCGCACGCCCGGATCGGGACCGATGACGAAGCACCCGTCGGGGACGAAACAGCGCAGCTCGCTCCAGACCCTGGCGATCGGGAGGTTGGCCAGCCTCGGGATGCTGTTCTCGAGGCGGTCCGCCAGCCAGGACGGCGCCTCGGGGTCGGACGCGGGCGTGCAGGGCTCGCTGTCGGACTCGTCGCAGGGCGACAGGAGCAGCCCGCCGCTCTCGGGCCTGAAGTAGATCGCGGGGTCCACGGACCATACGTAGGGGCCCCTGGGGTTCACCCATTCGAGCCGCCCCGTGTGCATCAGGTGCCTGCGGCGCGGCACCAGCGGAAGGTGGACGCCGCCTGCCATGTCGCCCAGGAGGGCGGACCACGCCCCCGATGCGATGACCACACGGTCGGCCTCGTAGTCCGCCTTGTCGGTGTGGACGACCGTTATCCGCCGGCTTTTCTTTTCGAAGCCCGTGACCGTCGCCCCCGTCTCGATCCTCACGTCCCTGAGGTACGCCGTGAGGAGGGCGTGGATGTCCACGAAACCGTCGCTCGGGCAGGCGAGGGCCGACTGGAAGGGCGTGGACTCGAGAATCGGGACGTTCTGAAGCAGCTCGTTGCGGCTTATGGGGTAGGTGAACACGCCGGCCGCCAGCGCTGTCGTGCGGAGGTGTTCCAGTTCCGGGTCGTCGGGTCTGGAGGATACGAGAAAGCCCCCGTTGGGAGAGAGGAGGTCGACGTCCGAAAATCCGCCGGGCGGCTCCTTGATGAAGGAGACGCTCCTCGCGGCCAGTATGGCCACCGGCGTCTCCCGGATGGCCTGTCTTGCGATGCCGGCGTTCTTGCCCGAGGCGTGCGCCCCCGGGACGTCTTCCTTTTCGAGCACGAGAACGCGGTCGGTGCCGAAACGCTTCAGCCACCAGGCCGTGGAGGCCCCGGCGAAGCCGCCGCCGATGATGATCACGTCGTGGTGTTCCATCGCATCGCCTTTCTCGGGTGAACCGGACCGGCCGGCGTCGCGACCGGGTCCGCCGCGACGTCAAACTATACCACAACGGGCGGCGCGGCTCGCGCGCCGCGTCAACTTGCGGAAGGCTCGGGCCGGGTCCTAGAATGAACGCCATGGAGGTGCCCGTGAAAGCCAGAACCTGCGCAACCGCCGCCGCCCTGACCGGCCTGATAGTCCTTTCGGGCTGCTGCGGCTTTTGGAAATCGAACGAAGCCAAGTACAAGAAACAGCTCGACTGCGCCACCCGCGTCACCGACGACACGTCCATAAAAATTCTCAAGAGCGGCAACTTCTGCTGTCCCCCCCTTCCCAAGGACATCGAGTCCGTGGCCGCAGCCCGGCGCTTCTACCTGCTGAGGGCCTGGGGCTACAACCCTTCGTCGCCCGAGCCGCCCATGCGCATCGCCCAGTCCTACTGGGAGCAACAGGACTACCACGAGGCCCTCCTGTACTTCGACGCCGCGAGGGCCCGCACGAAGGAGGCGCCCGTCGAGGCCGTCATCGGCGAGATCACCATGTACCGCCTGCTCCACCAGTACAAGCCGGGGCTGGCCTGGATCGACTGGCTTGCGCACCAGAAGAACATAGACTCCGTCAAGGTCTGCGACTACCTCAGGGCGCGGTACCTCTACGACCAGGGGAAGGAACAGGAGGCCGAGCCCCTCTTCGAGGCCGCGCTGAAGATGGCCGAGAAGGGCGACTACACGCTCGCCGTACAGCCCTACTCCATGAAAGACGTGTGGTTCTACCTGGCCCAGATCAAGCTGAGCGCGGGCGATCCCCAGGGCGCCTACAAGGACTTCCTGGCCTACCTCAAGCTCATGAGCGACCCCAATTTCCAGACCTTCTACAACTACTGGTTGCCCCGCCTCGGAAGCCAGCAGAAGGAGTTCTACGCCAAGATCGAACACGACTGGGTGTGGATGAGGCAGTAGCGCGCCGATGGCGCGCGGTGATCGAGTGAACAGTGATCAAGTGAATAGTGATCGAGTGATCGCGCCGTTCGGCGCGGTGAAGGGGTGAAGGAGTTAGGAAGTTAAGTAGAGGAGAAACGCCGGCTTGGCTCGAGGCGCCGTGATTGGACGAGTAGGGGATCAGGTGAGTAGGAAGCGGACTTGCCTTCGAAGATCTGTCCTTTGCCGTCCTTACATCCCAAATCCCAAATTCTTTGCGCCCAAAAAAGAAGAAGCACCTCAATTCAAAACTCAACACTCATAACCCAAAACTGAATTACGGGCCGCCTCGAAGGCCTCCCGTCCGCCGCATTCCTTTTGCCTTTAGCCTTTCGGCCTTGGCCCTGAATTAAAAAGCGGGGGCCTAGGCCCCCGCAACCTTGCTTCTCTTGATTGTCCTCACTCCCTACGCGATGTCCTTGAGGAGTTCGAGGAGGTAGGTGTAGGTCTTGGCGACGGACTTGATGTTGACCTCCTCGTCGGGCGAGTGGGCGTTGAGGATCTCCGGGCCGAGGGAGACCATGTCCATGCCCGGGAACTTGGCGCCGATGATGCCGCACTCGAGGCCGGCGTGGATGGCCTTGGGCTTCGGCTCTTCCTTGAAGAGGCGCTTGTAGGTCTTCTGGGCGGCCTTGAGAATCTTGGAGTCGAGGTCGGGCTTCCACCCGGGATAGCCGTCGTTCTGGTGGATCTCGGCACCGGCGAGGCGGCCGACGTCGGCGACCCACTGGGCCACCCAGGCGATCTGCGAGTCCACGCTGGAGCGCTGGGACGTGCCGATGGTGACCTTGCCGGCGGAGGTGACGACCGTGGCGAAGTTGGTGGAGGTCTCGACCAGGCCGTGGATCTCGCGGCTGTAGGAAACGAGGCCGTGCGGCACGGCGCCGAGCAGCGTGATGAGCTTCTTCGCGCTGGTCGGCTTCATGGGCGCCATGCCGGCTTTGGCGGACTCCAGCTTCACGGTGACGCCGTCGTCCAGGCCCTTCAGTTCGGCGCGGAAGGTCTTCTGCCACTTGGCGGCGAGCTTCTTGGCAGTCTTTTCGGCGTCAGCGTCCAGGTGCAGGACGGCGAAGGCCTCGCGGGGGATGGCGTTGTGCTTGCTGCCGCCGTCGAAGGACACGAGCTGGTAGGCGACGCCGGCCTCGTCCATGGCCTGGAAGACACGGTCCAGAAGGCGGTTGGCGTTGCCGCGGCCCTCGTGGATGTCGCTGCCCGAGTGCCCCCCGCGCAGGCCGGCGACGGTGAGTTTGAAGGCGGGAATCCTGCTCTTCTTGGCCTCGCGCGCGATGCGCAGGGCCATGTGCGTGTCGATGCCGCCGGCGCAGCCGACGTAGAGTTCGCCGTCCTCCTCGGTGTCGAGGTTCAGCAGGCGACGGCCCTTGAGGAAGCTCGGCTTGAGGCCGTTGGCGCCGTTTAGGCCCGTCTCCTCGTCGATGGTGAACAGCAGTTCGAGCGGGCCGTGGACGGCCTTGGGCTCGTCGAGCAGGGCGAGGCTCATGGCGACGCCGATGCCGTTGTCCGCGCCCAGCGTGGTGCCGGTGGCCTTCACCACGTCACCCACCACGCGGAGCTTGATGGGGTCTTTGAAGAAGTCGTGCTTCGTGCCGGCGTTCTTTTCGCACACCATGTCCAGGTGGCCCTGCAGAACGGTGACGGGCGCCTTCTCGTGCCCCTTGGTGGCGGGGACGACGATCAGGACGTTGCCGACTGCGTCGCGCTTCCATTCGAGGCCGTGGGCCTCGGCGACGGACACGACGAAGTCTCCGGCCGCCTTCTCGTGCTTGGAGGGCCGGGGAATCTCCGAAAGCCCGCTGAAGTACTCCCACAGCTTTTTCGGTTCGAGATTGAGCATGATGGTCTCCTTTACTCTGATTCTGAGTCCTTTCATCTATTCGCAAATCAACATTTTCGCACATCGGCCCCCGGTGGGAAAGGCGGGGGACATTTGGGATTTGGGAGTTGGGAGTTCGGATTTGGGGTTTAACGAACGGCTGGGGACGGGCCTTCGAAGGAAAGAATCTTACCGCAGAGACGCCGAGGACGCAGAGAAAAGAAAGAGAAAGACGGATCTTGGTCTAAAGACCGGCAGGGGGAAGATCTTCGAAGCAGCTGCCCGCCGAATCTGGACACTAAACACTGGACACTAGACACTGAAGTTAACCGCGGAGACTCGGAGACGCGGAGAGAACGCGGGCCGATTGTAGACCTTAAGGATGTCTGGCGGGGGGCTTCGAGGTCCTGCCCGCGACTCAATCACCTGATCACTTGATCACTAGGTCACTCGGTCACTGTTCACTAGTCACTTCCCCCGGCTTCGCCATCGGGCGGCGATTGCGCGTATAATGCCGTTACACAGGAAGGAGGCGGGCATGCGACGTCGGTGCTTAATTCTCGGTATTGCGTTCCTGGCGATCCAGTGGGCTCTCTGTGCGGCCCCGACCGCCATCCTGGTGGACACGAGCCGGTCGATCTCCCCGGGCCAGTTCGAACAGGCCAAGTCGCTCCTTGAGCACCTCGCGCCCTCCCTGGTCCAGAAGGGGCCGGTCACGGTCTACGCTTTCAACGATCGGCCGACGCTCGTGGTGGAATCGTCGACCGACGCCTCCGCCGTCCAATCCGCAATCAAGAGCCTGTCGCAGGGCGGCCACTACACCCTGCTCTACGACTGCCTGTTCAAGGCGGTGCGGGACCTCGCGGCCCACAATGCGCCGGGCGTGATCATCCTGGTGACGGACGGCAAGGACGAGAACTCGGCCGTCACCCTCGAGGACGCCGCCAACCGGGCGGTGCGGGACCACGTGGCCGTGGTCGCCGCCGGACTGGGCGCCGCCGATGCGAAGGTACTCAGGCGCATCGCCACGCTCACGGGCGGAAGCTATGCAGGCGGCCTCTCTGGGGCCGACCCCAAGGTCCTGCTTTCGGACTGGTCCTCGGCCGTCACGTACCTGAAGCGCTTCGTGCCCAAGCCTGCACCGAGGCCGTCCGCGGCGCCCGGACCCGTGAGCCCGCCCCCGCCTGCTCCTGCACCCGAGACGTCGAAGACGTGGCTGTGGGCGCTGCTCGGCCTTCTGGTCCTGGGTGTGTTCGTTGCGGCCGTCGGCGTCGTCGTCCTGCTGAGGCGGACCCGTGCCCCGGAAGAGCGCGTGTGCGAAACCTGCGGCAGGCCGCTCAACGCCTGGGAGCCGGAGTGCCCGGTCTGCAAGGCGGAGGAACTCGCGCTGAACAAAACGGATGCGGGGACGGAAGCAAAGGCCCTGCCCGAGATCGATCCGGCCCTCATGAAGAAGGGGCCGCCTTCGGAAGAAATCCTGGAGCACACGATCGTCCTGGACGAGGTGCCCGTGCTGGTCCTCAAGCGGGGCGGGCACCCCCAGCGCATGTTCCAGCTTCCGACCGACCAGGTTGTCTCCGTTGGCAGGGACAAGGTGAACACCATCTCGGTCGCCGACAAGACCTTGTCCGGCCAGCACTTCAGGATCGTCCCCAGGGAGGGGGCCTTCTATCTGGTGGACCTGGAGTCCACGAACGGGACCTTCCTCGACGGGGAGAGGGTCACCCTGAGCGAGCTGAAGCCCGGAGCGGCCATCCACGCCGGCCAGTGCGACTTCGTGTTCCGGCGCGAACAGAAGAAACTGAATTGACCCCGGGGGGTGTTCGGGGTTAGGCTATCCGCCATTCCGCGGTTTTTCGACGCCGCGGCCAGCGGGCGGGCACGGTGCGCGTCCCCGCCGATCCCGGCGGTGCCGGGGGTCCCGAAACAGCCACACTGCATGAGGAAGCCGTTCGCCATGGAAAAATCGCCGAGAATCAACGATCTGAAAGCCCTGGAAGGCCGGGAGGTGGCCCTTTCAGGATGGGTCTACAACAAGCGGTCGTCGGGCAAGGTCCGTTTTCTCATCCTGCGCGACGGAACGGGCTACCTGCAGACGGTGGCCTTTGTGAAGGACGTGGACGCCGAAACCTTCGACCTCATGGACAAGGTGAGCCTCGAGTCCTCGGTCACCGTCACGGGCACGGTGCGTCTCGACGACAGAGCGCCGGGCGGCGTGGAGCTCTCGCTCAGGAACCTCACCGTGCACCACATGGCCGAAGAATACCCCATCGGCAAAAAGGAGCACGGCACGGGGTTCCTCATGGAGAACCGCCACCTGTGGCTGCGCTCCTCGCGGCAGGTTGCCATCCTGAGGGTCCGTTCGGAGATCGAGCAGTCGTTCCGCGACTACTTCTACGACAACGGCTTCGTGCTGATCGACAGCCCGATCCTCACGCCCGCGGCGTGCGAGGGGACCACCACCCTGTTCGAGACGGACTACTTCGGCGAGAAGGCCTACCTCAGCCAGTCCGGCCAGCTCTACCTGGAGCCGGCCTGCATGGCCCTTGGCAAGGTGTACTGCTTCGGCCCCACCTTCCGCGCCGAGAAGAGCAAGACCCGCCGGCACCTCATGGAGTTCTGGATGCTGGAGCCCGAGGTGGCCTTCGCGGGCCTCGAAGAGGTGATGGACCTGTCCGAGGACTTCCTCGTCTACGTGGTGAGCCGCGTGCTCGACCGATGCAAGGAGGAGCTCAAGATCCTCGAGCGCGACCTGAGCAAGCTGGAGAACATCCGCAAGCCCTTCCCGCGCGTGCGCTACGCGGAGGCCGTGGAACAGCTGGGCAAGCTGGGCAGCGACCTGAAGTACGGTGAGGACTTCGGCGGCGACGACGAGACGATCCTTACACAGCAGTACGACCGCCCGGTCATGGTCCACCGGTACCCCTCGGCGGTGAAGGCCTTCTACATGGAGCCCGACCCGGAGGACCCCAGCCTGGCCATGTGCGTGGACGTCCTGGCGCCCGAAGGCTACGGGGAGATCATCGGCGGGAGCGAGCGCATCCACGACCACGACCTGCTGCTGAGCCGCATCAAGGAACACAACCTGCCCGTGGAGGCCTTCCAGTGGTACCTGGACATCCGGAAGTACGGGACGGTCAGGCACGGAGGCTTCGGTATCGGGCTGGAGCGGACGGTGGCGTGGCTCTGCGGCCTGCCGCACGTGCGTGAAACGATCCCGTACCCCAGGATGCTGTACCAACTCTACCCCTGAAAAAAAAGGCCGCAGTCGCGGCCCTTTTTTTTGAGAGGTTGTAAGGCGGCCGGTCAGTCGAGCAGGTCGTCGATCCAGGTCATGGCCGCCATCATTGACGGGAAACCGAGCGTCGTTGTCGCCAGGAGGACCACGTGGCGGATGTCCTCAGGTGACATGCCCATGGCCAGGGCCTTCCGGACCTGCGCGTGCACGGCGCCCTCCATTCCGGCGCCCACCGACAGGGCGAGCTTGACCAGGACGCGCTCGCGGTCGCTCAGCGGGCCACCCTCGTGGCAGGCGGCGGCGAGACGGTCGTACGCCTCGGCCACTTCGGGGTGGTCTTCCTTGAACGCCTCGAAAGGTTTGGGCAACTTGTCCATCTCTGCCTCCCTGCGACAATCCGGGACGCGCTAGCGCGCGAAGGTCTGTGCCGCCATGCCGGTCAGGAGCATCTGGCCGTAGTGTCCGAGCTGGCAGGCTTTGAGCTGTTCGGCGTAGCGCTGGTACAGCGCGGCGTTGGGAGACTCGTTCGCGGCGGCCTGTCCGCCGGAGCCGGCTTCCAGCTTGTCGATCTGTGCCTGCAGCTTCTGGCGGTCCTGCTCGCTGGTGTTGGGGTCGTTCATCTGGGCCTGCAGGACCTTGATGACCTGCTGCTGGCCCTCGGTCATGGACGCGGAGGGCGCTTCGCGAGAAGCCTGGTCCATGGTCTGCTCGATCCACGTGAACTCCCGCGGGCTCATCTTGTGCGATTTGAGCCCGTCCGCCAGGGCCTTGGTGGCCTTGCCGGTCAGCTCTATGGCTTGCTTGACGTCGGAGAAGTGGCCTTCCTTCTGGCCCTCGTGGGCCGTCATCCATGAGCCGTATTCATCGACCGCGGGCTTTGCCTCGTTGCAGACGGCGATGTAGGCCTGCAGCCTCTGTTCGCTCACCTGTCCGTTCGACGGGGGCGTGAAGGGGTACTCGGCGTCGAGCTTCTTGATGACAGCGGCGCTCTTGCCCACCTGCGTGATGTCGCCCGTGGCGCTCCTGATCTTGTTCTTCAGCCAGCCGCCCGCGAAAAAGAAGACCGCGGCGCTGATGATGCAAGCCAGTACCAGTACTACCAGACACCCGATTCCCACCTTCGCCCACGTTTTCATGGAAGCCTCCGTTCAAGTGCTGGTCTCTATGGTAGCCGGAGACGGCCGTCGAGGCAAGGCCCGGCCTGCGGGGAGCACATGGAGAGTCAGCCATCGCCGGTGTTGAGGAAGGCATCCGGCCTCCGGCACGCTCGTCCTGCCTGCCCCGCTGGGGGACGGGCGTGGGAATTTGTCGAAATACGAATGTGTTCCGAAAGTGATCTCAGGGGTGTGTGAGAGGGATGCTCCCCCGGGGGTCATTTTGCTAAGCCACTAAAATTATGGTAAAAAATACTGCATTCAGAGTATGAGCGATCACCTTTCGGATTCTCACATCAGCAGGGGACAAAGGCACGCGGAAACGGGGGCTGTCCTGTATTTCCATGCGCTGATCCGGCAGACGGAAGACCTGGTACCCGAAGCGGTTAGAGGCATGCCGATTTCACGCCCGCATGTGATCGTACGAAAATGACCGACAGGTGGCAGACAGCGATGTATCGCGCGGAGGACAAATGCATCCATTAGACCGATTGTCCCGCTTTACCATTCCCATTGGGGCCTTGGCCGTTCTGGTCACCATGATAGCCGTGGGATGGGTCTCTGAACCGGCCAGGTTCGTCCAGGGCTACTCGCCCGAACAGCCCATCCCGTTTTCACACCGGCTGCACGCGGGCGTGAACCACATACCGTGCCTTTACTGCCACACGAACGCGACGCGATCCCGGCACGCCACGGTTCCGGCCGTACAGACCTGCATGAACTGCCACCGCTTCACGAAGACCGACAATCCCTACATCAAAGAGATCGCGGCCATCTACAAGTCCGGGAAACCACTCGAGTGGAAGCGCATCTACGACCTGCCGGACCACGTCTACTTCGACCACAGGGCGCACGTCAACGCGGGCATCAGGTGCCAGACCTGCCACGGGCCGGTCCAGGAGATGGATCGCGTGGTACGGGTGATGAACATGCGGATGGGGCACTGCCTCGAGTGCCACCGCGACCCGAGGCGTTACCTGCCACCGGGCTCGCCCGTCAAGAGGGGACCGACCAATTGCTACGCCTGTCATCGATGAAACCAACCCATAGGAGCGGCGAATGAAGTCGACGAGTCGTCGTCAAGTCGTATTCAGCATGGCGGCCCTCCTGGGCTTCCTGCTGGCGGGTGCGCCCTTCCGCAGCCGCCTGGGCCTCGCCCGGCGCGGGAAGGCGAGGCCGGAGAAGGAAGGACGCAGGGCATGGTCCGCGAGACGAACCTCGCGCAGGGTCGAACCTCACGAACATTCGGTGAAGCGCCATGGCTAAAGACAATCTCAAGAACAACCGGTTCACCATCCTCGGCGGGCCCGCCGGGAAGTCCGAGCACGACGGGGACCCGCAGAAGAAGCCCGCGGTCCCTGGCGAGTTCGCCCCAGAGGCCCTCACGCCCATCGAGCCCCCGCCGGCGAACCAGCCAATGGCCCGGCGCCGGTTTCTGGGCCTGATGGGCGCATCCGCTGCACTCGCCGCGACCGTCGCCTGCAAATCGCCCGACACGGATACTATCGTGCCCTACACGAAGAAGCCCCCGGACGTGATACCCGGCGTGGCCAACTACTACGCCAGCACGTACCAGGAGGGTCTGGTGCCCTACGGCGTGCTCATCAAGACGCGGGAGGGTCGGCCCATCCACATCGACGGCAACGACGAGCACCCCGTCTTCAAGGGCAAGACGTCACTGCGGACCCAGGCCGAAATCATCGGGCTCTACAGCCCCGACCGGCTTCGCGGACCGAAGGCCGCCGGAAAGGACACGGACTGGAAGACCGCGCAGGCGCGCATCGTGTCGGCCCTGAAGGAGGCGGCCTCCGGTGGAAAAGGCGTCCTGCTCCTGACCCCGGCCGTCATCTCGCCGACGCGAAGGAAGGTCATTGAAGACCTCAAGTCCGTGGTGCCGGCTCTGCGGCACGTGCAGTGGGAGCCGGGGCTCTCGCTCTCGGGGCGCAAGTCGGCCGCGGACCTCTACGGGGAGGCCCTGACGCCGTCCTATCACCTGGAGGCCGCCGACGTCGTGGTGGCCGTGGAGGCCGACTTTCTGGGCGCGATGGAAGGCCACGTGACCTCCATCGCCGGCTACGCCGAAAGGCGGAAGCTCAAGAGCCCCGACGAGCCCATCAGCCGCCTGTACGTGCTGGAGGGGGCCATGAGCCTGACCGGCTCCAAGGCCGACCAGCGGCTCCGGCTGCGGCCCTCCGGGGCGGCGGCCCTGCTCTTCGCCGTGGCGCGGGCTCTGAACGAAAAGCATGGAGCGGCGCTGCCGGCGGGCTTCGCGTCGGCGGCGCTGGCGCCCTTCGACCTCGAAGCGATCGCGCAGAAGGAGAAGCTCGACCGCGAAGTTCTGCGCGCCATGGTCGCGGACCTGGCGAAGTCAGGCGGAAAGTCCCTCGTCATGGCGGGTCCCTCCCTGCCCCCCGAAGCCCATACCGCCGCCGAACTGATCAACCTGATGCTGGGGGCGGAAGGGGTGACCGTCGACACGGCCCGGTCGCCCGACGCCGTCCCCCTGACCGCCACACAGGACGTGGCGAAGCTGGCCGGAGAAATGGACTCCGGTGCGTTCGGCGTCGCGGTCTTCTGGGACGTCAACCCGCTCTACGCGCTGCCCGATCCCGAGCCGTTCCAAAAGGCCATGGCCAAGGTCCCCCTGACCGTTCGGCTGGGCTTGGAGGAAGACGAGACCGCCGTGGCCTGCGGTCTGGTTCTGCCCGTGAACCACTGGATGGAGAGCTGGGGAGACTACGAGGCCGCTAACGACCTCCTGAGCCTCCAGCAGCCGGTCATCAGGCCGCTGTACGAC
>JBJKRE010000226.1:0-7898 GCA_046704825.1 Acidobacteriota bacterium
ATGGTCCTGTCTCTTCTATTATATCATATTTATAAACATACAATTACGACAACCAGTGGCTGATCCCATGGTTTCTCAATCTGTTTCGATCTCGACAAAAAAAGTGCCCCCCAAAATGGGGGGCAGCGGAGGGGTAATCGGAGTGTTAGAAAAGTGTTAGTTGTGAGGTTGAATAAAACGCCTTATCTCCAAGATTTTCCACTATTGAAAGGGGCCAAGGTAAGGCTTTTCTCTTGTACTTTCAGCCAACTACCTCCATTAATTAGACATCCTATTTTTAACTAGTCATTGCCTTACAAGCAGGATGTCACTGGTTCAAACCCGGTACCGCCCACCAGCCTTTTCTTCCATCCTCACATACGGCACACTCCGCCGCCTGCTCGGGGGCCCGGGAGGAATTTGCGCCCCGGGCGTGCCCGCGACACGTCAGGACAGAAGCAGAATGATCATGATCATGGTGAAAATAGAGGAGATGAAGGTCGCGAACACCAGGATCGACGTCAATTCCGCGTCGCATCCGTAGCGGCGGGCGAACACCGCCGTCATGGCGGCCGTCGGCATCGAAGCCTCCATGGTCAGTATGTTGCGCCAGAGGCTCTGAAAGGAAAGGAGATCCGAAAACCACGATACCAGAACGGGCTGGGCCACGAGCTTGAGCAGGCAGGCCAGAAAGACTATGGGGAGCACCTTGCGAAAATCCCTGAAGTGGATCATGACACCGATGGTCATGGTGACCAGAAAGGTGTTGGCTCCTGCCAGGATGGCCAGGGCACGGTAGCACGCCTGGACCAGCCAGAAGCCCTGCGGAAGGGACATCATGGATACGGCGACGCCGAGGCAGAGCGAGATGAATATGGGCGAGTAGAAGAACTTCGCGATCTCCCTCCGCCTCTGTCCCGGCCTCGAGGCCTCGGATCCGAAGTTGATGGCGATGAAGACACCGACCGTGAACAGAACAAGCCCGACCCCGAGCTCGCTCACAATGGCAGCGTCGGCCAGCGCTTTCACGTTTCCTTCATAGACCGATTTCACGACGGCATAGCCCAGGAAGGCTGAGCTTCCGAACGTGGAGGCGAGGATCAGCGCGCCCTTCTGGGGCCTGGACAGCCTGAGAGCGACGCTCACACCCCAGGCCAGGAGCGCACAGGTGAGTTCCGCCGAGATCATCCCCATGGCCAGTAGAAGTTGATCGGGCGTGAACCGGTGGCTGGAGAGTGCGGTGAAAATCAGCGCCGGCAAGGTCACGTGGGTAATGAGGCCGGCGAGAACGCCTCCGTGTTCGTCCCTGAGAACACCGGCTTCCCGAAGCCCCATCCCCAGAAAAATAAGCCCCACGAGAATTGTGATGGACAGGGCGACGTCCTGGGAAAAACTCACACCTCCCCCTCTTGGCCGGTGCCACCGCAGAATGGCGCGGGATGATCAGACCGCGGCCTCACCCTCCGCCGACGAACTGCACGATCTCCAGGCGGTCACCCTCGGCCAGCGGCGTACCCTCGTACTCGGCCTTCGGCACTATCCGGCCGTTTCGCTCGACGGCCACGCGCTCCACGGCAAGGCCGAACGAGGCCAGCAGGGCGGCGATCGTCGCACCCTGGGGCACGTCCCGTTCCTCACCGTTGATCCTGACGTTCATGCGGGGGTCCTCCGGGTGACCAGGGCCTTGACGTGGAACTCCCCCTTCGGGTGGTTCACCGTGAGCAGGACGGCCGCGCTGCCTTCGCCCGCGGGAAGTTGGAACGCCGCCGAGCACAGGCCCGAAACATCCGTCTTTCCCTTGAAGAGCTCCGCCTGCTCCCCGTCCGAACTGGCCATCTGGACCGAGACCTCGGCACCTTCGACCGGCGTCCGGGTGATGTCGCTCGTGGCCCGCACCCGGTACCACCCCCTCTCGCCGAAAACGAAGGGGGACTGGTCCAGGATCTCCACCGCCAGCTTTTCCCCTTCGCTTTCGCTCGTCAGGTACTCGAGGATGACCTCGTCCAGGCTCTTGGAGGTTATGATGCCCTCGCCGAAGGGGGGTTCTTTCTCCTTGGAGAACTTGCCCAGGCGTATGTCCACCACGATGCGCTTGTGCTGCTGTTCCAGAAGCGCCGCGACCTTCGCCTCGTCGTACCCGCCGTTCATGAGGTCCTGGTAGGACGTCCGCTTGGAGGCCAGGATTTCCCCGCCGACGTAGATGAGCGTCTCGATCATCGGGTGGTTCTTCCCACGGTCCTCGGTCTGGACGTGGTAGACGGTACCCTTGTACGTGACATCCTGGTTGAACCCGGTAATCATGCGCCCTCTAGCTCCATCTGGAACCACATTACCCAAAAGCGCCCGCCCACCACAAGTGCGCGCCGGTCAGCCCAGCGGCTCCAGGGTCGCCGTGAAGTGGCGCAGGAAGGGTGCCTCCTCCACGATGCGGTAGCCCCTGCAGGCGGACGCGTTGCCAGCGATGGCCCCGGCCACTTCGGCCACGTACCCCAGGTGGTTGTCCGTGTAGACCCGCCTCGGTATGGCCAGGCGCACCAGCTCCATGGACGCCGCCTGGAAGCTTCCGTCCTCGCCGGTCTTTCCGAACATCAGGGACCCGATCTCCACGCCCCGCACGCCGCCCTCCTGGTAGAGGGCCACGGTCAGGCTCTGGGCCGGGAACTGCTCGGCGGGGATGTGCGGCAGGATGGCGCGGGCGTCCAGGTAGACGGCGTGGCCGCCCACGGGCTCCAGGATAGGCACGCCGCGGGACTTCAAAGCCTCGCCCAGCCGCTGGGTCTGGCCGATCCTGGCCTTGAGGTAGGCCTCGTCCTGGACCTCCTCGAACCCGGTGGCCAGAGCCTCCAGGTCGCGCCCCGTCAGTCCGCCGTAGGTGGGGAAGCCCTCCTTCAGGATGAGCATGTTCTTCAGGCGGCCCGCCAGGGTGCCGTCCCTGAGGGCCACGAAGCCGCCGATGTTGCCCAGGCCGTCCTTCTTTGCGCTCATGGTGGCCCCGTCCGCGCACTCGAACATGGCCCTCACGATCTCGGGGATGCTCATGTCCCTGCAGGCCTCTTCGCGCGTCTTGATGAAGTAGGCGTTCTCGGCGAACCGGCAGCAGTCCAGGAAGAAGGGCACACCGTGGCGCCGGCAGACCGCCGACACGCCCCGGATGTTCTCGAGCGAGACCGGCTGGCCGCCGCCCGTGTTGTTCGTGATGGTCAGCATGCAGAGCGGGACCTTCTCACGCCCCAGTTCCTTGAGGACGGACTCCAGCCTTTCGAGGTCCATGTTTCCCTTGAAGGGGTGGATGGCGTGGATGTCCCGCCCCTCGGGAACGACCAGGTCCCGGGCTTCGGCACCGAAGAACTCGATGTTGGCGCGGGTGGTGTCGAAGTGGTTGTTGCTGGGGATCACCAGTCCCGGCCGGGAGATTTCCGAGAAGAGGAGGTTCTCCGCCGCCCTGCCCTGGTGGGTGGGCAGAACGTGTTCCATGCCCGTTATGCCCTTGACGGCGTCGTAGAAGCGGAACCAGGAGCGGGCCTGCGCGTAGGACTCGTCGCCCCGCATGAGCGAAGCCCACTGCCGGTCGCTCATGGCCCCCGTACCGGAGTCCGTCAGGAGGTCCACGAAGACCGCCTCCGCCGGCACTTTGAACAGGTTGTATCCGGCTCTCTTGAGGTGCGCCTCCCGCTCTTCCCGGTCGGGAAGGCGGATCGGTTCGACCATTTTTATCCGGTACGGCTCTGGCCAGTGCTGCATGAGATCCCCCAAATATCTTCTTCAGGTAATAGCCCGTGGGCGAATCGGGTTCCTGCGCCACCTGCTCAGGCGTGCCGGCGGCGATCAGCTGTCCGCCCTCATCGCCGCCTTCGGGCCCCAGTTCGAGCACGAAGTCGGCGCACTTGATGACGTCCAGGTTGTGCTCGATGACGACGATGGTGTTCCCCGCGTCCACGAGCCGCTGCAGGACGTCCAGTAAGTATCTCACATCCTCGAAGTGGAGACCCGTGGTGGGCTCGTCCAGCACGTAGAGCGTGTTGCCCGTGGCCCTGCGCGACAGCTCCCTCGCGAGCTTGATCCGCTGCGCCTCCCCACCCGAGAGCGTGGTGGCGCGCTGGCCCAGCCGGATGTAGCCGAGACCGACGTCCTGGAGCGTCTGCAGCTTCCTCTGCACCAGCGGGACCTTTTCGAAGAACTCCAGGGCCTCGCTCACGGTCATGTCCAGCACGTCCGCGATGGTCTTTCCCTTGTACCGGACCTCCAGGGTCTCACGGTTGTAGCGCTTGCCCTTGCACGTGTCGCACGTCACGTAGACGTCCGGCAGGAAGTGCATGGTGATCTGGAGCACGCCGTCGCCCTGGCAGGCCTCGCACCGGCCGCCCTTCACGTTGAAAGAGAACCGGCCGGGCTTGTAGCCGCGGGCCCTCGATTCTGGGACGCTCGAGAAGAGCTCCCGGATGTAGGTGAACACGCCCGTGTAGGTGGCCGGGTTGGACCGCGGGGTCCGCCCGATGGGCGCCTGGTCGATCTCGATCACCTTGTCGAGCCGCTCCCACCCCTCGATGTCCGCGTGCCGGCCGGGGCGCTCCATGCTGTGGTAGATCTTGCGCATGAGCCCCTTGTAAAGGATCTCGTGTACCAGCGTGGACTTGCCTGATCCCGACACGCCCGCCACGACGGTCATCACGCCCATGGGTACGGAGACGTCAATGCCCTTCAGGTTGTTCTCCGCGGCCCCCCTTATCCGGATGGACCGGCTGAAGGGCTTCCGGGCCCCCGGTACGGGGATGGAGCGCCGCCCCGAGAGGTAGGCGCCCGTGACGGACCTCGACGCGCGGCAGAGGTCATCCACCGTGCCCTGGGCCACGACCTCGCCGCCCTGCGCGCCGGCCCCGGGGCCCAGGTCGACGACGTGGTCCGCCGTCCGCATGGTCTCCTCGTCGTGCTCCACCACCACGACGGTGTTGCCCAGGTCGCGCATGGCCATCAGGGTGTTGAGCAGGCGGCGGTTGTCGCGCTGGTGGAGGCCGATGGACGGCTCGTCCAGGACGTAGAGGACACCCGTGAGCTGGCTCCCCACCTGCGTGGCGAGCCGGATGCGCTGGCTCTCGCCGCCCGACAGCGTCGTGGCGCTCCGGGACAGGGTCAGGTAGCCCAGTCCAACGTTTTCCAGAAACGCCAGCCGGTTGCGAATCTCCTTGAGCACCATCCGCGCGATCTCCCGGTCCCTCGGCGACAGGTCGAAGGCGTCCAGTACGCGCTGGGCCTCCCGAACGGAGCGCTCCGTGAAGGTGGCGATGTTGTCCCCGCCGATCCTCACGGACAGGGCCTCCGGCTTGAGCCGCTGCCCGGCGCACTCGGGACAGACGGTGGTGGACATGTAGGCTTCGATCTCGGCCCTGGACGCGTCGGACTTGGTCTCCTTGTACCGCCGCATGAGGCTGGGGATGACGCCCTCGAAGGCGTGTTCGAACTGGTACCGGCTGCGCTGGCGCTTGACGTCGTAGGCGATCTTCCGGCCGTTGCTGCCGAACAGGATGACCTGGCGGGCCTCGGTCGGCAGCTTGCCGAAGGGCGTGGAGAGCGAAAAGCCCATGTCCCGCGCTAGGCCCTGGAGCATCTCCCGGTACCAGAAGCCCCCCTCCACGGGCCAGGGGGCGATGGCGCCGTGCGAAATCGACAGGCCCGGATTGGGCACGATCTTGGCCGGGTCCAGCTCCATCTTGACCCCCAGGCCGGAGCATGCCTCGCACGCCCCGTGCGGGCTGTTGAAGCTGAACAGGCGGGGCTCCAGCTCTGGGATGGCGGTTCCGCAGGTGGGGCACGACAGCCGCTCGGAAAAGAGCTGGTCCGATTCGTCGGACAGCCTGTGGACGACCATGAGCCCCTCGCCCTTCTGGAGCGAGAGTTCGACGGACTCGGTGAGCCGCCCCCGTATGCCGGGCTTCACCACGAGCCTGTCCACCACCACGTCGATGTTGTGAGCCTTGTAGCGATCGAGCTGGAGGCTCTCCTGGAGGTCCACGACCTTCCCGTTGACCCGCGCCCTGACGAACCCGTCCCGGAGCAGGTCTGACAGGAGCTTGCGGTACTCGCCCTTGCGGCCCCTCACCACCGGCGCCATCACGTAGATGCGCTCTCCTTCCGGGAGCGTCATGACCTGGTCCACCATCTGCTGAACCGTCTGGCTCTCGATCGGCTTGCCGCAGGAGGGGCAGTGCGGCTTGCCCACCCGGGCGAAGAGCACGCGCAGGTAGTCGTAGATCTCCGTCACCGTCCCCACGGTGGACCTCGGGTTGTGAGACTGGGACTTCTGTTCGATGGAGATGGCCGGCGAAAGCCCTTCAATGGCGTCCACGTCGGGCTTTTCCATGAGGTCCAGAAACTGTCGGGCGTAGGCAGAGAGCGACTCGACGTACCGGCGCTGGCCTTCGGCGTAGAGGGTGTCGAACGCCAGGGAAGACTTCCCGGATCCTGAGAGGCCCGTGATCACCACGAGCCTGTTCTTGGGCAGGACCACGTCGAGGTACTTCAGGTTGTGTTCCCGGGCTCCTTTTATGCGGATGGAATCCATGCCGCCATGCTCCTTCGAAACTTTTTTTGTATCATGAATTTACGATTCTGCCAACCCGTGCACACCCGGCTCCGGTGCGGCCTCGAACGCCGTTCCGGACAGGCCCGGTCCCGCGTACGTCCCTTCCTAACCCGCGGGGCGCACCGATTCTTCCATTGCGTGTGGAAGGGGGCCAGACGAAAGGGAGGGGCCTCCCGGCCCCTCCCCGTCCATCAGAATGTGTGGTGCCGGTAGTTTCAGTTCTTGCCGGAGCCGCCCGTGACCTTCACCGATCCGTTGACGGTCTCGATCTGCAGCGTGGCGCCGCCCCCGTTCAGGTCGCCGCGCAGTGAGTGCTTGGATCGCGTGAGCCCCTGAAGGGACGTGGAGACCGAGCCGTTGACGTTCTCGGCCTGAACCCGGCACGCGGCCTTTTCGGCCAGCGCGAGCGTGATGCCGCCATTGACCGTGTCGAGCTTCGCGCTGGAAGGCTTGAGCGACAGGATGTGTCCGTCGATTCCGCCGTTGGTCGTGGAGATGTCCCTGGCGTGGTCGGCCGTGAAGCGGATCTTTCCGTTAACCGTCGCGGCGGACAGGACCTCGGCCGAGGCCACCTTGATGGCCCCGTTCGTGGTCTCACAGGCCACCGCGGACCCCGGGGCGTCGATGTCCAGATCCCCGTTCACAGACGAGAGATCCAGGGGGGTCGACCTGGGCACCTCGAGCGTGTAGGCCACGCTCATGGAATACCCACCGCCGAACAGGCGGTTCTTCAGCTTCGGGTAGGTCGTCTTGACGCGGACCTCGTCCGCTGAACTCGTCACGACGATCTGCAGCTTGGGCAGCATCTCCTTGGCCTTGGCGTCGTCCACCGCGCGGACCTTTTTGACCGCGACCAGGTGGACCACACCCGCTTTCCCGACCGTGACTCGGATCGGCCCGTTTACGTTCTCTACGGAAAAGGACGCGCCCTGGGGAAGGGGGATGTCCTTCTCGACCGTTTCTTTCGCCGACGCGGACAGCATTACCGTCGAGCACGCCGAGAGCCCGGCCAGTGCCGCCACCATGAACAACGCTAAGATCACTCGCTTCATGAACGACCTCCTCGGTCCTTACGTCAGATTAAACGCAAGAGCGCGGCGCCAGGTTTCATCTCGTGCCCGACCGGTCCCGGGCGCCTGGCCGACCGTCGATTCCTGGGCTACACTACACCATCACGGGAGATCGTGCATTGGAAGACGCGACGCGCGAAGGCTGCATTTTCGGCATTCCGGGCTCACCGCCCCTGAGGGTCCGCCACCTCGTGCTGGACCTCAACGGAACGCTCGCGCTGGACGGGCGTCTCCTGCCGGGCGTGGCGGCGGCCCTTGAAGCCGTACAGGAC
>JBJKRE010000227.1:0-5936 GCA_046704825.1 Acidobacteriota bacterium
GTACAGCAGACGGGGCAGTGGCAGGGCAATCCCAACCCCCGCTTTTACCAGCTCGGCGCGGCGCAGTACGGCGGCAGCGGCCCCGTCGTGTTCCACGACGTGACTTCGGGCAATAACAGCGTGCCCGGTGTCACGGGTTTCAACTGCGGCACTGGATACGACCAGGCCACGGGCCTCGGTTCGGTGGACGTCAGCGCCCTGGCCGGGAATTGGGCCGCACCGTGTACGGTGAACTGCACCGCTACAGCGTCTGCCAGTTCGGGCGCCGCCCCTCTGGACATCACGTTCACGGCCACGGCCACGGCCTCCAACTGTGCCGGCAACCCAACGTACTCGTGGGATTTCGGCGACGGGACCACATCCAGCATTCAGAATCCCTCGCATACCTACACGTCACTCGGTACCTACAACTGGACGCTGACCGTCTCTGCCGACAATGCAACCTGCAACAAGTCGGGCACCGTAACGGTGAGCGGGGGATGCTCCGTGACGTGTACGGCAAACGTCACGCCGTCTTCGGGTGTCGCTCCGCTCGGCGTGACCTTTTCTGCGACCGCGACCCCGTCGGGCTGTGCAGGAAACCCCACGTACAGCTGGGATTTCGGTGATGGAGCAAGCTCGACGAACCAGGTGGCCTCTCACACCTATGTCGCTCCCGGCCAGTACAATTGGACGTTGACGGTGTCGGCAGGGGCCGCGACATGCACGAAGTCGGGGACGGTCGTGGTCGGTACGGGGTGTTCGCTGACCGCTGCGGCCGTCTCGGGTCCGTCGACCGGCGACGCACCGCTCGCCGTGTCCTTTGCGGCCAGCGCGGAGGCGTCGGGATGCGCCGGGAGTCCCTCGTACTCCTGGAGTTTCGGGGACGGCGCATCCTCTTCCAGCCAGAACCCCACCCATACCTACACCGCCGCGGGGACGTACAACTGGATTATGACGGCGACGCTTGGACAATCCGTCGTCACGAGAAACGGGACGGTCGTCGTATCCTCGAACGGCGGCTGCAGCCTGGGGTGTTCGGCGAATGTCCCTTCAACGGGGAACGCGGGCAGTGACGTAGCCTTTGCCAGCGACGTCACGCCATGCTATCTCTGGGATTTCGGAGACGGGACCACGGCCACGACGAAATCGCCCAGCCACGTCTACGCCGCAGCCGGGACCTACGACTGGACGCTGACGGTGAAGGCGGGGAACCTGTCCTGCAGCAAGACGGGTACCATCACCATTTCAAACGTACCACCGCCCGTCATTACCTCTATATCGAAGGAGGGTGGACCCTTCCGCATCATGATCGGCGGAAGCAACCTTCAAAACGGCATCAAGGTGTACATAAACGGCGCTCAGTGGTCGGACGCCACCTGGAAGAGCGATTCCAGCATAAAGCTCACGGGCGGCCATAGTCTAAAAGAGGCAGTGCCGAAGGGCATCCAGACCACGTTCCGCTTCGTCAACCCGGACGGAGGGCAGGTCACCAAGATATGGTCGTACTGACCTGCCGTAAGCACTGCTCGGGCGGGGGGCAGACGGCCCCCCGCCACCGTCTCTTGAGAGCAAGGGGTGCCCGGCCTCCCCGGGCCCGCCAGCCGCAGGGACTGGCCCGTTTTCCGCTGGTTCGGTAGGATGTGTCCAACGTCCAATCCGGTACGTCGTTCGGGATAGGCCCGGCGCCGGACGGACCGCTGAAGGTGCGGAGTGCCCATGCCGAGCCTGCTGCTGATCAACCCCTGGAAGAGCGCGTCCAACTGGATCCGGTACTTTCAACTGCCGCCGGTGAGCCTGTTCCAGTTGGCGGCTTCCGTTCCTGAATGCTGGGACATCACGTTCTGGGACGAAAACGTTCAGGGCGTCTACAAGGGAGGTTTCGAGGCCGACCTTGTGGGGTTGACCGCCATGACGGCCCAGGCCAACCGGGCCTACGAACTGGCGGACGAGGCCAGGTCGGAGGGGAGACCCACGGTGCTGGGCGGTATCCATCCCTCCACGCTTCCGGCAGAGGCTTCAGCACACGCGGACAGCGTGGTGGTCGGAGAGGCGGAACCCGTACTTCGCGATCTTCTCTCTGATTTCGAGCGGCGCTCTCTCAAGCCTCTGTACCAGAGCGGCGAGTTCACACCTCTGGACGGCGTGCCTCCGCCGCGGACGGCCGTGTCGCGAGGCGTGCGATACCTGTCGCGGAATCTCGTCCAGACCGCGCGGGGATGCCCGTGGGATTGCGATTTCTGCTCGGTCGTCCCGGTCTTCGGCCGGCGCTTCCGCCACAGACCCGTACGGGACGTGCTCGCGCAGCTGGAAGCCCTTCCAGGGAGGTTCGTGCTCTTTCTGGACGATAACATCAACGCCAATCCGGCCTACTGTACGGAATTGCTGTCGGGCATGGCCTCCATGGGCAAGCGGTGGGTCGGCCAGGCCTCGCTCAGCATCGCCAGGGACCCCGGGTTGCTCGATCTCGCACGGAAGAGCGGCTGTATGGGGCTGCTCGTTGGACTCGAGACGATCGGCGACGGGAGAGCGGACACCTTCCGGAAGCTCGAGGCCGCGGGCGATCCAGAGGAGGCGGTCCGCCGCATCCAAGAGTGCGGCATAGCGCTCGAAGGCTCCTTCATTTTCGGTCTGGACGGCGACACACCGGACGTCTTCGAGCGAACGGTCGCCTGGGCCGAAAAGGTGCACCTGTGCACCGGGACCTTTCAGCTCCTGACCCCGTATCCCGGGACGCGGCTTCACGAGAGGCTGGCCGCCGAAGGAAGGATCCTCACGAGGGACTGGGACCGGTATACGCAGGATCAGGTCGTGATCCGGCCCGCCGGCATGCCACCGGAGCGCCTCTGGGAAGGCTTCGTCTGGGCGCGAAAGGCCTTCTATCGAACGGGCTCCATCGCCCGCCGAGTGTGGCACCAACCCTCGCACCGCTCCCGACACCTCGCCTACAACATCCTGCGTCGCGGCTCCAACCCCTCCCTGCGAAATAACGGTCCTGTCTGACAGGTTTCCGGGGGCGAGCCACGTTCCCGTCACGCCCCCTCTCGAGGCATACGTTCCCGGATGGGGGGTGGCCATCGCTTCCGCGTGGTCCGGCTCAAGGCGCCTTGTCCACGGCGTTGAGGTAAAACCGGTGGACGTACTCCTTAACCATGCGCCGGGTGCTGAAGCGGGGAGCTACACTCTTGATGGATTCCTTCATCATGTGCACGAATCCGGTGGGCAGGCCGTCGGTCGAGAGTCTGTAGTAGAGCGGCACGACCCGCTCTTCGAGGATCCGGTAGAGGGCTTCTGCGTCGGCCGGCGTACGGTCGCCCTGGACGTCGTCCCGGCCGAAGGCCCAGCCGTTCCTCTCGTTGAAGCCCTCGACCCACCAGCCGTCCAGGATCGAGAGGTTAAGGGTCCCGTTCACGGCGGCCTTCATGCCGCTCGTGCCGCTGGCCTCCAGGGGCGGGAGCGGGTTGTTCAGCCAGATGTCCACGCCCCTGACCAGATAGCCGCTGAGGGACTGTTCGAAATCCTCCACGAAAGCGATACGACCGGCCGTCCGGTAGTCCTGGGCGAGCCTGTAGATCTTCTGGATGAGGCGCTTGCCTTCCAGGTCCGCGGGATGTGCCTTGCCCGCGAAGATTATCTGTACAGGGTGCCAGGAGTTCAGAAGCAGACGCTTCAACCGCTCGACGTCGTGGAGCAGGAGGTCGGGCCTTTTGTAGCTGGTGAACCGGCGGGCGAACCCGAGCGTCAGGACCTTGGTCTCCAGGAGGGCGCCCGAGGCTATGGCGCTCTCGGCCGACACGCGGCGTTCCTGCCATCGTTCCCTGATGCGCTTGTTCACGTAGTCGATCATGCGCACCTTGAGGTCGGTGTGGAGGCGCCAGATCTCTTCGTCGGGGATGTCGTCCACCCGCTTCCAAACCTCCGGATCGTCCTGGCGTTCGATCCAGCCGGGCCCCAGGTACTGGTCAAGCAGGGGTTGGAGCCTGAGCGGGTCTATCCACGTAGGGAGGTGGACCCCGTTCGTGACCGCCTGAATGGGAACCTCGGCCGCGGGGGTTCCAGGCCAGATGTGCGCCCACATGCTCCTGGCCACCTCACCGTGGCGCTCGCTTACGGCATTGCAGTAGCGGGATGCGCGCAGGGCGAAGACCGTCATGTTGAATCCGGCGCCGGGGTCCTGGGGGTTGAGGCCCATCTGAACGAGAACGTCGTGGCCGATGCCGAGTTCGTGACAGCACTTCGAGAAGTACTTCTCGATGAGCTTGGTCGGAAAGACGTCCGTACCTGCCGATATGGGGGTGTGCGTAGTGAAGACGCTGGTCTGTCTGACACGGGCCAGAGCCTCGTCGAAGGAGGCCCCTCCTTCGATCAGGGGCCTCATCCTCTGCAGGACGGCAAGAGCGGGGTGCCCCTCGTTGATGTGCAGGGCGGACGGATGGATTCCCAACGCCTCCAGGACGCGCACGCCTCCCATCCCAAGTACGATCTCCTGCCGAAGCCTCTGTTCGGGCGTGGCGGCGTAAAGGTGGTGCGAGATGGCCCTGTCCCAGGGCGCGTTGACTTCGATGTCCGTGTCGAGGAGATAGAGGGGTACCCGTCCCACCGAGACCTTCCACACCGCGACGTAGACGGCGGGGTTGAAGATCGGGACCTGAATGAGGAGGGGGGCGCCCGTATCGTCCGTGAGCTGAACGATCGGGTTGTGGGTCCTGTCCAGGGTCTCGCGCACGTCCTCCGGGGAGCCGTCCTCACGGATCCTCTGGGTCACGTACCCGCGGGAATAGCTCAGCCCCACGGCCACTACCGGGATGGCGAGGTCGCTGCACTCTTTCAGGTAGTCGCCCGCGAGGATGCCCAAGCCGCCCGCATAGAGCGGCAGGGTAACGTGCAGGCCGTACTCGGCGGAGAAATACGCGATGGGGGCCTGGAGGTGCCCGAACTCAGCCGTGAAGGGTCCGGCGGAGGATTCGGTTTCGTGCTCGAAACGCTCCATGACGGCGTCGTAGCGAGACAGAAAATCAGGGTCCGAAGAGGCTGCGGTCAGTACTTCCTGCGGAAGGATGGCCAGCATCTTCAGTGGGTTGTGGCCGCTCTCGTGCCACGACTGGAGGTCCAGAGCCCAGAAGAGGGCCCGGGCAGACGGATGCCAGGACCACCACAGGTTGAACGCCAGCCTCCCGAGGCCCCTGATCCTCTCGGGTATGTGATCGAACCGGTGGTTATCGTTCATTTATCGCCTCCGATTATTTAGCGCCGCTCGCGAGGGGCGGCGCATTGTTCCACCGTTCACGACCGGATGCCTACCTTGAGAATCTAATGGCAAGGTCCTCCGGCATCAATAGGTAACGCCGCCGGAGGGGAAACAATTCGGCGCCTGGCGCGAGTTGCGGGTACTAGTCCTCGGCACCGGACTTCCAGCGGAGACTTCCCGTGGCAAGCCGGCGGCCTGCGGACTATTATTAGTGCACGATATGGAGGAAGAAAACCGATCACGGCGCCGCTTCTGCAGCGGGCTTCTGGTGCGCGTAACGGGCCCCGGCGGCCCTGTCGTCTGGAGGATGACTCGCATGAACCTGGAAGAGAGGATCGAGAGCATGTTCGTGAGCGAAGACGAGGTCCCGGCCGCCTTCCGCATCGAGGCGCCGATCGTCTGCGACGAATATCTGGTGAACGGAGAACTGAGGCGTTGGCACGGTCCCATGCGAGACGTCCTGTCTGCGGTGCCGGTTCGCACTGCGGACGGGCCGGCGCCGAAGCTGCTCGGACGGTACCCGCTGATGACGGAAAAGGAGTCGCTCGAAGCCCTGGACGCAGCCGTCAGGGCCTACGACCACGGCCGGGGCCTCTGGCCCACCATGTCGGTGCGCCAGCGCATCAAGTATATCGAGGACTTCTGCTTCATGATGAAGGACCGCCGAACAGATGTGGTCAAGCTCCTCATGTGGGAGATCGGCAAGTCC
>JBJKRE010000228.1:0-6209 GCA_046704825.1 Acidobacteriota bacterium
TCCCGCCATCAATAATGAACAAGACTAATTGGCTTTTAAACAAGGAGTAAATAGCCACAATACAATTAAAAAGTACAGTAGATAAAACTCCATGGCTTCCGCATCTATCGCCGTGGTGAAGCGCTCGAACGGGACCTGGTCGGGAAAGGACGCTTCGCCGGCGAGACAGTTCGCGGCGCGTCCGCTGTCCAAAACGAAGGACGTCGGCCGATCGCCCGGGTCTGCGCCTGACAGTCGCCGTTCGAGGCTTCAGGTTTGCGGGCCGTGTCCTCGGACGGAGAAGGGCGGACCGCAGGCGAGCGGGTCGCGAGGTGTTCCCTTTCGCCGGAACGTGCAGGAAGCTCGGCGGGGATAAAATAAAAAGAGGGGCCCCTGAAGGCCCCTCTCCCTGATTTGTCCGTAGTGTAGCGCAGGGCGTTACTCGCGGACCACCTGAACCAGGTCCGCCTGGGGACCCTTGGTGCCTTCCCTGACCTCGAAGGTCACGCGGTCACCTTCGGTGAGCTTGCGGAACCCGTTGCCCTGGATGGCGCTGTAGTGGACGAAGACGTCTTTGCCTTCATCCATCGTGATGAAGCCATAGCCCTTTTTCTCGTCGAACCACTTCACTGTCCCTGTAGCCATTGGAACTCCTTGTAATGAATGGCCCTCCGGCAAACCGCTCGCCGAAGATCAAAACCTATCACCCCTGTTTTTTAAAAGTCAAGAAAGCAGGCCCTGCGACCCCTGTAAACAGGTGACTTGGAGCCCCGGTCAGGCCCCCGCGCCCGGGCGCTCCTGTCCTGAAAACCGCGTTGACACCCCAGGGGGGGCACGATACACTGCGACCTCAGGTATGGACGGGCTGTAACATCCGGAAGACAGGACATTTGTGATCATTTGGCGTGGTGCGCCGGGCGGGGCCCCGTGGCGGCACGGGCCGGGCCGGGTGCGGAAATCGGAGCGCACATGAAACGCAAAACTATCCTTGACGCCACGGGCATTTCGCGGTCCCTGGGGCGGCTGGCGCTGGAGCTGAGCGAGCGGCTGCAGGGCTGCAGGGACGTCGTGCTGATAGGCATTCACCGGAGGGGCGTACCCCTTGCCCGCCGGATCGCCGAAACCCTCAAGAAGGTGGAAAAGGTCGACGTCCCGGTAGGGAGCCTGGACATCAACCTATACCGCGACGACTTCTCGACCGTGGGCGCGGCGCCAACGCTTCGCGGCACGCAGGTGGACTTCGACATCGAGGGCCGGATCGTGGTTCTGGTGGACGATGTGCTCTTCACCGGGCGCACGGTGCGGGCCGCCCTGGACGCGCTGGTGGACCTGGGTCGGCCCTCCAAGGTGCAGCTGGCGGTGCTGGTCGACCGGGGGCACCGGGAACTTCCCATCCAGGCAGACTACGTGGGCCTTTCCCTCAACACCCGCCGCGAAGACATGGTGGAGCTGCGGCTCTCGGAAATCGACGGTGAGGACGCCCTTGTCCTCGAGAGCCCCGGCTCGGCCCAGAAATAGGAAGGGATAGGAGGCATTCATGCAATTCGGACACAAGGACCTCCTGGGCATCGAGAACCTGTCCGCGGAGGACATCACGACCATACTCGACACGGCGGAGAAGATGGCCGAGGTCTCCAGGCGGCCGCTCAAAAAGGTGCCCGCCCTGAGGGGCAAGCTGGTGGTCAACCTCTTTTTCGAGAACTCCACGCGGACCCGGTCCTCGTTCGAGATCGCCGAGAAGAGGCTCTCCGCCGACGCCCTCAACTTCTCCGCGAGCACGTCCTCGGTCCAGAAGGGCGAGAGCCTGGTGGACACGGTCCTCAACCTCGAGCGCATGCAGCCCGACTGCTACGTGATGCGCCACGGGAGCGCCGGGTCCTGCAACCTGATCCGGCGGTTCACGAAGGCCGCCATCGTCAACGCCGGGGACGGCGCCCACGAACATCCGACGCAGGCGCTCCTGGACGCCATGACCATCCGCCAGAAGAAGGGCGGGTTCGAGGGGCTGGACGTCCTCATCGCGGGCGACATCAGCCACTCCCGGGTGGTGGGTTCGAACATCCGTCTCCTGAACACCATGGGAGCGAAGGTGACCGTCTGCGGACCCGCGACGCTCCTGCCGCCGGATATCGAGAGCATGGGCGTCAAGGCCACCACGGACCTGGAGGGCGCCCTGCGCGGCAAGGACGTGGTCATGATGCTCCGCATCCAGCTCGAGCGGCAGCGCAAGGGCCTCTTTCCCTCCCTGCTGGAGTACTACAAGTCCTACGGGCTCACGCAGGAGCGCCTCAAGCTGGCCAAGAAGGACGTGATCGTGATGCACCCGGGACCCATCAACCGGGGCGTGGAGATGTCATCCGAGGTCGCGGACGGGCCTTATTCGGTCATCCTGGATCAGGTGGAGAACGGCGTGTCGGTGCGCATGGCCGTCCTGTACCTTCTGCTCGGTGGGGGCGACAATGAAGCGGCTCATTAAGAACGGGCGGGTGGTCGATCCCGCATCCGGCACGGACGAAACGCTGGACATACTCATCGAAGACGGCACCATCAGGGCGGTGGACAAGAAGATCGCGGCCAGAGGCGCCGAGGTCTTCGACGCCACCGGGCTGGTGGTGGCGCCCGGCTTCATCGACATGCACGTCCACCTGCGCGAACCCGGCTTCGAACGGAAGGAGACCATCGCCTCGGGGCTGGCCGCCGCGCTCGCCGGCGGGTTCACGGTTGTGTGCTCCATGCCGAACACCGATCCCGTGAACGACAACGGTTCCGTGACCCGCTACATTCTGGAGCGCGCCAGGCTGGCGGGGCCCGTGGCGGTCTATCCCATCGGCGCGGTGACCAAAGGGTCCAGGGGCGAGGAACTGGCCCCTTACGCCGAACTCAGGGAGGCGGGCGTGAGGGCCCTCTCGGACGACGGCAACCCGGTGGCCCGCGCGTCGATCATGCGGCGCGCGCTCGAATACGCGGGATCGCTGGGCATGTTGGTCATCGACCACGCGGAAGACAAGGACCTGGTGGGCGACGGCGTGATGCACGAGGGTCCGGTGTCCGTCCGGCTCGGCATGAAGGGCATTCCGTCGGAGGCGGAGTCCATCCCCGTCCGGCGGGACATCGCCCTCGCGGCCCTGACGGGCCGGCGCGTCCATATCGCCCACGTCTCGACGCGGCAGGCGGTGGAGGCCGTTCGGTCGGCCAAGAAGCGCCGGCTGCCCGTTACGGCCGAGGCGACTCCGCACCATTTCAGCCTGACGGACGAGGCGGTGGCCGGCTACGACACGCACACGAAAATGAATCCCCCGCTCAGGTCCCGGGACGACGTGGATGCAGTCATCGAAGGCCTGGCGGACGGCACGATCGACGTGATCGCCACGGACCACGCACCGCACACCTACGAGGAGAAGCTCCAGGAGTTCGATCGCGCGCCCAACGGGATCATTGGCCTCCAGACCGCCATTCCCCTGGCGCTCGACCGGCTGGTGCTCACCGACAGGATCTCCCTCAAGCGCATGGTGGACGCCTTTTCGTATTCGCCGGCCCGCCTGCTCGGGCTGGACGCGAAGGGCCGCATCGCCACGGGCATGGACGCGGATCTGACCCTGTTCTCGCTCAGGAAGAAGACGCGGCTCAAAGACAGGGACATCCGGTCCCTCAGCAGGAACACGCCCTTCCTCGATCAGGGCATGCGGGGCGCCGTGGCGGGCGTCATCATCGCTGGGAGCGTCTACACGGGCTCCTGACGGCAATAAGGCGGGGAGGCCCGGCGGCCTCTCCGCCTCTGTTCTCCGGGGCGAACGGCCATGGGCAGGCCCACCACCATCTTCATCTGTCAGGCGTGCGGAACGCAGAGCCCCAAGTGGCTCGGGCGCTGTCCCGGCTGCGGGGAGTGGAACAGCCTCGCCGAGGAGACTCTGCCGGACGGCCGGGCCGCCGTGTCGGCGGGGTCCACCGCCAGGGCCGTGCCCCTGGACGAGATCCGGCCCGAGGAGGGCAGGCGCCTTGGTTCGGGCATGGCGGAGGTGGATCGCGTCCTGGGCGGAGGGCTCTTCCCGGGAGGGGCCGTCCTGCTGGGGGGCGATCCCGGCGTCGGCAAGACCACCCTCCTGCTGCAGGTGTGCGGGGCCATCGGCCGGGCCGGGCCGGTACTCTTCGCCAGCGGGGAGGAGTCTCTCGAACAGGTGGCGTCGAGGGCCCGCAGGCTGGGCGTCGAGGCTCCGGGCCTCCACCTTCTGGCCGAGACGTCAGTGGAGAGCGTCCTCGAAGAGGTTGAGCGGCTGTCGGCCACCGTGCTGGTGGTGGACTCGATCCAGACGGCGTCCGTCCAGGGCCTGACCTCGGTGTCGGGCTCGCTGTCCCAGGTGCGCGACTCGTCCGTCCGCTACATCGAAGCGGCCAAGCGGCGGGCCATGCCGGTGTTCCTGGTCGGCCACATCACGAAGGACGGGATGATCGCGGGGCCCAAGGCGCTCGAGCACATGGTCGACACGGTGCTCTACCTGGAGGGCGAACGCTACCGGCACATGAAGGTCCTCAGGGCCCAGAAGAACCGCTTCGGCGCCACGTCGGAAATGGCCCTCATGGAGATGACCTCCGAGGGCCTGAAGGCCGTCGAGAACCCGTCGGCCGCCCTCCTGGCGGACCGGCCGACAAACGTGGCCGGGTCGGTCATCGGCGTGGCGCTCCAGGGGACCCGGCCGCTCCTCTTCGAAATCCAGGCGCTCACGTCGCCCTCGGCCTTCGGGCTGGCCAAGCGCATGAGCGTGGGGCTCGACCGGAACCGCGTCCAGCTCCTCACGGCGGTGCTGGAGCGGGCCATGCACATCACCCTCGGGGACAAGGACCTCTTCGTCAACGTCGTGGGCGGGGTGGAACTCGAGGAGCCCGCGCTGGACCTCCCCCTGTGCCTCGCCGTCGCGTCGGCCTACCTCGGAAAACCTCTTCCCTCGGACCTGGCCGCATTCGGAGAAGTGGGGCTGGCCGGCGAGATCCGGGGGGTGGGCTCGCCCTCCGAGCGCCTGGCGGAGGCGTCGGCTCTGGGCTTCGGGCGCTGCCTGCTCCCGCAGTCGGACAGGGATCGCCTGAAGGACGGCACCGGCGACGGGATCGACCTCACGCCCGTCAAGACCCTGGCCGACGCCGTGGACGCCTACCTGGCCTGATGCTTTCGGGGCGCGGAGCCGAAAAAAGGGCCCGCGCTCGGCGGGCCCCTCACGGTTTCGCACTAAGAAGAGTGACTATTTTCCGGTCGTCTTTTGGGTCGACGTCGACGCGTTGTCGCCCGGAATGGCGGGGTGGCCGGCCGGCAACTGGTTGCTTCCGCCGTGGGAGGATTCCATCCCCGGCATGCCGGGGTGTCCCGGGGGCATGCCGGAGCCGGCGTTCGTGGCGCCCCCGTGGCCTTCTCCGCCCTTGGGGTTGGAGCCCGTGACGGTCCAGGCGCCGTCCTTCTTGGCGAGTTTGTAGTCGTAGACCATGGCCGGCATGCTGCTGCCCTGGAGGCCGTAGCTCACGGTCACCGAGGCCTTGTCACCCTCGATCTTGTAGTCGGAAAGCGCCATGGTCATCTTGCTGGTGTCCACGTGGCGGACGTTGCGGATGTAGTCCTGGATGGCGTCTGCGATGGCCTGGTGTTCGGGCGACAGGTTGTTCTCCGACGTGGCGGGCGTGGTCGAAGCGGCGGCCGCCGGGGTCTTGGCGGTCTCTTTGGCCGGGGGCTGGGTCTTCTGGCACCCCACGATGAAAATCAGGCCCAGCGAAGCGAGGGCCAGGGTCAGGGCGATGAAGCGGGATTTGTTCATGGCTGTCTTCCTTACAACATATGACGACGGTTCCGGGTTATGAGTACGCTTTTACATGCGGCGTCCGGCCGGATCAGGGCCTCAGGGTCGCCGCAAGCCTCTTAGGATACAGCAGGAGTTCGATTCCCGCCACAGGATCTCGGACCACCACGGACGCTGCGTCCAGCACGCCGGGTACGCAGCCTTCTGGCCCGAGCACCGCGATGGAGAGCGCGGCTTTGCGCATCATGGCGACGTCATTGGCTCCGTTGCCCATGACGGCGCACTCGTCCGCTCCCACCGCTTCCACGAACTGCGCCTTGGCCTCCCCGCCGGGCCGATCGGGCGGGAGCCTGTGCACGTCTATGCCCGAAAGCCCCGACAGCGAGGCAGCCGTGCCAAAGGTGTCCGCCGTGACCACGTGGACCTCCAGCACGTCCTGTACGGCTTCAAGGG
>JBJKRE010000229.1:0-8435 GCA_046704825.1 Acidobacteriota bacterium
GCGACCGGGACCGGGTCATCCTCCTGTTCAGCGACGGGGAGGACATGGCCTCGGGCGCCCCCGCCGCCGCCCGCGCGGCGGCGAACAAGGGCGTCAAGATCTTCTGCGTGGGGGTGGGCACGCCTGCAGGGGGGCCCGTTCCCGGGCCGGAGGGCAAACCCATGCGTGATCCCGACACGGGCGCGATCGCCGTGTCCCACCTCGACGAGTCGGGCATGCGCCAGCTGGCGAGCCTGTCTGACGGCCGCTACTGGACCTTGTCGGGCCAGGGCAGCGTGGTTCCCAGGATCCTCTCGGAGTTCAGCCGCCTCAAGCGCAAGGAATACGCCTCGCGTTCGAGGTCCATGCGTCAGGACCAGTTCTCGTGGTTCCTGGCACCTGCCGTGTTCCTTCTTCTCCTCGCCCTCTTCATGCCCGGACGCCGAAAGCCGGACGCCGGTCTGTCCCCTCCCTCGGGGAAACCCGCGCATCGCGCGAAGACCACGGCAAAAAGCGCGGCAGTGCTCTTCGCCGTGGCAGCGACCCTGGGGGCGCTCTCATCCGCGCCGCCCTTCCGGGCCCAATCGCCCGCACGGCTCGCCCGGCAGGCCAGGGAGGCCTTCCAGGCCGGGCGGCCGGACGCGGCCCTTTCTCTCTATCGGCAGGCCGTCCAGGAAACGGATTCGCCCGATCTTCAGGCCATGCTCCACTACAATGCCGGCACCTGCCTGCTCGCTCTCCACAAGCCGGGCGACGCGGAGGACGAACTCACACTGGCGCTCGCGAGCCCCGACACCACGGTCAAGCTGAAGGCGCTCTACAACCTGGCCCACGCCTTCTACGCATCCGGCTACAGGCAGCGGGCCATGGCCTCCCTCCGAACGATCCTCGTCGGGGACCCGGTCAACCGCGAGGCCCAGCTGTTCTACGAGTGGCTCCTGAGAAACAAGCCGCCCCGGAAGAAGCCGCCGCCGGAGAAACAGCCCCCCAAACCGCCCCCGAAGGTCAAGCCGCCCGACGTTCTGGAACAGCTCCCCATGCCCCCGCCCAAGGAGCTCCAGGACCAGATGCGGAAGCCCGCCAAAATCCCCCCCGGCATGAAGCCGTGGTAGAGAAAGTGATCGAGTGATCTAGTGATCGAGTGAAGAGTCGCGGGATGTCCTTCGCAGGGGCCCGGTGAAGAAGTCATGAGATCGGAAAGCGGAGGGATCGAACGGTGGGACTGCGTTCTCGGGCTCCCTGCATCCCTTCGATGGCCCGTCCTCGGCCGTTCTTTCTTTAGCCTTTAGCCCTTTGCCCTTAGGCCTTGGGAGACAGTTCTCAATCCTCGGTTCTTTTCTGTCCTTAAAATCCGAAATCCCATATCCAAAATCCGCAATGACCTCACTCCCGCCCCTTCCCCCACCCCAGAACGTTGACCCTGAGGAGGTCGCCCGACTTGGACCGGATGAGGACGTAGCCGTCTTCGAGCCCCTTCAGGTAGAGCCGGCCCGTCAGCTCCACGTCCTTGCGGCAGTAGGATTCGATCAGGTCGAAGCGCCCCTCGCGGAACCATTGGACCGACTGGACGCCGTCCGCCTGCTTGTCGTCGCCGAAGTTCGCCTCGGCCAGCGAGGCAAGGGAAACCCTGAAGCCCATCCTGCCCTTGAGAACCGATAGTAGATCCAGGGTCTTCACGCGTCCAAGGTCCTTGCTGGTGTAGGGTCGGAGCACCTCGACGTCGAAACGGTCCACGTTGAAGCCGATGACTTCCGGTGCGGCCAGGAGTTCTTCTACGAGGTCCTCGGCCTCCTCTTCGAAATAGGTACGCCACGCGTTACGGTCCAGATCCCACGTCACGGCCAGAGCCAGGCGCATGTCCCTGATGTGGCCCCAGCCACCGACTTCTGAGGCCAGCTTCTGGGTTTCCAGGTCGAAGACGAGCCGGCCGGGGCGTTCTCTCGGGGGCTTATGCGTTTCCTTTTCTTCCGGCACGGCCGCGACCGCCATCTCGCCGGCGGGGGGGACATCCTCCAGGCCCTCAAGGACTCCCGTGATGAGGATGGCCGCCGCCTTGTCGAGAGGCTTGTTGCCCGACCCGCACTTGGGCGACTGGATGCAGGCGGGGCAGCCGCTTTCGCATTCGCAGTCCCGGACCACACGCCCGGTCGTCTCCACGAGGTCCTCGAAGAGTTCGTAGCCCTTCCGGCACAGCCCAACCCCGCCCGGATAGCCGTCGTAGACGAAGACGGCCGGCCCGCCCACCTGCGGGTGGTGAGGGTAAGAAATCCCGCCCAGGTCCCACCGATCGGAGAGGGCCCTGAGGGGAAATATGCCGATGAGCGCGTGTTCGAAGGCGTGGATGCCGCCCATCAGGTGGAGCCCCAGCCTGGTCGTCAGGGTCTTCAGGGCGGGCGGCAGGGCGACCCAGAACCCCTCCGTTTCGAAGACCAGCGGCGGCGACTCCAGAGGATATTCGGCAATGGTCTCACCGCCTGACATCCTTTTCTTCACGTATGAGGTTAAGTATTCTGTGACTTTCAGGCGGCCGATATGGAGATTCGAGGGTCCGATCCTCCGGCTCTCGAACACCTCCAGGATCTCCGTCTCCTTGTCGCCGCGAACCTCCGTGAAATAGTCCGTGTTTTCGGCCTTGACCGTCACCTTGCGATCTTTGTGGGAGAGGGCTTTGACCACGTACGTCTGTCCCTGGTGCAGGTAGACCGCGCCTTCGTGGCACTCGCGGTAGACCCTGTGCCCGTCGATGCTGCCCACGGCCTTTCCCGATGGCCCCACGATCATGTAACTCTCGCCCATGGTTCTGAGGTTGACCTCCCTGTGCGGATTGCGCCTCAGCGTGTGCCAGCTCACCCCGTCGGCGTCGAGCACCAGGTCGCCCGCCTGGTCCAGGCTGTCGATGGCCGACCGGCGGGGGTCCCCGCCCCCGAAATCGGCGTCGTCCAGCGGTACCTCGCGCGCCGCGCAAAGAAGGTGCGGGGGGATGATGTGCGGGTTGTCGGGGTCCAGCACCACCTCCTCGATGGGCCGGTTCAGGAGCTTGTCCGGATGCTGTACGAAGTACTGGTCCAGAGCGTCGGGCATGGCGATGAGGAAGATGGCCGCCTCCTTGCCACCGCGTCCGACCCGGCCCATCCGCTGGTAGAGCGAGATGAGCGAGCCGGGGTACCCAACGAGAATGCACGCGTCCAGGCCGCCCACGTCGATGCCCACCTCCATGGCGGAGGTGCTGACTACCCCCATCAGTTCGCCATCGAAGAAGGCCTTTTCGATCTTCCTGCGCTCCGACGGCAGAAACCCGGCCCTGTAGGAGGAAACCGTTTTCCGGTAAGACCGGTCGCGCTGGCACAGCCACGAGTAGACCAGTTCGGTCACCCGGCGCGCCTTGGTGAAGGTCAGCGTCCTGGCACCCTCCTTCAGGAGCCGGTCCATGACCTCGCAGGCGAGCGTGTACGGGCTGCCCTCCGCCGACATCAGGTAAAGCCGGCGCCCGGGCCTTGGCGCCCCGCTCTCGTCGATGAGTGCGGCCTCCCGTCCGGTCAGGGTCTTGAAGAATCCCCTGGGGTCGGAGAGCGTGGCCGAGGTCGCCACCCAGCGCGGCGCGCTCCCCTCCTTCTGGAGGACGCGGCCGAAACGCCACAGCAGGTGGTGCACGTTGGCGCCGAAGATGCCCCGGTAGACGTGCGTCTCGTCCAGGACCACCAGGCCCAGCGACCGGAAGAAACGGCCCCAGTTCTCCTCGAAGGCCAGGAAGGCCAGGTGCAGCATGTCGGGGTTCGTCATCACGACGGGCGGAGGATCCTTCTGGATCTCCCTGCGCGCCGCCGACTTGGTGTCTCCGTCGTATATGGCCGCACCGAAATCATCGAATCCCAGCCGCTGCGCCAATTCCGTCAGCTTTGCGCACTGGTCCTGCGCGAGTGCCTTGTAGGGGTAGACGAACAGCGCGCGGCTCTGCGGATCTTTCAGCCACCGGTCGATGGCGTAGACCTGGTAGATGAGGCTTTTTCCGCTCGCCGTGGGCGTGCTTACGATGAGGTCCCGGCCATCCAGCAGGCGCTCCAGCCCCGAAACCTGGTGCCTGTAGAGGCGGCCCAGGCCGATCCTCGCCATGGCCTCGCGCAGTTCGGGCGCCAGGGCTTCCGGGAGGGGCTCCGTAACCGCGCAGGAAGGCGGAAGATCGTACTGCGCCTTGATGTTCGGTCCCAGGTCCGGGTCGGCTTCGGGGGCCGTCAGGAAACCCGGCCCCCGCGTCATCTTACGTTTCGGCATGTCATCCGTCCCGTGAAGGCCGTCCGGTCGTTGTGACCCCCGGCTACCAGTTCTCGCCGCCCGGGACTTTTCGGAGGTAGAAGATGTCTTTTCTCAGTTCAAAACCTTCACTCTGGAACAGGGCGAGGCTGGGGCCGTTCCAGTCTTCGATTAGGCAGCAGTAGATGCCAAGGCCCTTGTCCAGAAAGACCTTCTCGCAACGGTGGATGAGTTCGCGGCCCAGGCCCATGTGGCGATAGGCCGGCCTCACGGCAAGCCGGTTGATCCATCCCTTGCGGCCGTCGTCGTTCCCCAGCACCACCGCCACCAGCAGGTCACCCTCGTACGCGCCGCAATAGAACGCGAGAGCCTGGGCCAGCTCTTTTTCCATCAGTTCCAGGGCGTCCCTGCCTTCCGGATGAAAAGGGAGGCCGGCTTCTTTCCAGACTTCGTGCACCTTCGGCAGTTCGTCCGCCGTCAAGGTCCTGAAGGTGAACCCCATCTGTGCCTTGCCGTCGCTCATGGGGCGCCTTTCCTGATAAAGGATCTCACGACCCGTCCTTCCTGGGCGAAGCCCAGCCACTCGCAGCCGATGCTCCGGCAGAGGGCCGGAAAATCGGCCTTGACCCCTTGATCGTCCGCGATGACCTCGAGGATCTTGCCGTGGTCCATGCAGGCCAGACATTCCGACACCTTCACTACAGGTATTGGACATAAAAGGCCTGTTAGATCTATATATTTATCGCCAGAGCCCTTGTTGGGGATCGTTGCCATTTGAGCCCTCCTCAAAGGATTGGCCCTCCTCATCCGCCCGGTCGGTGCCGCCGGTCGATCCATCCGGACGAACGCGGTAGTAGGCCTTCCTGATGAAGCTGCTCCGGGGCGGCGTGAACGCGCTCTCTTCGCCCCCCTCCGCGCTCTTCTCGAGCTGGGTCAGGCAGTTCTGGACCTTTGCGTCGAGGTTGTCCAGGTGGTGGAAGAAGATGGCCTCGGGCGTGGATGGATCGGCGGCGCTCCCGAATCCTTCCGAGCGTTCCCCCTGGTGGCTGAGCACGATGTGAACGATATGGCGGCGCTTCTCTTCGGGGAATTCTGCAATCCCATCGCAAAGCCTTTCGACCATGCGGGCACCCATGTATATGTGTCCCATGAGCTTTCCGTCCGTCGTGTACTCGAACCCAGGATCGCTGGAGATCTCGAGGGTCTTGCCCACGTCGTGGAAGAAACAGGCGCACAGGAGCAGGTCCCGGTTCATGTCGGGGTAGTTCGCGGACAGCGCCATGGCGCCCCGGGCGAGCGACAGCGAGTGTTCCAGAAGCCCCCCCACCCAGGCGTGGTGGATGGACTTGGCGGCCGGAGCCCCCGCGAACCGCCTGAACACGTCGGCGTCCTCACGGAAGGCCCTCATGAGACGCTGGTAGTCCGCGTCCTCCATGGCCGCGATCATGCCGTCCAGCTCCTTCTCCATCTCTTCCCGGGTCCTCTTGCTGCACGGAGCGAAGAAGGCGGGGTCCACCTCTTCTTCAGGCACTCTCTCGGCCGAGTGGAGAATGAACTGGAGCGCGCCCTGGAACTCGTCGACCCGCGCCACTATGCGGACGGCCCGGCCGGGAACCAGGACGCCTTCCATGGCCTTCACGCGGTCCTTCACCCCGTCGGCGCTGTCCCACAGCTTGGTGGACACGCTGCCCGTGGCGTCCTGGAAGGTGCCCTCCCAGTAGGGATTACCGTTGCGCGTCTTGCGGACGCCGCCCGTCACGAGCCACAGGACGCCCGCGAATTCCGTCCCTTTCTTGAGTTCTCCGATCTTTGCCTGGGCCAATCTGTCCTCCCTTATTTCACTGACGAGTTGCCTGCGGTACGCCCTTTTGATATCACAGTCTATCCCGATGGCCCGCACGCGGCAACGGAAGGTGAGCGATTTTGGATTTGGGAATCGGGATTTCGGATTTAACGGCGGCTGGGGCCAGGCATCGATGGCCGCCCGCCACTTGATCACTTGGTCACTTGGTCGCTCTTCACTGAATCAACCGGTCATTTCCCCGCCGCTGCGGCTGGGGCGCCCTCCAGGTTGTCGCGGAAGAATGCCGCGAGGGTATCGGCCATGGCCGGCTCCAGGTGGGGGTCGGAGTGGTCCCGCCCCGGAATGATCCAGAGGCGGGCGGAGGCCCCGGCCGCGGCGGCGAGACGGCGGGCGTGTCTCAACGGGATTACGGAGTCCTCGGTTCCGTGTATCAGCAGAAAGGGACACCGGCTTCGTCCGATCACGTTTTCCGGCGCGAAGCTCTTGAAGCGGAGTCCCATCCGCCATTCCACGAAACGGAAGGCCAGCGGGAGTCCCGGCCCCAGAATCCACCAGAAGCGGCCCAACGTGGCGCGGGGGTCCCGCGGCTCGGCGAATGCCCCCACCGTGGCGACGGCCGCGATGCGGTCGTCCCTGGAAGAGGCCAGAATGGCCGCCGACCCGCCCACCGACAACCCGAGGACGCCGATGCGCACTTCCGAACCGCGGCGACGCTCCGCCCAATCCACCGCGGAGACTATATCCTCGGCGAATTTGGGCATGGACGCGTAGCCGTCTTCATCGGACGATCCATGGTGGCGCGCGTCGAAGGCCAGCAGGTCGAACCCGGCCGGCTGGAGCATCTTCACGTAGGGCAACATGCGCTGGACGTTCCGTCCCCAGCCGTGCACCAGGATCACGACCGGCGCACCGGACGTCCCGCACGGAATCCACCAGCCGTAGAGCGTCTTGCCTCCGACTGCAGGAACGCGGATCTCCTCGAAATCGACGCCCAGGGAAGACGGGTCCCTCCTGTGTCTGACCCGCGGGTTCCGCCAGCCCACCGTGATCAGCACCAGAACGGCGGCCTGGAAAAGGACCGCCACACCCGCTACCAGAAGGACCACGTTCACCGCTTTCCGCCTCCGTCAGTGATGGAACAGCCGGACGCCCGTGTTCACGAAGACGATGCCCAGTTCGTTGCACCGCTCGATGATGTCGCCGTCCCGGATCGAACCCATGGGCGACGCGATGTAGCGGACGCCGTTCCTGTGGGCCGCCTCGATGTTGTCGGTCTGGGGGAAGAAGCCGTCGGAGCAAAGGCAGAGATCCGACAGATCCGACAGGCTCGAGGTGTCGCCGTAGAGCTCTTTCCGCGTCTGTTCCAAAAACTGGTCCTTGTCGGTCTTCTTGATCCCGCCCCCGTCCGGGAACTCGATCTTCGAAAAGTCCAGGCGCGTCTTCTGGTACCACCGGTTGGCCTTGGAGAGCGCGAGTTCCGTGCACAGGATGCGGGACTGCTGGCCCGAACCGATGCCGATGGCGTGGCCGTTCGACACGACGTCGATGGAGTTGGACTGGGTGTACTTGAGCGTGATCATGCCCACGAGAAGGTTCCGCTTCACGTCGGACGGCACGTCCTTGCGGTCGGTGACCACGTTGCCCAGCAGGCCCTCGTCGACGACGAGGTCGTTCCGCTTCTGCCGGAGGGTCATGCCGAAGACGGTCCGCTCTTCGACGGGGTCGGGCCTGTACTCCGGGTCTATCCTGAAGATCACGTACTTGCCGCCCTTCTTGGCCTTGAGGACCTCGAGGGCCTCGGGCTCGAAGCCCGGGGCGATGATGCCGTCCGAGACCTCCGTCTTGATAATCATTGCGGTCTCGATGTCGACTGGGCGGCTCAGGCCGATGAAGTCCCCGAAAGAGGCCAGCCGGTCGGACCCGCGGGCCTTCAGGTAGGCCCGGCCCAGGGCCGAGGACACTTCGCCCTGCATGTTGTAGGAAAGCAGCTCGCCCTTCGAGACGTCCGTGCCCACCGCGCTGCCGGACGGCGTCACGTGTTTGAAGGACGTCGCCGCCGCCATGCCCGTTGCGGCGTCCAGCTCCTTCACGAGCTGCCACGCGTTCAGCGCGTCCAGTATGTTGATCACGCTCGGCGAGCCGTTCACGAATTCCAGGCTCTCGTTGTCCATAAGTTCGGCATAATCCTGGTGGGGGTTCATTCCGTATTTGAGCTTCATGGTTTTCATTCTCCTGATAGTCGAGGGCTCATGCCCGCCGGTTCCATCTCGTTATTTACTTCTGTCGATCGTGTGGCCGCAAGCCATCGCGATAAGGCCGCGCACGTACACTGTACCGGAAAAACGAGCGGCATGGCCAGGAAGCCCGGCTCCATTGACAACCAGTCTGTAAGCGGATAGACTCG
>JBJKRE010000230.1:0-6515 GCA_046704825.1 Acidobacteriota bacterium
CACGCCGTGCACGCCCCAGACGTCCAGGGCGTCCTCCCATTTCAGCTTGTTCTTGAGGGTCACGGCGAGGTAGCACACCACGCCGGCGATGATGCCGATCAGGGCCGCCGTCATGGGCGACACGTAGCCGGCGGCCGGCGTGATGGTTGCCAGGCCGGCCACGGCGCCCGTGAGGAGCCCCAGGAACTTGGGCTTCCTGGACGTGAACCACTCGATGAACAGCCATGCGACCGCCGCAAAGGAGGCGGCGATGTCGGTGTTGATGAAGGCGGTGGCGGTCACGGCGTTCACGGCCACCTCGCTGCCGGCGTTGAATCCGTACCACCCGAACCACAGCAGACCCGTACCGAGGGCCACCAGTGGAATGCTGTGGGGTCCTCGGTCGAGGACCTTCCGCTTACCGACGTAGAGAACCGAGGCCAGCGCGGCGATGCCCGCGATGTTGTGGACCACGATGCCGCCCGCGAAGTCCAGGACGCCCCACTGTTCCAAGATGCCGCCGCCCCAGACCATGTGCACGAAGGGGAAGTAGACGAAGACCAGCCAGGCCGTGAGGAACCAGAAGTAGGCCTTGAACGTGACGCGGTTCGCGAAGGCGCCCGTGATGAGGGCGGGCGTGATGATGGCGAACATCATCTGGTAGGCGAAGAACACCGCAAGGGGTATGGATGGGTTCAGCGGACATGGCGTCGAGAGCGTCACCCCGTTCAGGAAGCAGAGGTGAAAGTTGCCGATGATCCCGAACAGGTCGGTTCCGCTCTTCATGTTGCCGCTGAAGCACATGGAGTAGCCGAAGCTGAACCAGAGGACCGTCGTCCAGCCGAGGGAGACGAAGCTCTGGATCATGATGGCCAGGACGTTCTTGCGCCCGACCAGCCCTCCGTAGAAGAAGGCCAGCCCCGGCGTCATGAGCATGACGAGGCTGGCGCAGATGAGCATGAACGCCGTATTTCCCGTGTCGATGTGCATCATGGATCCTCCCTGCCTGCTCGCCCGGGTCCGGGCAAGAGGCTTCTGCGTGTTGTCGGTCGATGGGTACTCGGGATCCTGTCCGCCGTCGCGGAGGAGCGGGAGTGCTCACATAATGAAGAGTATTTTACACATTGAGTTGTAAAAATATCCTTTGGAAACCGCGCGGCCGGCAAAAGGGTCGTATGGCCCTTCGAAAAGTGAAACAAATTCTAATCGGCCACGAGGCGGGTTAACGCGCGACCGGAGAAATTTTCCACCTAGCGCCCCAGCCGGAATCCCCGCCGCCTCCCCCTTGGCCTGAATCCCAGGCTGTGCAAGAGTATTCGGAAGGGCTTCGAAGAAGCCGAATAAAATCCGGCCGAAGGGCGGATTTTCTGGAGGGAGCCATGACGTTCAAGCTTCGTGCACTTGCATCCGCCGCCCTCTGCGTCGCGATTGGGGGCTTATCACTTCGGGCGTCCGCCAAGACGCCGTCCTTCGCCGAGGTCTTCAAGGACCGGACCCTCCGGATCGACTGCACCTTTAGAGGCGACGCGAAAAGCGAGACTGTGACGGTCGACCGCCTGGTGAAGGAGGGGCCGTGGGCCGGGCCCCTGGCGGTCTCGATCGACCCCTTCGACAACGGGCGCTACGAGCTAAAGGTCTACGACGTGCCCACCAACGCCCTCGTCTATTCCCGCGGCTTCAACTGCATCATGGACGAGTACGCCACCACGGCGCCGGCGCTGGCCGGGAAGAGGCGCGCCTTCCGCGTCTCGCTCACCATCCCCTTTCCGGTGCATCCGGTCGTGCTGGTGATCCAGGCCCGCGACAAGCTCAACGTGCTCCACCCCGTTCTGGAACGGCGCATCGACCCGGCCGACGCGAAGATCGAGCCAGCGGCGTCGGCGCCGGGGGACAGCATCCTGCGCCTGGTCACGAACGGCGATCCGCACGGCAAGGTGGACCTTGTGATCCTGGCCGAGGGCTACGCGAGTTCCGAACGAAAGAAATTCAGCTCGGACGCCGAGCGCGCCGTCCGTTGGCTCTTCAGCGTGGAGCCCTACCGGTCCCGCAGGAAGGATTTCAACGTCTACGGGGTCTTCAGGCCCTCGCCCGAGAGCGGCGTGAGCGAGCCAACCCGCCACGTGGTGAAGCGGACCGCCCTGGGCGCATCCTTCGACGCCCTGGGCATGCCGCGCTACCTGCTTGCCGAGGACGGCTGGAGGATGCGCGCCATGGCCGACGAGGCGCCCTGCGACGACGTGGTGGTCCTGGTCAACACGGACCGGTACGGGGGCGGCGGCATCTACAACGACATCTGCGTCTTCGCGGCCGGCAACGAGCGGTCCCGGATGCTCTTCCTGCACGAGTTCGGCCACGCCTTTGCCGGGCTCGCCGACGAGTACATCGACCCCGAAACCGTCTACAGCGACACCTACCCAAGGGGCGTCGAACCCCTCGAACCCAACATCACCGCCTGGCTCGACCCCGCCGAACTCAAGTGGAAGTCCATGGTGTCGCCCGGCATCGCCCTGCCGACGGACTGGGGCGAGGGCGAGATCCTTCCCCTGTGGCAGAAGGCGGCAAAGGGCCGCACCGCCTTCCGGAAAGCGCTCGCCGAGGCCCGCAGCCGGGGGCTTTCCAAGGAGCGGATCGAGGCCATGGAGGCGCGCCACCGGAAGGCCCAGGCCGACCTGCAGAAGCAGGTGGACGCGGTCCTGGCGAAGCACAAGGCCGTCGTCGGCAAGGTCGGGCTCTTCGAGGGGGCCGGCTACGCCGCCAGGGGGCTATACCGCCCCAGCATGTACTGCCTCATGGGGATCAGCATCAAGGACGAGTACTGCCCCGTCTGCCGCCGCGCCATCCGCCGCATGATCGACTTCGAATGCGGGAAGACCGCCGATGAATCGAACAGTGAGACAGTGAGGCGGTGAGAAAGAGCCTGAAGATAGAGCTCTTATACCAACGGCTAAAGGCTAAAGGGAAGACGGCAGACGGGAGGCCTTTGTAGCGGCCGATTCCTATCGGCCGTCGGCCGCAGGGATGCGGCCGCTACGTGGGACGGGAACGGCCGCGGGCTGGCCTTCGAAGGACTGCTTACGTCGGAATCACCTGCTCACCTACTGTCGGAATCACCTCATCCCCTACTCACTTACTCACGGACTCACCGACTCGGTCACTTGATCACTTGCGCCGGACGGCGCGTCAACCTTTAGCCTTTCGGCCTTAGCCCTTAGCCCTTCCTATGCCTCGGTCACTGGATCACTCGATCACTTGATCACTCGATCACTTGGTCACTATTCCCTAACGGTCACTCCCCCGCAATTCTCACCCGGTTGCGGCCGTCCCGCTTGGCGGTGTAGAGGGCCTTGTCCGCCGAGGCCTGCAGCTCCGGCGCGGCGCCGCCTTCCCTGGGGTGGCGGCAGGCTACGCCCACGCTGATGGTGACGACGGCACCGGCGGACGAGGTCGAATGTTCAATGGCCCGGCTTTCCACCCTGGCCCTGAGGTCCTCGGCCGTCCGGGCGGCCTGCTCGAGGTCGGACCCGGACAGGATGGCCACGAACTCCTCTCCGCCGTAGCGGGCCAGGAAGTCGCCCGCCCGGGACAGGGCCTGCGACAAGGCGCCGGCCACGTTTCGCAGGCACTCGTCGCCGGCGTGGTGGCCGTAGGTGTCGTTGAAGGCCTTGAAGTGGTCGATGTCGATCATGAGGAGAGAGATGGGAAGGTCCGCCCGGTAGGCGCGGCGCCACTCGGCGTCGAGCACTTCGTCGAACCGCCGGCGGTTGGCGATGCCGGTCAGGCCGTCGAGGTAGGACAGGCCCCTCAGCCGCTCGTTCGCGTCCTCAAGCTGGATGCTCTGGGCCTTGAGGCGGGCGTTGGCCTCTGCCAGCTGGGCCGTCCGCTTCTCCACCATGACCACGAGCTTCCGCTCCCTGACCTTCAGGCGCCTGACCCTGGCCAGGAAGACCAGCGGCCCGGCGGTCAGGAGGAGCAGGGCGCACAGGAGGTAGAACCAACGCGTCTGGTAGAAGAAGGGCCTCAGGTTGAAGGCGAAGGACGCGCCCTCTTCGTTCCAGACCCCGTCGTTGTTGCAGGCCTTGACCCGGAAGACGTACCGGCCCGGCGGCAGGTTCCGGTACACGGCAAGCCGCTGGTTGTCGGCCGGCGTCCACCGCTCGTCGGCCCCCTCCAGCTTGCACAGGAAACGCACCCGTTCGGGCGAGACGAAGCTCAGGGCGGTGTACCGGATGACGACGGTCCGGGCGCCCGGGGGAATGTCGGCCGGGGCCTTCGGGTCGATCGGTTTGCCGTCCACGGTGACCTCCTCCACGAGGACCGGCGGGGGGCGGTCGTTGGGCCGGGCGTTCGCGGGGTCGATGCGCACGACCCCCCGCATGCTCGGAAACCAGACCTGCCCGTTCTTCGTGACGCACCCGGCGGGCTGACAGCCCCCGCTGCACTGGGAACTCCTCAGTCCCTCGTCCCGGCCGAAGATGCGGCAATGCACGCCCGTCGTCCGACCGTCCATGCAGGCGTCCAGCTCGTCCCTGCTCACCGTCAGCACCCCTCGGTCCGACCCCAGCCAGAAGTTGCCGCGGCCGTCCGCCACGATCCGGTAGATGCGGTCGTCGCCCAGGCCCTGCTTCGTCCCGCAGGCGGCCACGCGACCGTCCTTCCAGCGGACGATCCCGTTTCCGTAGGTGCCCGCCCACAGGACTCCGTGCGGGTCCCGGTAGAAGCAGAGGGCTTCAAAGGGCAGGCGGGTGAAGCGGCCGTTCCTGAGTACGCAGGCCTTGTCCCGCGTCCCGACCCACAGTGTGCCGGACGGGTCTTCGTGCAGGGCGAGCACGGTGTCGTTGGTCAGCCCGTCCCGCGTGGAGTAGACGGTGACGCGCCCGTCCTTCAGCCGGTTCAGCCCGCCCCCGTCCGTCCCGATCCACACGCCGCCGCCCCGCCCCGGCTCGATGGCCAGCACGTGGTCGTTGGACAGCCCGTCCCGCGTCGTATAGGTGGTAAAGCGGCCGTCCTTCATCCGGCTCAGGCCGCCCCGGGTGCCCACCCAGAGGCCGCCGTCCCCGTCTTCCGCCAGCGACCAGACGAGGTCGTCGGGGAGTCCGTCCGCCCTGCCGTACCGCCTGAAGACCCCGTCCGAAAATCGATCCAGGCCCCTGTTGGTGGCGATCCACAGCGCGCCTTCCCGGTCCTGGAGCGTGCTCCAGGCCAGGTCGTCGGCGAGGCCCTCGCGGACCGTGTAGACCGTGGCCTGGCTGTCGCTGAACCGCTCGAGGCCGCCCAGGGTGCCCACCCAAAGGTCGCCCTCGCTGTCCTCCGCCAGGCTCGTGACGATGTCGTTGTTGAGCCCGTCCCGGGCGGTGTAGGCGCTGATCTCGCCGTCCCGTAGCCGGTCCAGCCCCCCGCCGTAGGTGCCGATCCAGAGGTTCCCGTCCCGGTCCTCAAGGGTGCACAGGACGAAGTCCGAGGTGAGCCCGTCCCGCGGGGTGAAGGTCCTGATGCGCCCGCCCCGGACCCGCATGAGTCGGCCGCCGTAGGTGCCGACCCACAGGTCCCCGCGCCTGTCGCGGTACAGGGACGCCACGAAGAGGCTCGAGAGTCCGTCCTTCGCGGTCAGCGGCACGAAACGGTCGCCGTCCAGCCGGCAGAGCCCGCCGCCTTCCACGCCGACCCACAGGACGCCGTTCCCATCCTCCACGATGCCCTTCACCGTGCCCTTGGGCAGCCCGCTGTCGGGGCCGTAGATCTTGAAGCGCCCGTCCGCGAACCGGACGGCGCCGCCGCCCTTGGTGCCGATCCAGAGCGCCCCGTGCCCGTCCAGGTACAGGGCGGACAGGCGGTCGTCCGGCAGGCCGTCCCTCTTGGTGAAGACCCGGAACGCGCCCTCGCGGTACCGCAGCAGCCCCCCGCCCAGACTCGCCGCCCATATGTCGCCCCGGCGGTCCTGAACGAGGGCCGTCACGCTGAAGTTGCCCATGGAGGGGACGGTCTTCTTGTCGAAGGCCTTGAAGCGCGCCCCGTCGAAGCGCGCCAGGCCGCCCATCGTGGCCGCCCAGAGGTAGCCGTCGTCGCTCTGGATGATGGAAAAGACTCCGTTCTTGGGCAGCCCCGAGTCCGACTGCCAGGAGGCGTGGCCGTACTGGGTGATGGCCTTCTTCGGATCGAGGGCCACCGCGGGAACCGCCGCGAGGACAAGGATAGCCGCCGCGGCCGCCAGGGCGACGGCCCGCGCGGTTCTGCCCCTGAATCGTCTCCGGTTCCGCGCCTCCATTCCCTCTCCCCGACGATCGACCCGCAAACTGAGGCCATTCTGGCACGCCCGGCCCCGGCAGGTCCAGCAAAGGGGGGTGGTCATTTGGGAATTGGGATTTTGGATTTGGGATTTGAAAACGGCAAAGAACTAGGGAAGAGATTTCTCCCCCAAATCCCGCGATTGGTGGCCGAGCGGAGGTACTGCGAGGTAGGTGGGCGTGAAGGGAGGCTTGCGAAGAGGCCTGCGGGCATCAAGTCGGGGGCTTGAGTGGTGAAAACACGGGGCCTGACGG
>JBJKRE010000231.1:0-5123 GCA_046704825.1 Acidobacteriota bacterium
GCGCTATTTCGACCAGATCCTGCTCCGCGAGGACGCGGGCCAGTACAAGGACAAGGCGCAGATCGCAGAGGCCGACAGCTACCTGCAGGAGCACACGATCGAGGCCTATTCCGAGGCCATAAGCCGCTACCAGTCGTTCCTCGCCTTCCACCCGACCCACCCCGAGGCGCCCTACTGCCAGTACCAGATCGGGAAGTGCTACTTCGAGGAGATAGAGAGCCCCGACCGGGATATCACGCCGGCCAAGGACGCCCGGGAAGCCTTCCGGTCCCTCATCGAAAACTATCCGAACAGCCAGTACGTGGCCGAGGCGAAACAGAAGATCAAGGCGGTCGACAACGTGCTGGCCGCCCACGAGATCAAGATCGGCGACTGGTACCTCAAAGTCGGCCACCCGAAAGGGGCCATCGGCAGATATCGCTACGCCATCGAACACTACCCCACCTACTGGAACATGCCTCTCGTGTACTACCGGCTGGGCGAGGCCCTGCACCGCGACGGGCAGGACAAGGAGGCGGTCCTCTACTTCAAGCGGATCACCCAGGAGGTGCCGGGCACCGTCCTGGCCAAGGATTCCAGCAGGACCATGGAGAAGATAGAGAGGCACGAGGCCAGGACCTCGAAGCAGAACAAGGAGATCTTCGAGGAACCGCTCGTCAAGTCCAACAAGCACAAGACGCACTGGTGGCAGTTCTGGAAATGGTAACGGCCCGCCCGGGACGCTCGGGACCCGCCTCCGGAATCCGACAGGCGCGGCTCCTGCTCGATTCGCGCGTCTGAGAGGGAGTTCATGCACATATAGGAGAGAGACACATGGGGCAAAACGGCGACCGGAAACTCAGTGACTTCGAACCTCTGATTTCGTCGAAGACCAAGCTTCCCGAAATCACCTTCAAGGGCATCATCCTGGCCATATTCCTGGCCGTCGTCCTGGCGGGCGCCAACGCCTACCTCGGGCTCTTTGCGGGAATGACCGTCTCCGCGACCATCCCCGCCGCCGTCATCTCCATGGCCGTCTTCTCCCTTTTCAAGAAGAACAACATCCTGGAAAACAACATCGTCCAGACGGCGGCCTCGGCCGGAGAGGCGGTGGCCGCGGGCGTCGTCTTCACGATCCCGGGCCTGGTCATACTCGGCTACTGGTCTCACTACGACTATCTCCAGACGCTCATGATCACGGCGCTGGGCGGTACCATCGGCGTGCTCTTTTCCGTGCCGCTCCGCCGCGCGCTGGTCGTGCAGGCCCGCGAGGAGATCAAGTTCCCCGAGGGCATCGCCACGGCGGAGGTCCTCAAGGCCGGCCACGCAACCGAGGAGAAAGGCTCCCTGGCGACCATGATCATCGCCACCCTGGCGGGCGGCTTCCTGAAGATGTGCCAGGAGGCCGGACTCAAGCTGTGGGCGGGCGTGTTCGAGGTCGGAACCAGGGTGGGTAACACCATCGCCTACTTCGGGACCGACCTTTCGCCGGCCCTTTTGGGCGTGGGCTACATCGTTGGGCTCAACATCGCCGTGCTGGTGTTCGTCGGCGGCGCCATCTCGTGGTGGATCGCCATACCCATCTACGCTGCCATGCACGGCATGCCGGCGGGAACGCACGGCGCGGTGGAGGGCGCGACGGCCATCTGGAGCGCACAGATCCGGTACCTGGGCGTGGGCGCCATGTGCGTCGGCGGCCTGTGGGCACTGGTCCAGCTCCGAAACCAGCTCCTGACCGGCGTGGTGAGCGGCCTCAAGGCGCTCAAGGAAGAAAAGAGCGGCGTGGCCACGGAGAGGACCGATCGTGACATCCCCATGATCTGGGTCATCGTCTTTTCCGTGCTGTCTGTCATTCCGCTCTTCTTCGTCTACCACCTCGTGGTCAAGAGCCTGACCGTGAGCATCGTGATGGCGGTCATCATGCTCATCGCCGGCTTCCTGTTCGCCGCCGTCGCGGGGTACATGGCGGGACTCGTGGGATCGTCCAACAACCCCATCTCGGGCGTGACCATCGCGACCATCCTGTTCGCAGCGCTCGTCCTCCTGCTCTTCCTTGGCCACGGAAGCGCGGCGGGCCCGGCGGCCGCCATCCTCATCGGCGCGGTGGTGTGCGTCGCGGCCGCCATTTCCGGAGACAACCTGCAGGACCTCAAGGCGGGCTACATGCTCGGCGCGACGCCCTGGAAGCAGGAGTTCATGCTCATCGTGGGCGTCATCACCTCGTCCCTTGTCCTCTCGCCCATCCTCCACCTTCTGAACATCAAGTACGGCGTCGGCGTCCCCTTCCACGCATCCGCCAGCTGGCTCGCCGCCCACCCGACGCCGCTGCCGGCCCCGCAGGCCACGCTCATGGCCTCCGTCGCGCAGGGGGTCTTCCACGGCGGCCTTCCGTGGACCATGGTGACCATCGGCGGCCTCATCGCCGTGGCCATCATCATCCTGGACCAGTACCTCAAGGCCAAAGGCAGTTCCTTCAGGACGCCGGTCCTGGCCGTGGCCGTAGGCATCTACCTCCCCTTTTCGCTGTCCACCCCGATCCTCGCCGGCGGACTGGTCGCCTTCGCCGCGGCCAAGATGCGCAACAAGGCTTCCAAGACCGCCTCCAAGGATATCCTGGCCCGCCTCAAGGAGGCCGAGGTCCAGGGCGACCGCAAGGGGCTGCTCTTCGCCTCCGGCCTGATCACGGGCGAGGCCCTCATGGGAATCCTCCTGGCCGTGCCGATCACGCTGGCCAGCGTGATGCCCTTCTTCAAGGGCGACTTCATGGCGGTCTTCCACGAGCCCCCCTTCGGCGGGTGGCCGGGTCTGATCGTCATGCTGGGCGTGATCTACTGGCTCTACAGGGTCGTGACCAAGCCCACCCGGCAGGTACTGAAGTAGGCCCTGCGACATGCGCGAAAAGAAAAGGGAGGGCGACTCCCTCCCTTTTTTCTCGCTCCCCCTGCGGTTCGCGCTCAGGTGAGCTTGCGGAGCAGCTTTTCCGCCCTGGCCTTGATGGACGGATACTCTGGAGCCCACCGGGGATCGGGCGGGTTGTCCAGGATCTTGTGCACGAGGTCCAACGCCTGCTTCTTCATGCCTTCGGATTTGCAGGTCTGCGCCAGGTAGAGGCGCGTCAGGTCGTTGTTTGGCTCACCCTTGAGGGAGGCCTCCAGGTACTGGATGGACTTCTTGTTGCTGCCGCCCTTGAACCAGGGCAGTTTGTAGTACATCCGCCCCAGAACGCGGTCCGGCCCGTAGCCCTCCACGGACTTGTCCAGTTTCATGCAGGTGTTCATCTCCTGCTTGATGTCGGGCACCAGGCTCAAGGATTTGAAGATGCCCTTGGCCTCGCCGTACACGCCGTACAGCACGCCCAGCCAGAAGTGGCCCTCGACGCCGTCGGGCTTGAGGGCCACGGCGGCCTTGGCGAGGTCGATGCCCTTCTGAAAGATGGTCATTTTCTCGTCGTCGGAGGCCTTGGAGCGCGTGTACTCGCCGTAGAAGTAGCAGGCCTTGGCCCCCTTCCAGCGGGCTTCGTAGGACTGGGGGTCCGCTTTCGCGGCCTCTTCGTAGAGCTTCATGGCCTGGATCGCCTGGCCCGGTTCGCCGCGCTTGGCGTAGGCCTCGTCGGCCTGGGTCAGCAGCTTCGCCGTATCGGCCGCGCGAAAGCCGGCCGACAGGAAAGACCCGGCCAGAAACACCAGAACCGAAAGGATGACCATTTTCCTCATGAGTGACCTCCCTTTGGTAGTAGTTTATCATCGGCGGCGACCGAGTGATCAAGTGATCGAGCGATTCGCGCGTGGCGGCGCGGGGAGTAGGTCAGTAGGAGGCGCGCGAGCCTTCGAATGACGCCGGTCGATAAACGATCGTCGGTGGCCGGACCTGACCGCAGCCCTCCGTGCGCCTAGCAGGCTGCTGAAAAACTCTCGTAGGTCGCGTTGCCAGCGCCACGGCCCCGAATGCAAGGCGTCGCGACGCCGTCGATGCCGATGCGCATCGTCTAGGAGCGACAATGCGGCAGACGGGGCCGTGCCGCGGCAACCCTTCGGGCGCAAGGGGTTGCGGGCCACCTGCTTCGTTCCGGCTCGTCGAAAGGGCGCCCACCCTGTCTTCCTCGTCGCGCCTCGCATCTGACCCACAAGCCTCTTGCGCGCGGCCTACGCGGGTTTTTCAGCAGCCTGCTAATGGCGCGGTGAAGAAGTCAGGAAGTGAAGAGACGGGAGGCCTGGGGTCTTACCTTTTCCTCCCATCCTCTCTGTTCATCACCGCTTCGAAGGCCCGTCCCCAGCCGAAGCCAAAATCCGCAATCCCAAATCCCGATTCCCAAATTTCGGTTGTCTTGTTGCGGTCTCGCAAAAGAACCGTTATGAACAGGCAAACTCGGCCCCCTACTCTGGGCGTGCCTCGATGTTGCGGGGCTCGTTTTGCGGAGGTTACATGGTGCCTTTTATACGGAAAGGAAAGGAGGAAAAGGTGAGGAAAACCTTCATCGCGGCCCTGTGCGCCGTCGGGCTCATGGCCGGACTTGCGGCGCAGGCCCAGGAACTCGATCCCCTTCTGAAGATCCTCGTCCAGAACCACGTCATCACTGAGGCTCAGGCCCAGGCCGTCCAGGCCCAGTACAACAAGCAGAAGGAACAGCAGAAGACGGAAGTCAAGCAGACCGTGGACGAGACGCTGAAGACGACGACGGTCGAGCCCAAGCTTCCGAGCGCCCTCGAGGGCCTGAAGATCGGAGGACTCGGCTACATCTCGTTCCAGAACGGCAACAAGTACACCGGGACGCCCAACGAGACCACCTCGTACAACGACTTCGTCCTCAAGCGCGGCTACCTGGACGTGCAGAAGAAGATCACGTCGTACATGGACGCCCGCATCACCACCGACATCACACGCGACTCCTACGGTGACTGGAAGCCCCGCATCAAGTACCTGTACGCAAAGTTCCACTGGGACGACCACGGCACGGGATTCGTTTCCCAGCCTTACGTCGAGTTCGGTCAGGCCCACGTGCCGTGGCACGACTTCGAAGAAGCCATCAACGGTTTCCGCATGCAGGACCCCATGTTCATCGAGCGCAACGACATCTTCAACAGCGCCGACGTGGGTGTGATGCTGGGCGGCAACTTCGGCGGGCAGATGTCGGCCGACTACAAGAA
>JBJKRE010000232.1:0-22683 GCA_046704825.1 Acidobacteriota bacterium
CACCGGAAAGCGCCACCCCTTCGCCGCCGCGCGCATGGCGGTCGACATGGAGGCCGAAGGCCTCATCGACAAGAAGGCGGCCGTGCTGCGCCCCGAGGCGGACGGCATCGCCGCCTTCCTCGCGCCCGTCTTCGACGGCGAGGCTAAGAAACGCGCCGTATCGGAAGGCCGAGTCATCGCCAAGGGGCTTCCCGCGGGCCCTGGCGGCGCGAGCGGGCGGGTCGTCTTTACCGCCCAGGATGCAGACGAGTGGCGGAACCGCGGAGAGAAGGTCCTTCTGGTCCGGAAGTTCACGAGTCCCGAAGATATCCGCGGCATGGACGCCGCTCAGGGCATCCTGACCGCTCAGGGCGGCATGACCTCGCACGCGGCGCTGGTGGCCCGTCAGATGGGCAAGGTCTGCATCGTGGGCTGTGGGGACCTGAACATCGACTACGCGAAGGGCCAGATGGAGGTCGGCGGCAAGGTCGTCAAGGAGGGGGACTGGCTGTCCATCGACGGCTTCAGCGCCGAGGTCATCCTGGGAAAGCTCGAAACCCGTCCGTCGGAGGTGCTGCAGGTTCTCGGCGGAGAGTTGTCCGCCGACCAGTCCAGGAACTACCAGCAGTTCGTGAAGCTGATGGGGTGGGCGGACGAGTTCAAGAAGCTCCAGGTCTGGGCCAACGCGGACACACCCAGGCAGGCGGCGCTCGCCGTGAAGCTGGGTGCGCAGGGCATCGGCCTGTGCAGGACGGAGCACATGTTCTTCGAGGGCGACCGGATCCAGTTCGTCCGCAGGATGATCCTGTCGGAGAACGAGGCCCAACGGCGAGACGCACTGATGAAGCTCGCACCCATGCAGAAGGAAGACTTCGTGGGTATATTCAAGGCCATGGAGGGGCGCCCCGTTACGGTGCGGCTCCTGGATCCGCCTCTGCACGAATTCTTACCATCCCGGGAGGCGCTTAAGCCAGAGATATTCAACAAAAAGGTTAAGGATGTGGCCGATGCGCTTGGCGTCTCTTCGGAAGAGGTCGAAGAGAGGATCGAGGCACTCCACGAAAACAACCCCATGCTCGGCCACAGGGGCTGCCGTCTGGGCATATCCTATCCGGAGATCTACGAAATGCAGATCCGGGCAATCGTGGAGGCCGCCTGCGACGTAGCGAAGCAGGGACTCCCCGTGAAGCCTGAGATCATGATCCCCATCGTGGCCACCGAAGGAGAGATGAAGATCATCGGCGAACAGGCCAGGAAACTGGCCGACGAGATCGTGAAGAAGGCCGGCGTGGAACTGTCCTACCTGGTGGGAACCATGATAGAGCTGCCCCGGGCCTGCATGGTTGCGGATCAGATCGCGGCCATGGCCGAGTTCTTCTCATTCGGTACGAACGACCTCACTCAGACGACCTGCGGCATTTCGAGAGACGACGTGAAGGGCTTCATGGGAACCTACGTGGCGAAGGAGATCTATCCGGTCGACCCGTTCCAGCGGCTCGACCGGAGCGGCGTGGGCGAACTGATGAAGATCGCCGTGGCCAAGGGCCGCAGCGCGAGGGAATCCCTCCAGGTGGGGATCTGCGGCGAGCACGGGGGTGAGCCCAATTCGGTGGAATTCTGTCACGAGATCGGCCTGAACTACGTGTCGTGCTCGCCCTTCCGGGTTCCCGTGGCGAGGCTCGCGGCCGCGCAGGCCGCGCTGAAGTAGTTTTTTATCCACAGGCAAGCTGCACAGGGGGCCCGTTCTTCAGACGGGTCCCCTGATCTTTTCCTGGGGGGACCGGCGGAATGGGTCAGCGGCCGTTGTGGTCCGGGGGGATGCTCCGCTTCATGTGGAGGAGCTGGAGTTCGAGAAGGGCTTTCTCCATGGCCATACCGGCCTGCGTCATGAAGATCTCCATCCCCGTCAGGTCGGGAAGCTCCTGCCCGGATACGGCGTTGTCGCCGTAAAGCATGGCGATTACGCGCCCTCGGCTCATCATGGGCAGGGCGACGGCCGTAGGGGGCGTGTAGGCCCCGAGCATGGCCATGACGTCCCGGTCTTCAGGTGCGAACTCGGAATCGGGCCTCAAGACGGACGAACGCTGGTCTACGGCGTCGTCGAGGAAGGACCCCCGTCCGGGGTTTATCTTGAGCCGCCGGACCTTCACAGCCATGTTCTCGTCGTCACCGGTCTCGCCGAACCCCCCCAGTCCGACGAAGGCGTCTTTCCTGACCAGGAAAAGGACGGCCCTCTCAAAGTACTCGGAAGCCAGCCTGAGGACCAGGAGCGAGATCTCACTGGATTCCTTCGGGCTCGCCAGCTCGCCCATGAGCCCCTTGAGGAGAGCGAGCTGGTCCCTGATGCGGTCGCCGGAGGCCGAGGATTCGGCACCTAGGTCGCTCAGGAAGGACGCCACCTCTTCCTCCACTGGAGGTATCAGACTGTCCACCTCGCGGCAGAAGGTGTCGGCGAACGCCTTGATGGACTGCTCGAACTCGTCCACCTTGAGGTGGGCCAGACCGGGCTTTGAAAGGACGGCGAGCGCCCCGTGCGAGCGCGCGACCCCAAGGATCTTTTCGTCGTCCAGGTCGGTCATGAGGATGATCTTGACCTGTGGAAAACGCTGGTGTGAATCCTGGATCAGCTCCAGGCCACCCAGGTAGCCTTCACCGCTCTGGGTCGGCATGAGGAGGTCGACCAACGCCACGAATGGGGTCCTCTCGGAAAGGAGTCTGGTGCAGGTGAGCCGGTAGTCGTCCAGGCTGGAGACCACGCGCAGATCGGCGAAGTGCTCCAGGAGGCGCTGGCTCAAAAGCTTTCTGAAAATGGACTCGTCCGACGCCAGGACGATCGTGATGCGATTGCGGGCGGGTTTGATTCGGAAGGTCCGGGCCGGGGGTTGGTGAGGTGGTTGTTTGGGAGGCGGAGCGATCTCCGGCTCGACCTCGCGGGGAGGCTCTTGCGGAGCGAGCGCCTGCTCGGGTGCGGGGCCGGCGTCCTCCGATGCGGGATGCCTCTGGGGCTCCTCGGTGCGGCGCGGCTCGGCCCATTCGGACAGACTGTCTTCGGAGAGGGTCTGGGTAAGCAGGTTCTGAGGCGACACGGATCGCTTCAGCGGTGAGAAAGGGGGGACCGTGTTGCTGGCCAGTTCATCGCCGGCCTCGGTCAAAAAGAAATCGAACTGGCCTTCGGACACCTGAGTCAGGCTCCTGAGCCGCCGCGAAATCTCGAGCCTTCTCGCCTGATCGAGAAGCTGCGTGTTGAGCGCGCCCGTTTCCAGTAGCCGTCTCAGGACGGCCCGCGAGTCACCGTTTCCCCGCTCGCGGGCCTCGGCCATGTCGGATGGATCCACGAGGTCCTGCTCCTCGAAGAAGGCGAGGAAGGCCTCCTCGCTGAAGTCTCCGACGATGTCCTCGACGTTGCCGGCGGAGAAGTATATGAAGGATGTCCCCATGGAAGAGGGGACGAGACGCAGTACGCCCGTCCGTCGGGACACGTTCACGATCTGCAGAATGTCCAGGAGGGACAGATCCTCCAGGCTACCGCCCAAACTCATCGCACACTCCGAACCTCACCCCCCGCGGAACGACTATAAAAGATAAGGCGGCGCTTGTCCATGCCCGTCAGGCGGAGCTTTTCTTGATGGGTAGATCCCCCGGCGGAGGTCACCGCCAGTTCGTATACGCCCGGCGACAGGTCCGCAAAGAAGAAATTGCCCTCCCAGAGGTTCATGGAGGTGCTGCCTCCGGCCCCCGTGAGCGTGGCTTTGCCCGCAAGGGGGATGTCCAGGCCGCCCAGGAGTTTGCCCGTGACGAACGAGCCGCTGTAGAAGGTCGAGGACGGACGGGCCCAGAGCAGGCATTCCATATGTGCGGGAGGCTCGTAAAAGGTCCTGTCGGTCTGCCTCAGGAGGCGGATCGTGCCACCTGTGTAGGTCGTCAGCCCGCGTGCGGAAAGCCCGTCTCCGACGCGGAGCGTCACGTAGCTCTGCGGCACCCAGTTCGTGCTGCGAAACGGGTCGCAGAAGACCCTGCCGACCCCGGGGTAGTCTATTTCAAGCCAGGCGTGGAGCAGTCCTCCCTGCAGCACGGTGGACGCGCCTGAGGGTGGCGCCTTAAGACCGACCACCTCCCGGCATGATACCCCCAGGGCACGCAGGATGGTCACCGCAGCGCGCGTCATCCCCACGCACGAGGCTTGGCCCGTGGCGATCACTGACTGGAGAGATTCCTGGAAGTCGGGACGCGTAACGTACTTAAGGCGCTCGCGCAGGAACAGAAGGACCGCTTCGATGGCCTGGTCTTCCCTCCCGCACGCGGCTAGGCGCGCCTCGAGGCTGCGTGACGCTGCGCGGGTCAGGTGCAGCGATGAGGGGAGTCTTCCCGGTCGAAAGGGTGTGCGGACCCGCAGTGCCTCAAGGTCCACGCGGACCGTTATCTTCCATCCGCCCGGTGCCGGTTCCACGCTCTGGGAATAGCCGTTGATCGAAATGGACGGGGGTGCGGGTGCCCCTTCGGCCGCGAGGCGATAGACGGCCGTAGCCGAGCCTTCGACTCTGCCGACCGCTCTCGGATATCTCGGCCCGGCGTGAGCCGCAACCCACACCAGAAGTGCCGCCGAGAGGACGGCCGCCGTCCTAGGAACCCGCGTGGAGAATGGCGTCCAGCACACCGTTGAGGAAGCGTCCCGATTCCTCGCCGCCGAATTTTTTTCCGATTTCCACCGCCTCATTGATGGCCACCTTGGCAGGAATGTCGGGATCGAATTTCATCTCGTAAACGGCCATCCTGAGCAAACCCCGGTCCGTCCTCGTCAACCGTTCGAGCTTCCAGTGCATGAGGTGACCCGAGATGAGTTCGTCGACTTCGGCCCGGTGGCGCCACACGCCCTGGACGAGGCTGCGCGCGAAGGACCGGACCCTTCCGGAACCCCTTTTGTCCTGTTCGATCGCCGATGTCACGGACGTGATGTCTTCCACGCCGAGGTCGAGTTGATAGAGGTAGGTCAGGGCCAGTTCCCGGCCTTCACGCCGCACGCCCATGTCACAGGACCTTGTAGAGGTTGGCCATCTCGATGGCGGCCTGTGCGGCGTCGAAGCCCTTGTTGCCGGCCTTGGTCCCGGAGCGCTCGATGGCCTGCTCGACCGTGTCCGTGGTGATGACGCCGAAGAGAACGGGCACGCCGGTTTCCAGAGCGCTGGCCGCGAGGCCTTTCGCAACTTCGGAGGCGATGTACTCGAAGTGAGGGGTGTTCCCCCGGATCAGCGCGCCGAGCGCCACGACGGCGTCGAACTTGCCGGAGGCCGCCATGCGCTTGGCCACGAGCGGGATCTCGAAGCCGCCCGGCACCCAGGCCACCGTGATGTTCTTTTCGTCGGCACCGTGCCTCTCAAGGCAGTCGATCGCCCCGTCGAGGAGCTTCGCAGAGAAGAACTCGTTGAAGCGGCTGACGACGATGCCGAACCTGATTCCCTTAGCGTTGAGTACGCCCTCGAGCGTCTTGACCATCGAAACCTCCTCCCGTATCCATCCAGCACCCGATTGGGTGCCGGCAGGTTCCTTCCCACTTACAGGTCGCCGAACTCCGTCAGGCGCCTGAACGCATTATAGCGCGCCTCGATGTCTTCGCGGCTAAGAGACGCCAGGCGGCCCAGGGAAAAGTCCTCGACGTTGTAGGACGCCATGACGCTGCCCATGATCGAGGCCCGTCGCATGGTTGCGGAGGCCTGGTCGCCAGTGCTCGAAATGAAGCCCATGAAGCCGCCGGCAAAGGAGTCGCCGGCTCCGGTCGGATCGAAGACCTTCTCGAGAGGATAGCTCGGCGCGGCGAAGATGGAATCGGCCGTAATCTTGAGGACGCCGTACTCGCCGCGCTTGATGACGAGCATTTTCGGACCCTGCGAGAGCAGGTTCCTGGCGGCGGAAAAAAGGTTGCCCTCGCCGGAGAGCTGACGGGCTTCCGCCTCGTTGATGACGAGGACGTCGATGCGCGGAAGAACGCGCATGAGATCGTCGCGGCTGTTCTCGATCCAGAAGTTCATGGTGTCCGCGGCTACGAGCCGTGGCCCCTTGAGCTGGTCGAGGACCTTCAGCTGGGCTTTGGGGTCTATGTTCGCCAGAAAGAGGTAGGGGACGTCGCGGAAGGGCTCGGGAACGACGGGGTCGAAATCCATGAGGACGTTAAGGTCCGTTCGGATGGTGCGGGCATCGTTCAAGTCCTCGCCGTACTCACCCTGCCAGTGGAAGCTCTTGCCCCCCTGGACGGTCTGAAGCGCGGACAGGTCGATGCCGTGGGATTCGAGGAGATTGCGGTCGCGCTCGGCGAAATCCTCGCCCACCACGGCCACGACCGCCACGTCCGTAAAGTAGGAGGCGGCCATGGCGCAGTATGCGGCCGAGCCGCCCAGTACGCCCCTCCGCTCACCCATGGGTGTCTTGACGGAGTCGTAGGCAACGGTACCGACAACGAGTAGTTCCATAAATCACCTTTTCGTCAGTTTCTCACGAATCGTTCGAGAAGAGGAAGCAGTCTGCGGTGCGTTTCGTCGGGCCACAGGTCGCGCCTCGTGATGACGGCGTTGTCGAGCGCGTGCCTGCAGTCGCACGACCCGTCGGGGGCCGGTTCGGACAGGACGGACCGGACGACTGCGCGGGCGTTTTCGGCATTCTGGTTCAGGATGCGCAGGACGTCCTCTATCCTTACCGAGTCGTGGTCCGGGTGCCAGCAGTCGTAATCGGTGACGAGCGCCATGGTCGCGTAGCAGATCTCCGCCTCACGGGCGAGCTTGGCTTCCTGCAGGTTCGTCATTCCGATGACGTCCATGCCCCAGGACCGGTAGAGGTCGCTCTCGGCGCGGGTGGAGAACTGGGGGCCTTCCATGCACAGGTAGGTGCCCCCGTCGTGCACGGGCAGGTCGAGCTTTCGGCATGCGTCCAGGAGCTGGGCGCGAAGCCTGGGGCAGAAGGGGTCTGCGAAACTCACGTGAGCCACGATGCCGTCGCCGAAGAAGGTGTCCGGCCGGTGCCTGGTCCGGTCCACGAACTGGTCCGGAATCAGGATGTCGCCGGGACGGTACTTCTGCTGGAGACTCCCCACCGCCGAAGCCGACAGGATGGCCCGCGCACCCAGGAGCTTAAACCCGTAAATGTTGGCCCTGAAATTCAGTTCGGAAGGAAGGATGCGGTGTCCCTCGCCGTGCCTGGGCAGGAATGCGACGCGGCGGCCGGACGTGGTGCCCACCACGTAAGCATCGGAAGGGTCGCCGAAGGGCGTCTTGAGTGTCACGCGCTGAGCCTGTTCGAAACCGGGCATCTGGTAGAGCCCGGAACCGCCGATGATGCCGTATTCTATGTTTTCCATGCGGATGCCTCCGAATGCAAGAGAATACCACATCTTGACAGCCATCCGGCCGCTCCCTAAAATAGCCCCTCCCTTTTGGGGACATTTCCCGGGAATCCAGACATTTAAGGAGGCCTTCATGGGCGACAATCTCGTACAGAAGATACTGAAAGAACACCTCGTGGATGGGGATCTGCATTCGGGCGACGAAATCGCCATCCGTGTGGACCAGACGCTGACGCAGGACGCCACGGGCACGATGGCCTACCTTCAGTTCGAGACCATGGGCATCCCCAGGGTCAAAACCGAAAAGTCCGTGTCCTACGTCGATCACAACACCCTCCAGGTAGGGTTCGAAAACGCCGACGACCACCGCTACCTGCAGACCGTGGCGGCCCACTACGGCGTCTACTACAGCAAGGCAGGCAACGGCATCTGTCACCAGGTCCACGTGGAGCGCTTCGGCGTGCCCGGAAAGACCCTCCTCGGTTCGGACAGCCACACCCCGACGGGCGGCGGCATCGGCATGATCGCCATCGGAGTGGGCGGCCTGGACGTCGCCGTGGCCATGGGCGGCGGGGCCTTCTACATGCCCAGACCCAAAGTTGTTAAGGTTAACCTCACCGGCAAGTTCCAGCCCTTCGTGTCGGCCAAGGACGTGATCCTGAAACTTCTGTCCATCATGACCACCAAAGGCAACGTGGGGAAGATCGTGGAGTACGCGGGTACGGCGCTGGCGCACCTCTCTGTTCCCGAGCGCGCCACCATCGCGAACATGGGCGCCGAACTGGGCGTCACCACGTCCGTCTTCCCGAGCGACGAGCAGACGCTGTCCTTCCTGAAAGCGCAGAATCGCGAGTCGGATTTCAGGCCCCTGGCCGCCAATCCCGACGCGAACTACGACGAAGTCATCGAGATCGACCTGTCGCAGCTCGAACCCATGGTGGCCCAGCCGCACAGCCCCGACAACGTGGCTACTGTGGCCAGTCTCGAAGGACAGAAGGTCCACCAGGTCTGCATCGGTTCCTGCACGAACTCGTCGCTGCGCGACCTGACAGTCGTGGCCGCGATGCTCGAAGGAAAGCACGTCCATCCTGACGTCGAACTCGTGATCGCCCCCGGATCCCGGCAGGTCGAGATGGAGGCTTCGGCGCGCGGACTCATGACCACCTTCCTGAAGGCGGGGGCACGCATCGCGGAGACCGCCTGCGGGTTCTGCATCGGCTCGGGCCATGCACCGGGGTCCGGTGAGGTCTCTGTCCGGTCCAACAACCGCAACTTCAAGGGCCGTTCCGGGACGGCCGACGCAAAAATCTTCCTGGCCAGCCCCGAGACCTGCGTCGCATGCGCCCTGACGGGTTCGTTCAAGGACCCGCGGACCCTCGGTCTCGAGCCGGTGAGCTTCGATCTGCCCGATTCCTTCATGATCGACGATTCCATGGTCGTCACGCCGCCGGAAGACGGCTCCCAAATCGAGGTCGTGAGAGGCCCCAACATCGGCGCGCCGCCCAAGACCGACCCTACGCCGGACCGCATCGAGAAGACGGTGCTCCTGAAGGTCGGGGACAAGATCACGACCGACCACATCATGCCGGCCGGCCAGTACCTGAAGTATCGCTCGAACATCCCGCGTTACGCCGAAGTCGTTTTCATCGGCGTCGACTCAGAATTCGCCAGCAGGGCCAGGTCCACGGGCGGCGGCTTCGTCGTAGGGGGCGACTCCTACGGCCAGGGTTCCTCCCGCGAACACGCAGCCATCTGTCCCAGCTACCTGGGCGTGAAGGCCGTCTTCGCCAAAGCCATCGAGCGGATCCACAAAGCCAACCTCGTCAACTTCGGAATCCTCCCGCTGGTCTTTATGGATCCGGCCGACTACGACAAAATCGAGCAGACGGACACCCTGGTCATCGACGGCATCCACGCGGCCCTGGACGGCGATAAGATCCTGACCGTCAAGGACGAGACCAGGGGCTTCGACTTCAAGGTGAAGATCGACGTCAGCGACCGTCAGGCCCCCGTCCTCAAGGCCGGCGGCCGTCTCAACACGCTCGGCTAGCCCATTCAGCATCCGGGCGCCAGCACACTCTGGAACGGCCGGGCGAAGGCCCGGCCGTTTTATTTGTGCGCTGGATATCACGTATCCGCCGCGCAGGTGGCCGCCACACCCCTCGAGGCTCGGTGCCCGCACCCTCACAGGCCCGTGTTCCCATGTGGAAAATCACTCCGGGCCTTCTCATCCCTCGACGTAGCGGCGCACCTGGGAGAGGGTTGCCTCGGAGATGCGGCGGAATCCGAGGCCGTAGCCGCGGGGCGGGGCCAGGCGCACCACGAGGGCCTCCATCTCAACGCCCTCGTCACCTTCCGGAAGGGGCAGAGCGAAGCTGAGCGACAGGTGCTCCCCGATGTCGAGGCTCGCGTACGTGTGCATGAAGATGCCCGAGACGGATATGTTGGCGACCGTTCCCATGCCCTCGTCCTCTCCGGTCTGGAATCGGCAGGGGGCGTCGATGGGGCGTCGAGGGTCCTGTCTCACCTTGAGAGGAACGTGTCTGCGGATGGCGTTCAGAAAGAGACCCTCGTCAAGGGGCTTGCGGAGAAACTCTACCGCGCCGGAGGATCTTGCGGCCCTCTCGTCCTCTCCGTCGGACAGCAGGATGACGGGAATTCCCTGGATGGGGGGTTTGGACGCGGACAGGGTGCGTGTGACCTCAAGACCGTCCATGCCCGGCATGGCCACGTCGAGGACGATGAGATCCGGCCTTTCCCGCTGCGCCGCGTGGAGCGCCTCCAGACCGGACGAGGCTGTGACGACCTGGCAGTCTGCCCTTCGCAGAAAAGTCCGTTCGAGTTCGAGAAAAGACTTAACGTGATCGGCTATGAGGAGCTTCATGGGCGTTCCCTCCGGACACAGGATAACCAATTAGGGAGGGATTCGGAAAGCGGCTCACGTTTGAGCCGAAGTCAGGGCGCTCCTCCTGACGGCTCTATTCTCGGCCAGTTGGCCCAGAAACATGCCCGCCACGATCAGCCCCCCGCCTGCGAGCCCCCTCCAGCCTAAGGTTTCCCCGCCCACGAGGACTGCGAAAATTCCGGCGAAGACGGGCTCCATGGTGAAGATGATGGCGGTCTGTATGGCGGAAGTGTATCGCTGAAAGGCGGTCTGCACGAAGTAGGCGAAGGCCGACGCGAAGACGGCGGTCACCACAATGGCCAGCACGGCGGGGTAGGGGACCGGAAAGAGGTCTCCCATCCTGGGTGCGGAGAACACCCATGAGAGAAGGGCGACCGTGGCGAGCTGGACCAGGACGAGCGAGGCCGTGTCGTAACGACGGGCCATGTGGCCCGTGAGGAGCAGGTGCACGGCGTAGACGCCGGCACACATGAGGCTCAGGACATCTCCAGGATTGACGTGCGAGAAGCCCGATCCCAGGGACAGAAACGCGAGTCCCACGGTGGCCAGCGCCACGGCCAGCCAGACGTCGACCTTCGGGAGGCGCCGGCTGATGAAGGCATGGAAGACGGGAGTAAGGACGACGAAAAGACCGGTGATGAACCCGCTGTGGGCGGCGCTCGTCCATACCAGCCCCAGGCTCTGGAATGCGTAGCCGCTGAACAAGGCTGCACCCATGAGCAGGCCCCCAACGAGGGTGTGCCTGTCCATGCGGTGAAGGCGGCTCACGAGGAACGGGGCGACGAGGAGCGTGGCGAGGCTGAACCGCAGGGCCAGGAAGGGAAAGACCGGGTAGCACGCCACGGCGTCGTGGACCAGGAGGAAGCTGTACCCCCATATTCCCGTGGTGAGCGTAAGCGCGGACAGGCTGACCCAGGGGGACGGTCCCTTGGCACCGTTCCCGAGAAAGAATGTCTTAATCCTGCCCGTGTGCGTCATTTCTCCACCCATGTCAACCCATTATATTAGGAGCTGAGCGAGACCCGCCTGCAAGAAAAGGAGCCGCCCGGAGGCGGCCCCTTCCTCAGGATGACGGCGCCGGAAATAAACGGTTTACGCCAGCACCTTGCCGATGATCTCAACCGCCCAGTCGATCTCTTCCTTGGTGATCACGAGGGCTGGAGCGAATCGGATGACCTGCTCGTGGGTTTCCTTCGCGAGGATGCCGAAGGACATGAGTTTCTCGCAGAAGGGCCTGGCCGGACCCGAACTCTCCCGGATGACCACGCCGATGAGCAACCCCTTGCCTCGGATCATCTCCACGTGCGGACTCTCGAGCGCCCTGAGCCTGTCCATGAAGTATTTGCCCAGGGAGGCGGCCTGCTTGTCCAGCTTCTCGTCCACGAGAACGTCCAGGGCAGCCGATGCGACGGCAGCTCCCAGCGGATTGCCGCCGAAGGTGGAGCCGTGGTCGCCCGGCTTGAAAACGGCCATCACTTCTTCGGAGGCGACGATCGCGGACACGGGGAACATGCCGCCGCCGAGGGCTTTGCCCAGGATCATCACGTCCGGCTTGACGGCCTCATAGTCGCACGCGAACCAGCGCCCCGTCCGGCAGAATCCCGTCTGGACCTCGTCGGCCATGAAGAGGACGTTGTTTTTCTTGCATATGTCGTAGGCCTTCCTGAGGAAGCCTTCGGGGGGAACGACGACGCCGGCCTCGCCCTGGATGGGCTCAACGAGAAAGGCGCAGGTGTATGGCGTGATGGCCTTCTCGAGTGCGTCGGCGTCGCCGTAGGGGATGGTGATGAAGCCGGGGGTGAAGGGACCGAACCCGTCCTTGTACTGGGCTTCGGAGGAGAAGCTGATGATGGTGATCGTGCGCCCGTGAAAGTTGTCCGAACAGACCACGATTTCCTGTCGGTTCTCGGGAATCTCCTTGACGTACCTACCCCACTTGCGTGCGGCCTTGAGGGCCGTCTCGACCGCCTCGGCGCCCGTGTTCATGAGCAGGGCCTTGGGGTAGCCCGTGACCTTGCAGAGCTTTTCGACCATGGGCCCGAACTGGTCGTTGTGGAAGGCTCTCGAGGTCAGGGTGACCCGGTCGGCCTGGGCCTTCAGCGCGTCGACGATCCTGGGGTGGCGGTGCCCCTGGTTGACGGCCGAGTAAGCGGACAGGCAGTCCATGTACTTCTTGTCGTCCACGTCCCACACCCACACCCGCTCGGCCTTGCTGATGACCACTGGCAGGGGATGGTAGTTGTTGGCGCTGAACTCCTCGGCAGTTTGGATGTAGTCGTGTGTCACAGATGGCGTCATGACACCCTCCGGTGCTGGATTGTGCCAGACGAGGCCCCAACGCGGAACGCAGGGGAACTTCCCGCCAGCAGAGAGGTCAAAGGTAGCAAAAAGATTCGACCCCGATCAAGAGGTCTGCCGGTCTTCAGCCCCCCGGGCGGGCAATGCCTCAACAGACCGCGGGACGGGCGATTCAGAAATTTACTACGTTGCCCACCACTATCTGGTAGTTGTCCACGCCCGGCCCCTTGACCAGGGGAACGGCGACGGTGAGGAGTATGACCCTTCCGAACGCGCTCTTCATGTTGCCGAAGCGGAAGCCCGCGCCCACGTCTGCGTAGGTCTTGCCCATGGTGCCCGTGCGAAGGCGGCGCACCCCGCCCACGTCGACGTATGCCACGTAGCCTACCTGGAGGAGGCCCCAGAGGGACTTGGACGTCACGAGGCGGTCCTCGAAAGACATGCGCCATCGCCTGTCGCCCGCCTTGAAGTGGTTGGGGTAGCCCCGCCATCCGTCGGAACCGCCCAGGTAAAGGTAGTCTTCGGGATCGAGCCGGCTGCCCAGGGTGAGGTCGGCGTTGAAGGCGAGGGTCTGGCGTCTGAAGTGCTGGCTGTACCACGTGAAGGTGCTTCGAAGGTAGATGTCGCGGAATGCGCCGTTCTCGTGGCGGCCGTGTCCCACCGTCCGCCACAGCATGAGGACGTCTTCGCCCGGAGCAAAGCCCTTGGTGACCTCGAACTGGCTGTAGGGTGCATCGGCGGTGCTGCCGAAGGAGCGTGAGAAGTATCCCAGCTTTAGGGTGGCGTCCCAGCCCAGGTTGTAGTCCTCGGTGCGCCCGATGGCCTCAAGGTTGTCGTAGGTCCGATAGCGGTCCTGCGCCAGTTCCCAGTTGAAGAAGAGCCCCCTGAACCGGCGGTCGGCCAGATCGGGAGCGGGCAGGAGGCCCTCCCGGTAAGTGAAGAGTTCGCCGTAGAGGTTCTGCCTGGCCAGAAACTCGATGCCGGCGCGCCGGACCGTCCGGCCCTCGCCGGCGTACTGCCAGGATGCAAAGAGCGAAACCTCGTCGCGGATCGAGGGGAACGCGTAGACCGAGTGCCCGTCGTTGTAGAGCGTCTCCACGTACTGGTAGCGGGTGGCCCAGAGGCCCGCGGACCATCGTGTTTCCAGGGCGTAGAAGGGACGCTGGAGAGCCAGCAGCCTCGCCTTGCCGTCCGACAGCTTCTTGTAGTTGGTCCTGAGGGTCCAGCGGCTGCCGAAGAGCTGGGGATCGGTGTAGGCGAGTTCGTCCGTGGTCCTTTCGTAGTCCTTCTCGTGGCTGAGCAGAATCTCCTTGCCGTATCCGAGAAAGTTCACTTCGTCCACACGGAAGCGATAGGCGGTCTGCCCGCCGACGTGGTGCAGCTTGAGCCCGCCCTTGATGCTCCAGGCGTCACGTACCTTAACGAGGGCCGTCACGCGGCCGCCTGATCCGACAACGGGGACGATCTCAGCGTCTCGGACGAAGGACAGGGCCCGGAGGATTCGCTCGCTTTCGTGGACGACCCGGGCGTCGACGGGGTCGCCGGGCTTGAAGAGCAGCGCGTTCCTTACCACGCTCGGGCGGGTCCTGATGTGTATGAAGTTGGCAACCCTTCCGACGAAGTTGTCCTCCTCGGCCTTCTGGAGGTCGAACACGTTGCCAACCTGGATTCGTATGTCCGAAATGACCGCGTGGCCGGCCTGAAGGTCGGACCAGGTCTCTCCGCCAGCCAGAAGAGGGGAGCAGAAGCAGAGGGCGAATGCGAGCAGAAGAACCCGTGGCGCGAGCCGGGGGGCGAGGGGCTGGGGCTTCGGACTTCTTGCGTCTTGCTTCAGGGGCTAAACCTCGAAAAGCTGCATGGACACCATGCTCGCCCGCCCATCCACCATCCCGTAGCTCATGGTGTACGGCGCGATAGGAGGATCGACGGCCCGGCGCTCGGCCAGCAGGTCGCAAAGCGGCATGACGCGTATGCCCTCGTTGCGCGCGGCGGCCAGAAAGGCGGCGAAGTCGTCTGCGTACGCCCCGCCCTCGAGTTCGGCGTGAATTGTTAGCACGGGCCAGTGGGCCTCGCGGCTCATGCCCAGGACCCTCTCGTAGAAGGCGGGCGCGTCGGCGTCCGTTTCGCCAAGGCCCTCGTCCAGCGTGGGCAGGGTGGCGGGGACCTGCGGCGTCTTGAGGGGCCTTCCCTCGACGAAGGGCAGGAAGGGTTCCATGCCGCGGCAGTCGGACCCGTAGTCGAGTCCGAGGGACTCCTGGTACTGGAGGCTGTCGTTGGAACAGAACCATGCGGGGGAGGCGTATGTCCTGGGCGGCTCACCGAAGATGGAGATGAAGGCCTCGCGGCCCTTCTCGAGTTCCATGGCCGTGCGCTCGTAGGAGAACTTGTGGAGCCTGTCCTGCCAGGTCCGGTGGTCCCAGGCGTGCACGCCCGCCTCGTGCCCTTCGGCCACGATCCTGCGCGCCGTGTCGGGGAAGGCGGTGGCGATCGGCCGGGCGGGGAGCAGGGTTCCCGAAAGGACCGTCCTGAGGCCATAGACCTTGGCCGCCCGGGTCCGGAGCATCTTTTTCAAGAAGGCCGGGTTCTTGATCACGTTCAGCATGGCCTTGCCCGAGCGGTCGGGGCCGAAGGAGAGGTAGAAGGTCCCCTTAACCTCCGCGGCCGCGAGAACATCGAGAAGCCTGGGAACGCCGTCGCGCATCCCTTCGTGCGTGTCCACGTCGATCCGGAGGCCCAGAAGGGGCCCGTCCCCTGGGATCGCTTCGGCGGGCGGCTTGAGCACCGAAGAGGTCCTGCCGGATCTTACCCTGTCCGTTCCCTTGATGGCCATGCGTGCCTCGTTCGGAATCTCGTAGGGGTTTTTGCGGTCCTTCTGAGAAGGCTGGAGTCCGAACAACCTGGAAAAAATAGACATGAATTCCTTCTCCCCGCTCGTCGCGAGAAAAATGGGGCGAGGGTTCTCTCCGCCTTGTCAGAAGCCCCTTTACGTCCAACGTGTAGCAGAACACGCCGCCCGCGCCACGATCGACTGCGCCCGTGGCGCCTTCTCTTTCAGCGCGCCTGGTGCTGGTTCCATTCTTCGAGAAAGGCGTCCAGCGTGTGGGCGATCGCATCGTCGAGACCGGTTTTCGGTTCCCATTTCAGGAGTGTCCTGGCCTTCTCTATGCTGGGCTTCCGCGTGAGGATGTCCTGGTACCCCTCACCGTAGTAGGTCCCGGCGTCGATGCCCTCGATCCGTGGTTCGCTGTAGCCAGGGATGGAGGCCTTCCGATCGCGGAACATGCCGCTGAGGATCTCGGCCAGGTCCCGGATTGAGCACTCGTTGTCCGGATTGCCCAGGTTGAAGATCTGTCCGCCGCAGACGCCGTCCATGTCCTCGATGATCTTCATGAGGCCGTCGATCCCGTCGTCCACGTAGGTGAAGCAGCGCTTCTGGGCGCCGCCGTCCACCAGCTTGATGGGGTTGCCCTGCACGAGGTCCACGATGAACTGCGTGAGCACGCGGGAGGAACCTTCTTTGGCCACGTCGATGCTGTCGAGCTTGGGGCCGATCCAGTTGAAGGGACGGAAAAGCGTGTAGGAGAGCCCGTGCTGTTGACCGTAGGCCGAGATGACCCGGTCCATGAGCTGCTTGGCGCACGAGTAGATCCACCTCGGCTTGTTGATGGGTCCGAGCACCAGGGGGCTCTCGTCTTCCTTGAACTCCGGGTCGGGCGACATGCCGTAGACCTCCGAGGTGGAGGGGAAGACCACGCGCTTTCCGTAGCGCACGCAGTAGCGGATGACACGGAGGTTCTCTTCGAAATCCAGTTCGAAGACCTGCAGGGGCGTTTTCACGTAGGTGGCGGGGGTTGCGATGGCGACGAGCGGGAGCACCACGTCGCACTTCTTCACGTGGTACTCGATCCACTCCTTGTTGATCATGATGTCGCCTTCCAGGAAGTGGAAGCGCGGGTCGCCCAGGGAGTGTTCGAGCTTGTTGTCCGACAGGTCCATCCCGAACACCTCCCAGTCGGTGGTGTTGAGGATGCGCCTGGTGAGAGCATTGCCGATAAAACCGTTGACACCCAGAATGAGAATTTTCATGGTTCCTCGCTTTCCTCTGCCTCTTGGAAGCATCTCGCAGCCGGCCCGCTCATCGCGTCGACGGGGCTGGCGGACGCGCCTTCGCCCGGCACTTCTCTCTTTCAGTTCTCCCCGAGCGCTGCGCCCGGCTCGATGCCGTACCGGTCGCAGAAAGTCGGAGCATCCAGTTCGGGGCCGTCCTCGAGCTGGCATTTCAACACGCGGAGGCGGCCTTTTCCAGCCGCCACCTCGAAACCGTTTTCATCGACGCTCAGCACGGTCCCGGGCCGTACCCCCGGGGCTGGCACGGCATCGACGGGCCAGGCCCACCATACCAGAAGCCGGCCGCCCAGATAGTAGGTGAACGCGCCGGGGTAGGGGTGGGTGACCCCGCGGACCAGATAAAAAATCTCCGTGGCGGGCTTTTCCCACTGAATAATGCCGTCCTGTGGCTTTCGGCCGCCGAAGTAGGAGCCTTTGGTCAGGTCCATCTTGATGCGCGGCGCATGCCCCTTTTTGAGGAGCGGGAGCGTGCGGCCGAGTACGACCTCGGCCGCAACCAGCAGCTTGTCGTAGAGGGCGCGCGGCGTATCATCGAACTCGATGGCGACGCGCTCCTGGTCCACAAGGTCCCCCGCGTCGGGTTTTGTCACCATGTAGTGCAGGCTCACGCCCGTCTCCGTCTCACCGTTGACCAGAACCCAGTTCACCGGGGCCCGGCCTCTGTACTTCGGGAGCAGGGACCCGTGCAGGTTGAGCGCGCCGCTGGGTGCAAGCTCGAGTATGTCCGGCGGAATCATGAACCTGAAGTAGAAGGAGAACAGGAAGTCGGGGCGTAGCCCCGCGATGAACTTCCCGACCAGCGGATCCTTCATGGTCTCGGGGTAATGTACTGGAATGCCGGCCTCGCGTGCCCTGTCGGCAAGTGAAGGCCACCAGATCTCCTCTTTGGGGTTGTCTTTGTGGGTGAGGACGGCGGGCACCTCGAAGCCGTTTCTCAGGAGTGCGTCCAGTCCCACGCAGCCCATGGCGTGATAGCCCAGCACGACGGCTCTCATGACTCGTCCTCCGATCCGCCCCCGACCACGCGGCGGATGACGAAGCGCGGACGGCGCCGGACTTCCATGTAGATGCGCCCCACGTACTCGCCCAGCAGACCCAGGGCGAAGAGGAGCACGCCGATGAAGAGAAAGAGGAAGGCGAACAGGGAGAACACGCCGCTGACGGCCCAGTCCTGGCCCATGACCACCCGGCCCACGATGAGCACGAGCGCGGCGAGCATGGAGAGGATGGCCGTCCCGACCCCGATCACCATGGTGGCCCTCAGCGGGAGCAGCGAAAAGCTCGTGATCAGGTCGAACTGCAGCCTGATGAGCTTGAAGAAGCTGTACTTGCTCTCACCCCTGGCCCGTTCGGCATGAGCCACGGGGACCTCCGTGATGCGCCCGGCGAACAGGTCTGCCAGCACAGGTATGAACGTCGATATTTCCCTTGAAGAACAGAGGGTTTTAACAACTTCCTTCCTGTAAGCTCTCAACATACACCCGTAGTCGTGGAGCTGGACGCCGGTGACCCAGGAGGTGACCCTGTTGATGATCTTCGAGGCGATCTTCCTGAACAGGGAATCCTGCCGCTTCTGGCGGACGGAGCCCACCACGTCGTAGCCTTCCTCCATCTTTTCTACCAGCTTGTGGATTTCTTCGGGGGGGTTCTGCAGGTCCGCGTCGAGGGTGACGATGATCTCGCCCCTGGAAGCCTCGAATCCAGCGAAGACGGCCGCGTGCTGTCCGTAGTTCCTGTTGAAGTCGACCACGACGAGCCGCGGGTCTTCGGCGGCGGCCTTCTCCAGGATCGAGAAGGAGCCGTCTGCACTGCCGTCGTTCACCAGGATGATTTCGTAGGGCTTGCCCAGAAGCGGTAGAGCCTCCGAGAGCCTCTGGAGAAGTTCAGGGAGGTTCTCCTCCTCGTTGAAGACCGGGATGACGACCGAAAGGTAAGGCTCACCCATGGATTCTCGCTCCCTTCAGTTTCGCCCGGCGCAGGATAGAACGTCCTTGACTGCCGCAACGACGTAGGCGACGTCGTCTTCGGTCATTTCCGGGAACAGCGGCAGCGAACAGATCCTGTCCGACACCCAGGTCGCCTCGGGCAGGCTCGAGGCGTATTCGGGATACTTGTCCCTGTAATAGGGGTGCTGGTGGACCGCGCGGAAGTGATAGCCGGTGCCAACGTTTCTCGCCCCCAGCTCCTTCATGAAGCTGTCCCTGTCCAGCCCCGCAGAATCCAGGACCTTGACGACGAACAGATGCCATGTGGCCGTGTGCGGATAAGAGGGCGTGACGACGGGCTCGATTTCAGGGATTTCAGCAAACGCTTTGTTGTACAGCTCCGCGAGTGACGTGCGGCGTGCATTGAACTCGTCCACCGAGGCGAGCTGGTGAATGCCGAGGGCCGCCTGAAGGTCCATGAAGTTGTACTTGAAGCCGGGTGACGTGACTTCCACGTGCGGCGATCCGCCTTCTGCGTACCGATTCCACGCCGACTTTTCGAGACCGTGGAAGCGCAGGGCCTTCAACCTGCGGGCCAGGTCGTCGTCTTTGAGGACGAGGACGCCCCCTTCGGCGGTGGTCATGTTCTTGATGGGGTGGAAGGAGAAAACGCCGAGGCGGTCGAAACAGCCCACGTGCTGTCCGTCGTACCGGGTCCCCACGCCGTGGGCGGCGTCTTCGAACATCCACAGACCGTGTTCGGATGCCGTTTCAAGGAGTGAGCCCACGTTGAACGGCGCTCCGCCGAAGTGCACGGGGAGGATGCCAACGGTCTTGGGCGTGACGGCCCTTGCCACCTGGTCTTCGTCGATCTGGAGGGTGTCCGGGTGGATGTCGACGAGAACCGGGCGGGCGCCCAGGAGTTCGATCATGTTAACGGTGGCGACCCACGTCATGGGTGTCGTGATGACCTCGTCCCCCGGCTTGAGCCCCAGAGCCATGAGGCCTATGTGGAGGCCCGCGGTGGCCGAGGATAACGCCAGTGCGTATGGGTAGCCGGTGTAGGCCGAAAAATCCTCTTCGAATTTCTGGGCCTTGGGTCCCGTGGTGATCCACCCCGACTTCAGCGAGTCGACGACCTCGTCGATTTCGATCTGCCGTATCGTGGGCCGGGAAAACGGCAGGAAGGCATCCCTCCTGGTGAACGCTCCGTGCGTGCTCATGGTCGCTCCATCGTTCGCTTTGCGAACGCTCATCCCCCCGATCCCGATGGCCTTCGTCCGTCGCCGGCGGGCGGGAGCGGCGGGGTCAACTGTTTGCTGTCTCCACCCAGGTAACGCCAGAGGCTGATGGTCCTGTGACCACCGAAACGGCCTTCTTTCACAAGGACGTAGTGGGCTGTGGCGAGGGCCTCCTTTGACACGGCTGCGTCCTGGTCGACCAGATAACCGGGCTGTTTGGAGGCCGCGATTCGCGCAGCCAGTTCAGGTCCGGTGAGGGCCACGACCCGCCTCCCAGTAACGAAGGGAATAATACCACAAAGGGTCTCGTCGGCCCCAACGGCCTCGACGGCTTTTCCGCTGGGCAGTTGCTTGTCGAGCCACCTCGCGAAGGGGGCCATGTCCTTCTGGGCGTCTATGATGGGCATTGCCAGGCCTATGACAGCCAGGCAGAAGATCGCTGCGCTCAGCCGGTGCGCTTCCCAGGCGTGGGTGAAGTCGCCCCCCGCCCCCCACTTGACGCCTGCCCAGCCGGCCGCGCCGGCCACGCAGAGGACGGCAATGTACAGAGCCCAGTAGGAGTGGGTGTAAACGATGACGGCGACGGGAACAAAGAGTCCCCACAGGGCCATGACATAGGGCTGAACCCTGCCGTACAGCACGCGCTGCCATCCTCCGGCTTCGCGCGCGTCCAGGGCACCGAGAAGGGCGAGGGCTAGCAGGATGCCTACGGCCGGCAGGACGGGCAGAAGGTAAGTCTGGCGCTTGGTAGACGCCATGCTCAGCAGCACGAACCCTCCCGCGGCGACACACCCGAGGTACAGCCTGAGGCGAGCATGCTCGCCACGAGGATGTTCGTTCCAGAAGCGCTTCTGAAAGAGCCCCAGGAACGGAACGATCCACGGCAGAACGGCCATGGGCAGGGCCTCTATGTAGTAGTAGAAGGGTTGGTTGTGCCCTGTGTGAACGGGGTGAATGAACCGGTCCACGTGGTTGATCCAGACGAGTTGGTAGACGGCCTCCCTCCCGCCGGACAGGTAGAAGCCCAGGACGCAGAGGCCCGCGGCGACAGCCAGGACGGCTGCGCCGGAAAAGGGGCGAAAAGTCTCGAAGGGACGGTCGCGCCAGGTGAAGAGAGCGTAGGTGCCGATGCCCGCAAGCGGGAGCACGACCCCCACGAGCCCCTTCGTCCACAGCGCCAGGACAAGGCCGCCGTAAAGGAGGAACAGCCAACCTGCGCGACGGCGTTCGGATGCGGCCGCTTCGAAGCCCGCCCAGAGCGCAAGCGTCGTGAAGACCATAAGCAGAGGGTCCAGCAGGACCCAGTGGGTGGACCTGAAGAACTGGAGGCTTGTGACGAGAAGAAAGACGGCGAGGTAGGCGGCCTGACGTGAGGCGCGGCGGCGGGTCCAGAAGAAGACGATCAGGAGGGTGGCCAGCCCCGCGGCCGCACTTACGCAGCGTGCGGCGGTGGACGAAGGACCTCCGGCGAGCGTGTAGGCGCCGGCGAGCGCCCAGTAGTAGAGCGGGGGTTTTTCGTAGAAGGGATGACCGTTGAGCTGGGGGATGAACGTGGGCGCCAGGTACATCTCCCGGCCCATCTCCGCCTCCCGGGGTTCGTCGGGCGTCCAGAGGCCCCTGGACATGCCCAGAAAGCACAGCCCCACGACCGCGAGCCAGAACGCGAGGGCCGGTAACCTGTCCCGCCAGCCGAAGGAGGAAATCGTCATGGCGACGCCTCGACCGGATGGTTGGTCAGAAGATAGCGCTTCCTGCCGTGCATGATCGTGTAGACCGGGTCGATGCCATCGGGCTTGAGGTGCTTGAGGGACGACGCGTCTGTGACACAGAAGATGCGCTTCCGGGACTTCCACATGGCGCTGAACTGGCGGGCGTCCGGGAAGCGGCTCTTCTTCTCTTCGGGCGGGAGGTTGGATGCGCCGAACGTCTGTTCGCCTTCAAATGCGGCTACGCCCATGGTCCTGTGCGTGTAGACGGGGACGGTCTGAGGGTAGTAGCGATAGCTGAAGAGGAGGTCGCCGGGGGCGAGATGGGCGTTGAGGTAGATCGCGAACTGTTTGAATATGGCTCCCCGCTCGACGTGGAGGGCGGCGATCCATATCCCGGCGAACAGGGAGGAGGCGCACAGGGCCACGACGAGCACCCAGGCTCGCCACTTTCGGAAAGCCGCGAAGGCGGCCGCCGCCGCGGCGAACAGCACCACCCCCAGGCCCGCAAGCGCAAGCCAGGGAAAGAAGCCCCCCTTCGAAAAACTGGGGATGTATCCGAAGGCCGCGGTCAGGAGCGCGCCGCCCGACAGGACGGTCCCCGCCAGGGTCAGCAGTACGAAGAGAAGGAAGGATCTGCGCATGTGTCGCGGTTCGTCCAGGAGCCCGTCTACGAAGAGGGCCGCGATCACCGCGAACGCGGGGAGAGCGGGCAGTATGTAGGGGATGAGCTTGGAGTCGGACTTCGAGAAGAACAGGAAGATGAAGCCGCCCCAGAGCCAGAGGTACAGCAAAGGATGGGGCATCTTCAGGGGCACCTTCCAGGGGCGGTGCTTTGACAGAAACTCCCAGACGGCGTTCGGGAGTGAGGCGGTCCAGGGCAACATGCCCCATATGAGGACCGGTATGAAGAACCAGAAGGGCTCGTACCGGTCCGAGACCTTGGTCAGGTAGCGGAGGAAGTGCTCCCGCACGAAGTAGAAGTAGAGAAAGTGCTCGTTGCCGATTGCCGCCAGGACGTGCCACGGCGCGGCTATGACCAGAAAGAGCAGGGTGCCCGTGACCCACGGCACGCGTTTGAGCAGGGGCCACCCGTTGGTCAGGAGTATGTAGAGAAAAATGATCGCGCCCGGCAGGACGATGCCGATGAGCCCCTTGCTCATCACCGTAAGGG
>JBJKRE010000233.1:0-2890 GCA_046704825.1 Acidobacteriota bacterium
CGGCCTTAGCCCTTATCAATGGGACTGCCGCGGCTCACGGCTTCGCCGAATGTTAAATGCTCAATTGTTAATGTTGAATTGAGGTACCTCAATCTATAATTCAACATTCATCATTTACCATTCCGGCGCCTGCGGCGGCTCCCGTCTGCCGTCCGTTGTAGCGGCCGATGGCAATCGGCCGTTCGGCCGGCTCCCACCGGCCGCTACAGGGCGCTGTGCGCCCTGGAAAGAAGTACTACCAACATTTAACATTTAAAATTCAACATTTAGAATTCCGCCGCCTCCCGCCTGCCGTTTCCCCTTTAGCCTTTAGCCCTTCGCCCTTAGCCCTCGGGAGATAAATGTCCTCCGAAGCCTTTCGCCTTCCGCCTTCCGCCTTGCTCCCTTCTGCCCTCTCACCTCTAACCCGCCGGATCCCGGCCTGCGAAAGCACAACACGGGCCGGAATGCTAAACTCTACTTTCGAAAGGGCCGCGCCGGCGGGTGTGCAGGTGCCGCCGGGAACAAGCCGGCCGAACAAATCGTTGGTTCACACGACCCCGCGCACCGGCGGGGCAAACGGGACGGGGCGCCGGGAAGCGCGGCGCCCGAGGACGGGAGTCAGGCATGGCCGAACGTTTGCTCATCGTGGGACTGGACGGCGCGACGTGGGACATCGTCGGGCCCTGGGCGGACGCGGGCCGTCTGCCGTTCTTCAAGCGCCTGCGCGACGAAGGCGCCTGGGGGCCTCTGCGCTCGGTCACGCCCAACCTGACGCCCCCCGGCTGGACCACGGCCTTTACGGGCGTGAACCCGGGCAAGCACGGCATCTTCGACTTCTTCACCCTCGACCCCGGGAGCTACTCGCCCCGCGTGATCTCCTCCGCCGACCGCAAGGCTCCGGCCCTGTGGGAGATCATCAAAGCCTCGGGCCGGCGCTGCGGCGTCTTCAACGTGCCCTCGACCTACCCGGCCGATGCCGTGGACGGCTTCTTCATCACGGGCATGGGCACGCCGGGCTTCACCGGCCCGTGGATCCACCCGGCCGCCGAGGGCGACGCCCTGCTGAAGGCCTTTCCCGACTTCCGCATCGGGGCCGACCACCACCTGATCGAGAAAGGCGACCTGGACGGCTTCCTGGACCAGCTATACCGCCTCACCGACGCCCAGGAGAACCTCGTGCTGGACCTGGCGAAGCGCACCGACCCGTCCGCGCTGGTCTTCGTCTACGACGACCTGGACCGCGTCATGCACTTCTACTGGCGCTTCATGGCAGACTCCCACCCGCGCCACGAGGCCGCCGCGGCGCGCATCGAAAACGCCATCCTCGACTACTACCGCCGCATCGAAGCGGGCATCCAGCGTATGCTCGAGGCCATGGGGCCGGGCGCGGACCTGTGCATCCTGTCGGACCACGGCTTCGGGCCGCTTCACACGGACGTCTACCTCAACCGCGTCCTGGCGGACTGGGGCCTGCTCGCACCCGCCGCCGTGGCCTCCGAGTACCTGCACAAGCCGCTCTGGAAACGGGCCCTCAAGCGCGTGGTCCCGCCCGAGGCCAGGACGTGGTTCCGCACGAAGGTCAAGGCCTCGCCCCTGTCCAACCCGCTGGGCTTCATCGACTGGGACAGGACGAAGGCCTTCTACGCCTCCGTCTCCGGCCGCTCGGTCTACGTGAACCTCGAGGGCCGCCAGCCCCGCGGCACCGTGGCGCCCGGTCCGGACTACGACGCCCTGCGCGCCGACCTCAAAGATAAGATCCTCTCGCTGAAGGACCCGGAAACGGGGGACCCCGTGGCCGCCGACGTCTTCTTCCGCGAGGAGGTCTACCACGGCCCCTTCGTGGAGCAGGCGCCCGACCTGGTTATCCAGGAGGACGGCCGCTACGCGTACCGCGTGGACTGGAGCGACGCGACCTTCGCCCCCGCCTCCCAGTACGGGGCCGACAAGTCCGGCTCGCACCGAACCCACGGCGTGCTCGCCCTGCACGGCCCGTCGTTTAAGGCCGCGAAGATCGAGGGCGCCTCCCTCCAGGACGTCACGCCCACCCTGCTCGCCGCCCTCGGCCTGCCCCCCGGCGACGACATGGACGGCCGCGTCCTGAACGAGGCCTTCGCCGCCGCCCCCGAGGCCCGCACGGCCTCATACGCCCATATCCGCGGCGCCGCCGGCTCCGCCCTCAACACCGACGAAGAGGCCCAGCTCGCCGAGCGCCTCAAAGGATTGGGGTATATGTAGGTGGAAAGTGATCAAGTGATCGAGTGACCAAGTGAACAGACGGAGGACTGGCCTTCGAAGCGTTAACATAAAAGTGGCTACCCTGTAGCAGATTTGGGAAGTTAAATGGGAAGACCCCACGAGAAACTCAAAGCCTGGCAGATGAGCGTTGGACTTGTGACGCAGATTTACGAAATGACAAGGACCTGGCCTGACGACGAAAGGTTCGGGATGACGGCCCAGTGCCGCCGTGCAGCGGTGAGCGTTCCGGCCAATATCGCCGAAGGCGCCGCCAAAGACTCTAAGGCCGATTTTTGCGGATATCTCTATATTTCGAGGGGATCCCTGAGTGAGTTGGAAACGTTGATGTTTATCGCAAAGAATCTCGGCTTCGTCGAAAAGTCAGCCCACGATGAGGTACTGGAGAAGTGCAGCGAGATCGGTCGGCTGATTGACGGTCTCCTGCGCAAGATGAAGGTTCAAGGCCTTGCGGAGCAAGGGGTCGACTATGACATTCTATAAGAGAAGGTGCCCGATGGCCCCATCTGTTGCTTCACCCAATCACTCGATCACTCGATCACTTGATCACTCCGCCCGCACCGCCGGCGGTCTTCCCAGTCCCTGCTCCCAACGGCCTGCCTCAGCACCACTCGATCACTCGATCACTCGATCACTCGATCACTCCGCCCGCACC
>JBJKRE010000234.1:0-6113 GCA_046704825.1 Acidobacteriota bacterium
GCCTGGAGCAGTGCCAGAAGCTGGGACTCCGGGGCGTGGAGCGCACGTCGGGCCCCGGCACCGACTGGGACGTCCTGGTCCTCGACACGGTGGGGGAACTGTGGTCCGCCTACGCCCTGGGTACCGCCGCCTTCGTGGGCGGCAGCCTCGTGCCCCTGGGCGGGCAGAACGTTCTGGAGCCGGCGTTTCTGGGCAAGCCCGTGCTCTTCGGCCCGCACACGGAAAACTTCCGCGAAGACGCCGAACGCCTGCTCGCGGGCTCCGGCGCGGTCCGCGTCACGACGCCCGGCGAATTGGCCGAGCGCGTGGCCGAGTTCCTCACGGAGCCCGCCTCGGCCGACCTGTGCGGAAACAAGGCGCTGCTGGCCGTGGAGGCCCACAGGGGCGCAGTCGACCGCACCGCCAAGTGGATCGCCGATACCATTCCGGGCGTGTGAGGGCCCGGCGTCTGCCGGCTCGCCTCTTTCTAAGGAAAGGTCAGGTTGCGGCCGTCCCAGAGGGCGGGACGTCCGAGCGGCAGAACGTACTTGCCCGTCCTATGACCCACGGGTAAGCCGGTGATGACCGGCCTGTCGGGTCCCAGGAGTTCGCGCACCCTCCGGGCCACGTCGCCCGGTGCCTCGCCGTCCCCCATCCCGGTGAAGCCGCCAAGGAGGACACCCTCGGCGCGTTCGAACCACCCCGCCTGCTCCAGGTGGGTGAGCATGCGGTCGATCCGGTAAAGGGGTTCGCCCACCTCCTCCACGAAGAGCCAGCGGCCCGCGATGACGGGCTCCCAGGGCGTGCCGACCAGCACGCTCAACAGGGTCAGACAGCCCCCCGCCACGGGGAAGGGCCCCGCGGGCCCGGCACCCTCGCCCGCCAGGGGCAGGGGGTGGCCGGCGAGGGCCGCCCACACCGAGTCCAGGACGCACACGCCCTTCCGGGCCAGCTCCTGTACCGAAGGCGCGTAGAGCAGCGTCGAGCCCGGCGCGCGCTGGGCCCACGCGTGGAGGGCCGTCGCGTCGGAAAAGCCGGCGATGACCTTCGGATGGCGCTCCAGGCCCTCGCGCCTCAGCCCGCCCAGGAGACGCGTCGTGCCGTACCCGCCCCGGGCGAACCACACCACGTCCACACCGGGCGCGTCCAGGGCCTCCTGAAGGTCCGCGAGCCGGTCCGCGTCCGTCCCGGCCAGGTAGCCTTTGCGCTTCCTGACGTGAGCCGCCTCCGCCACCTCGTGACCTTCGGCTCGCAGCACCTGGATGCCGGCCGTGAGGTCCGGCCCGTTGACCGGCCCTGCCGGCGCGACGATGCGAATCTTCAGCGGGCGATCCGTCTTTCCGTCCATGGCTTCAAGTGTACCAGAGGCTCGGCGCTCCATGGGATGGCCCCCGCCGTCAAGCTCGCAATCGCGGCCGCTATCGGTATCGCCGTCGCCTCCGTCCCCCGCACGCGGACCCATCACTCGGGCAGACGGGGCCGGGAAATCACTACCGATATCGATCCCGATGCCGATTCCGGTTTGGACGCCTGCGGGCCTATACTGAAAGCCGAGCGGATGGCTGCCAAGACGCGAGGAGGGCCAGGAAGGACCATGACCTACAACTTCGACCCCGACCAGTGGTACGAAAACCAGCGCGTCCTCCTGCAGGCCCGCTTCGATGCGGGACAGATCACCCGCGAGGAACTCGACGCCGCGCTGAAGGACCTGGACCAGCGCTTCGACGCCATGCTCGACCGCCTCGACGGGACCTTCCGGATACCGGATTAGAGATACCTTCATGCATTGACGGTTGCTCCATGCAATCTTCTTCTGCGGATGGAGACGACGATTGACGTTCCACAGGTGCCTGAGGCTTACGGATCCGTCCACAATTCTGACCCCTGGGCTTGCGCGCCTCCTTCTCAAGACAGCCGACCGTCTCAAAATCGAGTGCCAAGGCTTCGCGTGGTGGCCCTGGTTCGCACACGAGAGCATATTGGAACTGCGGCCCTTTTCGCCGTCCAACCACCACCTGAAGAGGGAGGACTGGGTGGTGATCGAGGATGAGATGGGGCTTACAGACCTGGTGTGTGTCCGAGATCTCCTCAGGGGACGCGCTGGCAGGATAAATGTCGATCTGCACACGGACGATTCCTGTCCAAAGGATATCCCCATCGAGCGTGTGATCGCCATCGCCAGCTCGCCTTCGCTCCCGTTCTCCTGCCCCGGTCCTGACGGCCGATTGATCCGGCAGGTCTTGGCTTTCATGGCGAAGATCGCGGAACTGAATTCCGTCGATCTAAGAGGCGAGTGGACCGACAGCGTCCGAATCAAGTACGAGGAGCAGTCATCGGACTATGCTGGCGAATTCCAGAAGACACCAGTAGAAATAACCTCGCTGCTGGCCTCATGTTCCGGAAGGCTAACCATTCTGGTCGGGGGATGCGGAACGGGCCCGGACTTGGTGACGTTCTGGGAGATGGGGCACAGTCCTGTCGGGGTAGATTTTTCAGAAAAGATGCTGAAGAAAGCACGCAACAGATGCGGCACGAAAGATATACCGCTCACAGTCATGGACCTGACGGCGCCAGCATTCAAAGACCGAGTCTTCTCATGGATTTACCTCTTGCCCGACGTCTATTCCTTCATACCGCGCCGCAGGATTCGCATTCGGTCATTGCAGCGCTTGCAGAGCTGCGTCCGAGAAGAAGGAGAGTTGATCCTCAGCGCAAGGCTCCTGATAGGGTGGGAGACCTTTTGTCTCTGTGCCATATTCTGGTTACGAATGCGGATGTCCGGACGAAGGGCGGAATGGGGGGACTTCTATACGTCCTATATAAGCAAGGATGGCCGCCTGCGTCAGGCCTTTGTCCACCTGTTCACCTCCGGCCGGATCAGAAGGGAACTTGGTGATGCCGGGTGGAAAAAGATCTGGAGACTGAAAAATCTATGGTTTTGCAAGGAATGAATGATAGGTTGCCCGGACCAGAACATTTCTCTTCGATGGGCGCCCCCTTGGGAACTCATGGGCTGACCATCGCGCTTCGCGATATAGTTATCCGCATATCAGGGCTGTCCTTCGACATCCACCAGAAGGTCAGGGGGCGGTACTCGCTGTTTTTAGCGCAGCGGAAGCCTATTCACACAGTTACCCTCTATGCAGGAGAGGGGACCTACCTGAACGAGTCGAGCGACGGTTATGTGCAACTGGAAGAGATAGTCTGCGATTCGGGCCACATTCTCCTCTCCACCGACTTTGCGGCATTCAAGGGCCGAAACGAGACTACCGGTGCCTTGCGAATTTCGAGTCCGGAAGATGTCCCCACCGTCCTGAGAGCCCTGGAAAACTATCTCCGATGGGTTGTGGCCGACCTCTCCATGGACCGCGGAGGCTTCGTCCTCCATGCAGCAGGAATCGTTCGGGACAGCCGGGCATTCATCTTTTTCGGCCATTCGGGAGCGGGGAAATCAACCATCGCGGAGCTTTCGCAGGGGCATCAGATATTGTCCGACGACCTAGTCATACTCTTCAAGACCGACCAAGGATTCTCGGCGACGACGACTCCCTTCTGGGGAGCTTACCCGCAGGCCTGCAAGGATACAGGACTTTACCCTGTGGCGGGAGTCTTTCAACTTTACCAGTCTGACCGGACCGACGTCGTGCGATTGGCCAAAGCCCCCGCCGCGGGGCTCATTCTGTCTTGCTGTCCTTTTGTGTCGGACCCCGCAAGAAGAGCGCACAACCTTCTGAATCTAATAGGAGACCTTTGCCGCGCCCTCCCGGTATACCGCCTCGAGTTCTGCAATGATAAAGCTTTCTGGAATAGGATCCTGCAATTGCCGGTTCAACCCTCTGGGGTGCGGAACAAGTCTGCCCCGCGAAAGGATCAATAAGGCCATGCTCCCTTGACTGAGGAAACGGCCGGCGATAATCTTCAGGTCAGCCGGAACGCCGGCACACGGCCGGCGCCCGCCGGCGGAGATTGCGGAGAAACAGCCTCGGCGGCCCCCTCGGCGGGGCCCGCGGATCGCGACCACCCATGAGCCCGGATCTTCACCCCGACCCCCTCACCGCCTCAGCCGTTCCAGGCCGGCCTCGCCCCGGCGGTGGACTGTTGCGCCGGCGCCCCTGCCGGCCCCGGAGACGCCCATGCTCCTCGCCCTAGGCTTCATCGATTCGCCCGAAGAGATACTCCTCGTACTGGCCATCCTCGTCCTTCTGTTCGGTCCTTCCAAGCTGCCCCAGCTCGGCTCGTCCCTGGGCAAATCCATGCGCGCGTTCAAGGAAGGCGCGAGGGGAGAAGCCCAGGAGGCCACGGAGCAGGCGCCCAGGAATCCGGAGGCTGCAGAAGCCTCCACGGCCTGCCCCTCCTGTGGGGCATCCGTCACAGCAGGCAACGAATTCTGCACGCGTTGCGGGTCGAAACTGACGTAAGACCTTCAGGCGCCGGGAAGGACCGCCTCGCCCGACCACTCCCAGTCGAAGGCGCCGGGCTCGAAGGCGAGGACGAACTCGTCCTCGAAGGACGGGCAGACCACGAGTTCGTCTTCTCCTGCACCCGCCGGTTGAGAGATCATGGGACCGCACTCCGGGCAGTCCAGGTTCAGGAAGCCCTCGGCGGCGTGGTCCAGAACGTGATCCACCGCCCCCTGCCGGACGAGGTCCACGAAGGTGTCCGCCAGGTCGGCGTCGAACTGCCCGCCCCGCTCCTCGCGGAGCGTCAGCAGGGCGTAGTCCACGGCGTCGTCCCGACGGTAGGGATGGTAGCTCGTCATGGCGTCGAAGGCGTCGGCGATGGATACGAGGCGGCTGATGATCCACGGCCGCGTCCCCTTCAGGCGGTCCGGATAGCCGTTTCCGTCCGCCCTCAGGTGGTGTTCGGTCACTGGGCGGTCCACCAGGGGCGCCAGGGGGTGGTTGGCGATGATGGCGTGCCCGATTTCCGGGTGCCGGCGGATGACTTCGAATTCGGCCTCCGTGATTTTGCCCTGCTTGAGCAGAATGGAATCCGACACGCCCACTTTGCCGACGTCGTGCACCAGAGCGCCCAGTTCGGCCAGGAAGACGTCCCCGGCCTCGAAGCCGGCCGCACGCGCCAGGGCCCCCGCATAGCGGCTCGTCCGCCACACGTGCCCGCCGGAATGGCGGTCGTGTGCCTCGATGACCTTGGCCAGAACGAGAAGAGACAGCAGGAGATGCCGGTCGATCTCGATTTTTTCCGCCACGCATTCTCCTTCACAGAGGGAAAAACCGCGGCGAGCGGAAAAGCATTCCCAGCGCCCCCTCCATGGTCCGGCTGGGCCGAGGGCCCTACGCCGCGCTCACCTGGGGTTCGCGCACGAACCACAGCATGACCGCGGAGATCGCTCCTACGGCGAACGCGCCGCCCCAGAGGGCCGCCGGACCGAAATCCTGGAGCACCGCCGTGCCCAGCCACGGCCCGACGCTGACGGCCATGCCACGGATCATGCTGAAGGTCCCCATGTAGGCGCCGCGCCCCCGCTCGGGCGTGAGGTCCGCGAGCGCCGCTGAAGCCGTGGGGAAGGTGATCATCTCGCCGATGCTCCACACGACACAGGTGGCCGCGATACCCGCGAAGGTGGTGACGAGGCCCGTCATGCCGAACCCGGCCGCGCACAGAAAGGCGCCGAACGCCAGGGCGTTCCGGTGCCTCCACCGGACCATCCAGGTGTTCAACGGGATCTCGAACACGATGATCAGGGCCGTGTTGATCGTGAAGACCAGGCCGAAATCCGACTCGAGCAGCTTCAAGTTCTGCACCAGGTAGAGCGGGTAGGCCGCGCTGATTTGGAAGTAGACGAGGATGACGGGCACCATGGCCAGCGCGAAGTACAGGAACCGGAGGTCCCTCAGGGGTCTGGACGCGGCCAGTGCGGGGGCCCGGGCCTCGGCCGGCCCGTCCGGCTCCGCCTTTCTCCTCCACAACACGCCGAGCCTGGCGAACATCGCGAACATGAAGCCGAAGGCCAGGAGGCACGAAGCGGCGTTCACGGCGAAGAGATAGTTGAAGGACAGCAGGGCCAGGAACCCCCCGGCGGCGGGCCCGACGCTCATGCCGAGGTTTATCGCGAGCCTGTAGAGCGAGAAGGCGGGCTTGCGCTGGACGGGCGTGGTGAAGTCGGCGATGAA
>JBJKRE010000235.1:0-26155 GCA_046704825.1 Acidobacteriota bacterium
CGGTCGTGGCGTCGTAGGACAGGATCGGGGCGTTGGGCTTAAGGCTGTCGAACGGCGTGCCGCTGACGTCGTTGAAGTTCAGGCCCATCATGAAGTCGTCCTTGGTGGCGTCGCCGAGGTAGTTGGCCAGCACGCCCTTGCCCGGCTGCAGCGAGTACATGCCCATGGGCTTACGCAGCACGTAAGAGTGCTCGGTGCCGCGCCAGGCGGCCACTTCGGGCGTCAGGGACGTGTGGCACGCGAGACAGAACTCGGAGCCGACGTACGTTCCCGTAGCCAACTGCTGAGTGGTGTACCTGGTCTCGAGCAGCTTGAGCATGCTGGTCTGCTGCTGCACGGGTACGACCACGGCCGGCTTCGCGATGTGCGCGGAAGCCATCTGTACGGGCCTCGCGGCCATGATCGTCGACCCGACCAGCAGGGTCATTGCGGTGATTACCAACAGTCGTTTCATAGGTACCCCCTTTCCTGACAAGGTTAGTCCTCGAAAAGTCTCGGATCGCTGTTCGACCCGTGGACGGCTACGTGGCATGTCTGACAGTTTCGATAGCGCTTCTTCGTGAGATCGTGGAACGAAGGAACGTTCGTGTGGCACTCGAGGCAGAGGTCGCTCACCCGGTGGCGGATGAGGAGGTTCGGGTTCACCGAGCCGTGCGGCTGGTGGCAGTCCAGACAGCCGTTCACTTCACGGGGCGGGTGCGGGTAGATGAAGGGGCCTGCCTTCTCGGTGTGGCACCCTATGCAGGACCCGCCGTTGCCCGCCTGCAGCAGGCTGCCGCGGTGCGACGTGCCGTGCAGGGAGTGGCAGTCGGTGCACTCGAAGGGCTTGGACCCTTCGCGGTGGGCGAAGGGCAGGTTGAACTCGGCCGCCTCGCGCCGGTGGCACTTTGCGCAGAGGACGCGCGGCTCGGCCGCCAGCAGCGGCTCGGCCGGGGGTTTCTTGTGGCCGGGCACGTGGCAGTCGAGGCATTCGACGCCTTTACGGATGTGGGCGGGCGTCGTGAGCGACATGAAGCCGGACTGCTGGGAGTGGCACGTCAGGCACGCGGCCGGCTTCGGATGAATGTTGATGTTCTTGGTGGTCGGATTGTCCACGTGGGCGGCGGCGGGACCGTGACAGGTCTCGCACGCGCGCTCGAGGGTGGCCTTCGACCGGGCCGCCATGGCGCGGCCGTGCGGCCCCTTGGCGAAGCTGTCGACCACGTCCGGGTGGCACATGGCGCACGTGTCCATGGGCACCGGTTCTTTCGTCGCCTGTGCGAAGATCACCACGGCCGGCAGCAGAATCATCAGTGTCCAGGGGATTATCGTCTTGAGCTTCATTAGAACCTCCACCGGATGATCAGGCCGTACCGGGTCGCGTTGAAATCGTCCAGCGTGTTCATGCTCTGGTGGAATGTTCTGTACTGGGCGAAGAGGGAGAATTCCGTTCCCTTCGGCCCTTCCAGGGCTGCTCGGACGAGGCCCGACCAGGACCTCATGGGCCATGTCTGACCGTTGTCGCGCAGGCGCACGAAGTTGCCGAAGAGTTTGACCGGACCGAGCTTGGTGTAGCCGTGGAGCCCCATGGTGACGAGGTTGAGGTTGTAGCGGGAGAGGCTGGCGTCGCCGTTGGGCAGCACGATGCCCGTGTCCGTGTTGAGCTGGTTCCGGTCCAGATCGAATCCGAATCCGCTCGAGCCGTCCTTGGAGTTCCAGCCCACCGTGAAGCCGAAGGCCTCGGACCAGTGGTTGAGATTGCTCTCTGAGTTGGGGTTGTCGGACTGCTCGTGCCGGTAGCGCGCCGTGGCGTCCCAGCCGCTGCCGAGATTCGTCCGCAAACGCAGGGTCCACCGGTTGACTCTCTCCGGGTCGGTCCGGAAGATGTACTGCTCGAAGGTCCCGTGCTGGTATTCGCCGTTCATGCTGAAGGTGCGGTTGAAGGTGTAGGACGCACCGACGAGGTACCCGTTGCTGTCGCGGCTCACGTTCTCACCGGGATCGGTGTTCGTCCGGCGCCAGGACACGTCACGCGTCCCCGTGAAACCGCCCCCCCAGAACGACCACTTGGCGCCCGTGTGTTCGATTTCGACCCGTCCCGTCTGGTCCTTCACGTCGAAGATGCCCGATTCGTCCACGGGATTCGACAGGTCGAACCCGTACCCGGCCGGATTGGCCAGGCTCAGCAACCGGTTCCCGATCTGGTTCGAATCGGCCGTGGTGTTCCGGTAGTCTCCGGACATCCGGAGGACCCAGCCGGCCCCGAGGTCGAAGCCCAGGTGCAGGTTGCCCGCCTTTACGTCCTGCTGGGCCGAACCGACGAGGTCGTCGATGTAGGTGACCGTCCCCGTCTGCCCGCCGCCGATGCCGAAGCCCTGCCAGGACGTACCCGTCGAGTGCAGATCGATGGAGCTGTAGAGGAAGGCCCCCGCGACTTCCACGCGGTGTCCTCGCCAGGCCGCCATCAGGCGCGTGGTGGGGACGTCCTGCTTGTCGTAGCGGGATGTCTGCAGCCTGCTCAGGACGTCGGGGTCCGTGGCGTCGTATGCCCTGGACCCGAGGGGCACCCAGCGGTCCTGCCGCTCGTAGCGGGCCTGGGACTGCTCGAAGAGAATGTGGACAGGGAAGGTCTTCGTCTCCAGACGCAGCGTCGCTTCCTTCATGTTTTCGTCGAGGTTGACGCGCATCGGGTAGAACTGGGCCAGCCCGTAGAGGGGGCGGTCGATCGTCCCGTCCCTGCGGACGTAGCGGAGGATCAGCGAGACCCTCAGTGCCGACCACCCGTCGTACCGGACCCTGCCGGTCCAGCGGGCGATGTTCCAGTCGTCGTGGTTCCCGCCCAGGCTGCCCGTGTCGATGTTGAAGTAGGAGTCCCGCCTGTCGTATTTGAGATCAAAGGTCCAGGCGGAATTGGGCCGGTACATGATCAGCGTGTGCTGGTCGGGCTCCGCGCCGCCGAACCCCCACGCCTTCACGGTAAAGCTGTAGGGCCCGTCCTTCTTGGGGGCGTAGGCGAAGTTGAAGTCTTCGAGGAGAAACCCCTGCTGTTCGCCGTACTGGCTCCGGTAGCTGCTTTCGTTGCCGGTCACGTTCTGCCAGACGTATCCGCCGCCCACGTCCCCCGTCCACTGCTGGGCTCTGGGGATCAGCGGACAGACCGTGGCCATGGCGCCGACCAGACAAAGCGTCTTCCACCCGAATCGCGTAAGACTCAATTGACCCTCCTCGAGCGGCATCGGGCCAGGTGCAGACAGGCCCCCGTCTCCGATTTAATGGTATGGATAATCATAAAGATTGACCCCTTCTCCATTGCGGTTCCATGTTGCTGGTACCTCACAGGCTCGGTTCCCCTGAGGGTCGGAGCCTGTTTGGCCTCTAAGATAAGCAAAGGCCGCAAACCCTTCTAGACCCATTTTCCGGTATTTTCTTGCGCGGGTTATATCACCCAAGGTACAAACCCTGGAATTGCCGTGTTTTTCTACACCACCACCGTACGAGTCCGGCCCTACGTTGCTAACATCTGCACCAACAGCAAATAGGGCCACACCTGGCGAGGACCTCCCACCGTGAGCCAAATACCCCTCACCATGCTAACCGGACGTTTCAGACGCTCCTATCCTCCTCCAGAAAAAGGCATTGTTTCCGTCCGAACGTCCAGAGTCGGATGATCGGACACCCACGTTGCGGCTTGGGGCAGAGACAACGAGATAAATTCTTTATATACTTCGTTCTAGACGTGTGTCAAGGAAGCTGAAACCAGATTACCCGGGGAGCTGGGCATTAAGGAGTTTCACAAATGTGTGGTTTTTTTCTACACACGGATCTTCAACATCCCGTCTTCACTAGGTTCCCGCTGCCGGCTACGCGGAGAAGCCGGCACCGTGAAGCCGGTCCCGTCCAGATTTAAGGAGGTCCCGCCCTCATGATTCAAGACGCCCGCACCAGTTTGATCGACCGGTTATACGGATCGGTGGCCAACAGGACGAGTTTCTTCCACGACGGATGGGGAATGATGCCGGAGCTGGAGGGGGACGGGAAGGACGGCGCGCCGCCCCCCGCTGCTTCCGTGTCGTGGAGCGAGGTCGTCACCGAGGAGGGGTTCGAGCTTCGACGGGGAACCTTCGGGAGCCCGTTCGCGTGCCCCCTCTTTCCCGCCTCCTGCCGAACCGCCCAGGTGGAGCTTCTCCTGCCTCGCGGCTGGACCCAAGAGACTCCCGTCTGCGTTCACTTCGCAGCCACGGGCGACCAGGGATTCGACAGACGGCGCAGGAGCATGGCCATCCCGCTGGTGAAGCGGGGAATCGGAGCGCTTCTTCTCGAGAATGCCTACTACGGGCGGCGAAGGCCCGAGGGACAGAAGGGGAAGACCCTCCGCACATTCGCCGACCTGTGGATGATGGGAGCCGCCACCGTGCAGGAGGGCCTCGCCCTGTTGGGCTGGCTGCAGGAGCAGGGGTTTACAAGACTCGGCGTCACCGGCATCAGCATGGGCGGCCACATGGCCGCGAACGTCGCCGCCTTCTGGCCGGAGGCCCTGGCAGTGGCCCCGTGCATCGCTCCACATTCCGCACAGGTGGTCTTTACGGAAGGACTCTTAAAGGAACACTGCGACTGGACGGCACTGAACGGCACATCGACCGGCCGTGAGGAGGCGGTCATTAAGATGCGCGAGCTGCTGGCGATCACCGACCTCCGGCGGTACGACGCACCGAAGAACACCCGCGCGTCGATCCTCGTTTCGGCCCTCAGGGACGCCTACATCCCTTCGTGGTCCCCCCGGGCCCTCCACGAGCACTGGCCGGGTTCGACGCACCGCTGGCTGGAAGCCGGGCACGTAACCGCGTTCCTTTTTAAGAGAGAAGCCTTCCAGGAGGCCGTGGCCGACGCTTTCGCGGCGCTGGACGGGTCCAGTGTCTAGTGTATTGTGTCTGGTGTTTTGTTCGTGAGCAGGTCTTCGAAGCCAGGCGTCCAATCCCCTAGGCGGCCCTGCCTCTCCTCCCTCCTGCGCCTTCGGCGCGGTGAAGGAGCTGGAAAGCTAGGAGGTGAAGAGATGAAGGGGCCTTCAGCGCAGGCAGCACCGGGAGAAAGCACCTCCTGAAGCTCATGGCTCGACGACCATTTGTCCTCCCGTCCTCCTTTCCCCCCTTTTCATTCCCGCTCCGAAGGCATACCGCCTGCCGACCTTTAAATCCCAAATCCCAATTCCCAAATCCGTATGGTTGCGTCCCGTCGCGGGGGGCGGTATATTAGGTTCCTCTTTTTGAGGTGCCATTAAACTCGGGGGGTTCATTCGTATTTCGTCTAACCCAATGGGCGCGCCGCGAGGCACAATTTGCGAACGTGAGGCTTCATTTTAAAAGGAGCGGTCTATGGCCCGTTCGATGACGTTCTACAGGAGTACCGTCGGTAAGAAGATAGTGATGGCCGTGACGGGGGCGATGATGTTCCTCTGGCTCGTGGGGCACATGCTCGGCAACCTCCAGATCTTCATAGGTCCCGAGCGACTGAACGCTTACGCGGCCTTCCTGAAGAGCACGGGGGAACTGTTGTGGGGTGTGAGGATCGTGATGGCGATCGCCCTCATCCTGCACATCCTTGCAGCTGTCCAGATCACCGTCGCCAACTGGAAGGCGAGGCCTGTGGGCTATTCCATGAAGGCGACCCTGGAAACGAGCTACGCCGCCAGGACCATGATCTTCAGCGGGCCGATCATCTTCCTCTATCTTATCTACCACCTGCTGATGTTCACGTTCCTGACCACGGGGCCGGGCTACAGCCACACGAACGTGTACGCGAACGTGGTGGAGGCCTTCAAGAACCCCGTAATTTCGGGGGTGTACATCGTCGCCATGCTGGCGCTGGGGTTCCACCTCTTCCACGGCATCTGGAGCATGCTCCAGACCCTCGGCATCAACCATCCGAAATACAACCGGCTGAGGAAGGTCGTGGCCGCCGCCGTCGCCATCCTGCTGGCGGCCGGCTTCATCTCCATCCCGGTTTCCGTTCTCCTGGGCATCGTGTCCTAGTATCGGAGGTATGAGACCATGACTCTGAATTCGAAAATACCCTCCGGCCCCATCGAGCAGAAGTGGACGAAGCACCGCTTCGACATGAAGCTGGTCAATCCGGCCAACAAGCGCAAGTACAAGATCATCGTGGTCGGGTCGGGCCTGGCCGGGGCCTCGGCCGCCGCCAGCCTCGGACAGCTCGGCTACAACGTGGAGTGCTTCTGCTATCAGGACAGCGCCCGGAGGGCCCACAGCATCGCGGCGCAGGGCGGCATCAACGCCGCCAAGAACTACCAGAACGACGGCGACAGCATCTTCCGGCTCTTCTACGATACGGTGAAGGGCGGGGACTTCCGCTCCCGCGAGGCCAACGTCTACCGGCTCGCGGAGGTGAGCAACGAGATCATCGACCAATGCACGGCGCTGGGCGTGCCCTTCGCGAGAGAGTACGGCGGGAACCTGGCCAACCGCTCCTTCGGCGGCGCCCAGGTCTCGCGCACCTTCTACGCTAGGGGGCAGACGGGCCAGCAGCTACTGCTCGGGGCGTACTCGGCGCTGTCGCGCCAGGTCGCCGTGGGCCAGGTGAAGATGTATCCCCGGCGAGAGATGCTGGACCTGGTGGTCCACGATGGCAAGGCCAGGGGCATCGTCACCCGGGACATGGTGAGCGGACGCATCAGTTCCCACTCCGCGGACGCCGTCATCCTGGCCACCGGCGGCTACGGCAACACCTTCTACCTGTCCACCAACGCCAAGGGGTGCAACGTGACCGCGGCGTGGCGCGCGCACCGGCGCGGGGCCTTCTTCGCCAACCCGTGCTTCACCCAGATCCACCCCACGTGCATACCGGTGGCCGGCGACTACCAGTCGAAACTGACCCTCATGAGCGAATCCCTGCGGAACGACGGCCGCATCTGGGTGCCAATGAAGAAGGGCGAGACCCGCAGGGCGTCGGACATCCCGGAAAACGAGCGGGATTACTACCTGGAGCGCAAGTACCCCAGCTTCGGCAACCTCGTGCCCCGCGACGTGGCCTCGCGCAACGCCAAAGAGGTCTGCGACGACGGGCGCGGGGTCGGGCCCACGGGCCTGGGCGTCTACCTCGATTTCGCGGACGCGATCAACAGGCTGGGCGAGGACGTCATCCGCGAGCGCTACGGGAACCTCTTCGAGATGTACGAGCGCATCACGGGCGAAGACCCCTACAAGCAGCCCATGCGCATCTTCCCCGCGATCCACTACACCATGGGCGGCCTCTGGGTCGACTACAACCTGATGAGCAACCTCGAAGGCCTGCACGTGCTGGGGGAGGCGAACTTCTCGGACCACGGAGCCAACCGCCTCGGCGCGAGCGCGCTCATGCAGGGACTCGCCGACGGGTACTTCGTCATCCCGTACACCATCGGCGACTACCTGGCGCGGGTTTCGCCCGCCGACCGCCTCCCGGTGGACCACGTGGCGTTCAAGCAGACCGAGACGGAGGCGGAGGAGAAGATCAGACGCCTGCTCTCCATCGACGGCAGCCGCACCGTGGACACCTTCCACAAGGAACTCGGCAAGATCCTCTGGGAGTTCTGCGGCATGGCCCGGAACGAGAAGGGGCTCCAGATGGCCCTCCAGCGCATCCCCGCGCTGCGCGAGGAGTTCTGGAAGGACGTCAAGGTGCCCGGCGAAGGCGCCGATCTCAACCAGGAACTCGAGAAGGCGGGCCGCGTCGCCGACTTCCTCGAGTTCGCCGAACTCATGGTCTACGATGCCCTCGAGCGCGACGAGTCCTGCGGGGCCCACTTCCGGGAGGAGCACCAGACCCCGGAAGGCGAGGCACTTCGTAACGACGACGACTATTCGTACGTGTCGGCCTGGGAGTTCAAAGGCGTGGGCGAGAACCCCACTCTGCACAAGGAACCTCTGGCTTTCGAATATGTCCACCTCACTCAGCGGAGCTACAAATGAGGCTGAAACTTAAGATCTGGCGCCAGTCGGGTCCCGAGGACAAGGGAAAGTTCGTGACCTACGAACTGGAGGACGCGAGCGAGCACATGTCCTTCCTGGAAATGCTCGACGTCCTCAACCAGAAGTTGATCGTGAAGGGCGACCGCCCCGTCGCATTCGAGCACGACTGCCGCGAGGGCATCTGCGGCTGCTGCGGATTCATGGTGAACGGGTTCGCGCACGGCCAGATGAGGAAAACCACGGTCTGCCAGCTCCACATGCGGCACTTCAAGGACGGGCAGACCATCGTGATCGAGCCGTTCCGATCCAAGGCGTTCCCCGTCATCCAAGACCTGATCATCGACCGGAGTTCCCTGGACAAGATCATTCAGGCGGGCGGTTTCATCTCGGCCAGGACGGGCAGTTCCCCGGACGCAAACGCCACCCCGATCTCCAAGGAGCGCGCGGATCTGAGCATGGACGCCGCGGCCTGCATCGGTTGCGGCGCCTGCGTGGCGGCCTGCCCCAACGGCTCGGCCATGCTCTTCACCGCAGCCAAGATCTCCCACCTCGGCCTCCTGCCGCAGGGCCAGCCCGAGCGTTGGCAGCGCGCGCTGCGCATGGTCGACAAGATGGAAGAGCTGGGCTTCGGGAGCTGCTCGAACCACGGAGAGTGCGAGGCCGTGTGCCCCAAAGGCATCACCATCGACTTCATCGCCCGTCTCAACCGCGACTTCATGCGGGCGAGCGTCACCGAAAAGGAGACCGCCGTCCGCAAGGTGTGACAGCGTCTCCGATGCGTGGTTTCACGAGAGCGCCCGGTCTTCAGACCGGGCGCTCTTTTGTTCGCCTCCCGCGCGCTACTTGTGCCTGATCAGCTTCCAGAAGCCGTCGGCGTTGAACATGGGAGAATCCCGCAGGTCGTGGCACCCGCCGCACGTCTTCTCGCTCGGTGGCGCGGCCTCCAGCTTTCGCCCTGGGTGCCCTTCGCCGGGACCGTGGCACGCCTCGCACTGGACCCCGGCCAGGTCCACGTCCTTCTGGGGATAGCCCCCCGGCTCGCCCAGCGCCGTGGCGTGGCACTTCAGGCAGGCCGGGTTGTCACGCTGGTGGTCGATGGCCAGGTCCTGCGTGGCCCGCGAGTGACTGGAGAGAGCCCACGTCTTGTGGGCCGCCACATGGCACCCGGCGCACCAGGCGGCGCCCATGTAACGCCTGCCCTTCTCGGGTGGTTCGACGAGCTTCGCGAGGGCGGCCTTGTTGATCTGAGAGACGCGGTCCAGGACGCTCGCGACCTCCTTTTCAACCTTGGGATCTGAGTGGGTCTCCGGGCCCAGATAGGTGATGGTCGGCAGGACGCTCCACTGCCCGCCCGAGCGGGTCACCTGGAGCGTGGCGGCCCTGCGGCCGCGGTCCCCAAGGTACATGACCCAGGTATTCCGGGCCTTCTGCGGGCGGGTGGTGACCTCAGTCCCCCACTGCCCCACGAGGGCCACCACCTTCTCACTGCTCTTGATGACCCTGGAGGCCGTCTTGGGACCGAACTGTCCCACGACCACGTAGCCGTCCGCTGGATGGGCCGACTCTTCCTGCGCAAGGGCCCAGACCGGGTCCTTCAACGTGGCCCCGCCTGGCGCGCTCTCGCCCAGGAAGACGATGCGAAGCGTGGCTCCGGCGTCCCCGACGGGCCCCACGCCCCATCCGCCCAGGTGGAAGGCCTTCGAACCCTCGAGTCCCTCGTAGCCGGCCAGGTAGAGCGGGACGCCCGGCGCGGCCTCCCGGATGGTCTTGAGCCCGAGGAGGAGGTCGTAGCTACCGATGCCCACGAGGTAGTGCTCGCGCATGAAGAAGCGCCCCATCTCCTTGTTCAGGACGGCGCGGCCCGGTCCACGGTCGGCGAAGCCGTGCATGACCTCGACAGGTACAACGCGCCCGTTCGTCTTGTTGGCGCGCATGGTCTCGAGGACCGAGGCCCGCCTGGCGAGCCCCCCGGCCGGGACGACCCGGCACCCGCAGGGCACAAGGTAGCCCTGGGTGTCACCCGTGAGGACGAAGGTCACGGTGTTGGGCCGCTGGACGAGCATCAGCAGGCCGACGGCCACACAGAAGAGTACGACGAGTGCGAGGAAACCACCGAACGCCTTCCAGTTCATCGCTGTTTGTCCTTTCCTGCCGAGAGGTATTCCGCCACTTCCGAGACATCCATGGCGTTGACCACGTCCGCCTTCCGCGCCAGTCCCTTGCGCGCCGCCGCCACGCCGTAGCGCACGTCCCTGAGACCTTCGGGAGAGTGGGCGTCGGGATTGACCGCGATGCGGACGCCCGCCCTGCGAAGTCCGGCGATCCGCGTCCAGTCCACGTCGAGCCTGTGCGGGTTCGCGTTGAGTTCGATGGCCGTGCCCGATCCGGCCGCGGCCTCCACCACGTCGTCCCACCGGTGAGGATACCCTTCCCGAGATAGAAGCAGGCGCCCCGTGGGGTGTCCCAGGAAGGCCGTGCAAGGTTGGGAGACGGCTCTCACTAGGCGGCGCGTCTGGGCGGGCTCGTCGAGGTTGAAGCGGGAGTGCACGGAGGCCACGACCGCCTCCAGGCCGCACAGGACGTCGTCCTCGTAGTCCAGGGATCCGTCGTCGCGGATGTCCGATTCGACGCCCGTGAACACCCGGATCGCGGGATGCCGCGTCTGGACGTCCGCGATGGCCTTCTTCTGGGCCGCCAGCCTGTCGGCGTCCAGGCCGTGGGCGTAAACGGCCGATACCGAGTGGTCGGCGATCCCGATGTACGACCATCCGAGCGCCTCCGCGCGAGCCACCATGACCTCGAGCGAAGCGCCCCCGTCGCTCCAGTCCGTGTGGTTGTGGAAGGCCCCCTTCAGATCCGATTCGGTCACCAGCTCATCGGGGTCCACACCGAGCGCCTCGGGCGATTCCCGACATTCGGCCGGAAGAGGCTTCCGCCCCGCGGCCGCCCAGAAGGCGTTGTCCGTTTGCACGGACAGCCGATCCCCCCCTTTGAAGAGGCCGGACTTCGTCCACTCCAGCCCGATCCCGGCCAGTTCGGCGGCCAGGGCCTCCCGGAACTCACCGGAGGACCCGTGCCAGACCTTAGCGGCGCCGAAGCCGTCCGCCGGCGCCTCCAACAGCCTAAGGCCGTAGCCCTTGTCCGTCCTGCCCGCAAAGACGCCGGCCTCTACTTGCTCGAGGCCGAGTTCCCCGGCTAGGGCTCCTGCCGCCCCCGCGCCGGCCAGGAGCACTTCCAACCCCGAAACCACGGGGCACAGGCGGCCCGCTTCGCCTACCCAGGCGAAAACGTCCACGCCGCCGGACCGCAGAGCCTCCTCAAGCGACGCCTGCGCCGCCAGCGCCACCGGCAGCAGCATCTTGCCCGCGTGCCGGGCTTTGAAGCGCACACCGGCCAGGACCTTCTCCTGCGTCTTGGCCCCGAAACCGGGAAGCGTCACCAGCCTGTTCTCCAGGCAGGCGTACTCCAGTTCCCCCAGAGACGTCACGCCCAGCGTCTTCCACAGGACGGCAACCTTTTTGGAACCCAGGCCCTTCACCCCCAGGATGTCCCTCACCCCCCCGGGCACTTTTCGGCGCATCTCGTCCAGGTCTGTCATGGCACCGGTCGCCATCATCTCCCGGACGCGTTCGGCCGTTCCCTTGCCTATGCCCTGGATGGACTCGAGGACCCCCGGTTCGGACCACGTGTCCTCCGGCGGCGCCGCGTGGGCGAGGGCGCGTGCGGCCGAAGCGTAGGCCCGGGCCTTGAAGGGGTTTTCGCCCATGAGCTCGCTCAGCGAAGCGAGTTCCTCCAGCGCAGATACGATGGTGGTGCGATCCATAGTGCCTCCGTCAGGCCTCCATTCTTGCATCCGCGCTCCTCCGCGGCAAATCGGGGAGGACCTGAAACTGGTTCCACAATGAGGCGGTGAGTCGGCGAGACAAGCTGGTTGGAAGTTATGAGTGCCGGATGCTGAGCGTGCTATTCGCGAGTCGGTGGACGCCTTCGAAGGCCTCCCCGCGCCTGTTCACTCGCTCACTCGATCACTTGATCACTCGATCACTCGATCACTTGATCACTCGATCACTCGATCACTCGATCACCAGAAAAAAAGAGGCGGGCCGAAGCCCGCCCCTGGTGGTCGACCGTAAAGTAATCCGCCTCAGCGTCCCGCCTGGTAGCAGGAGAGCGCCGCCATGTTGACGATCACGCGGACTTCCGAGTTGAGCGACACCACGTTGATGGGGTATTTGAGACCGATCAGGAGCGGTCCGATGACCTCCCTCGGATCGATGTAGCCCACCAGCTTGTAGGCGATGTTACAGCTCTGGAGGTCCGGGCAGATGAGCACGTTGGCGTTGCCCTGGATCTTGCAGTGGGGGTAGTTCCGGCGGGCGAGGTCCGGCATCACCGCCACGTCCCCGTGCATTTCGCCGTCCACCATCAGGTCGGGGTAGTCCCTGTGGAGGATGCTGACCGCTTCGCGCACCTTGCGGGTCTTGGGATGGTCGTTGTCACCGAAGTTGGAGAAGGCCAGCATGGCGATCTTCGGATCCAGGTTGAAGTGCTTGGCAACGTCCGCGGCCAGGAGCGTGATCTCAACGAGCTGGCTGGTGTCGGGGTCCACGTTGATGGTCGTGTCCGCGAAGATGAAGACCCGGTCCTGTACGAGCACCACGTGCATGCCGACGGCCCTGCTCACGCCGGGCTTCAGTTCGGCCAGCGGCAGGACGACGCGGATGGTGTCGACGTAGGAGCGCTCCACGCCCGCGACCATGCCGTCGGCTTTGCCGGTCCTGAGCATCATGATGGCGTGGTGCAGCGCCTTCTTGACGAGGTGTTCCGCCTTCTGGGGCGTGTAGCCTTTGCGGGCTCTGAGTTCGTACAGCTTCTTAGCGAAATCGGGGTTGTCCGGCGACGTTTCGGGATCCACGATGACGACGCTGGCAGGATCGAGGCCGGCCTTCTCGGCGCGCGCCTGGATGACCTCCCTGTTGCCCACCAGGATGGGCTTGCCCAGGTTCTCTTCGACGAACATGCGGCAGGCTTCGATGACCTTGGGATTCTCGCCTTCGGGGAAGACCACGCGCTTCTGTTCGCGCCGGGCCGTCGTCCGGATGGTCCGCATGACCTCCTGGCTCTTGTTGACCATGGCCTCGAGGCGAGCGCGGTAGGCGTCCCAGTCTGCGATAGGCTTACCCGCCACCCCCGTCTCGCAGGCGGCCTTGGCCACCGCGAGGGCCTCCCAGTAAAGTACCCGGGAGTCGAAGGGCTTGGGGATGATGTACTCGGGGCCGAACTCGAACTTCTGCCCGCCGTAGGCCGCGCAGACGTTTTCGGGAACGGGCTGCTTGGCAAGCTCCGCCAGAGAACGGGCCGCCGCCATCTTCATCTCTTCGTTGATGGCCGTCGCCCGAACGTCGAGCGCACCGCGGAAGATAAAGGGAAAGCCCAGCACGTTGTTGACCTGATTCGGGTAGTCCGACCGACCGGTGGCCATGATGACGTCCGGCCTGGCCTCCTTCGCATCCTCGAAGGTGATCTCGGGATCCGGGTTGGCCATCGCGAAGACGATGGGATGGTCGGCCATGGAGCGGACCATGTCCTTGGTCACGAGGCCCTTCACCGAACAGCCGAGGAAGACGTCTGCGCCTTTCATGGCCTCCGCGAGGGTCCTCAGTCCGGTCTCCTGGGCGAAGTACTCCTTGTAGGGGTTCATGCCCTGCTGGCGGCCCTTGTAGACCACGCCTTTGGAGTCTACCAGGAGGAAATTCGCCCTTGGTACCCCGAGCGTCTCATAGAACTTGGCGCAGGCGATGGCCGCCGCGCCGGCCCCCGACACGACGACCCGGATGTTCTTGATGTCCTTCCCGGCCAGCTCGAGGGCGTTCAGCAGGGCCGCACCGGAGATGATGGCCGTTCCGTGCTGGTCGTCGTGGAAGACCGGGATGTTCATGCTCTTCTTGAGGGTCTCTTCGATGTAGAAGCATTCCGGCGCCTTGATGTCCTCGAGGTTGATCCCGCCGAAGGTGGGCTCCAGCAGCTGGACGGTCTTGATGATCTCGTCGGGGTTGTGGGTGTTGAGCTCAATGTCGAAGACGTCCACGTGCGCGAAGCGCTTGAAAAGGACGCCCTTTCCTTCCATGACGGGCTTGCCCGCCAAGGCTCCGATGTCGCCAAGGCCAAGGACCGCCGTCCCGTTGGATACGACCGCCACCAGGTTGCCCTTGTTGGTGTACTTGTAGGCGTCGTCGGCGTTCTTCTCGATCTCCAGGCACGGGATGGCCACGCCGGGTGTATAGGCGAGCGACAGGTCGCGGGCCGTCAGGCACGGTTTGGTCGGGACGACCTCCGTTTTGCCCGGACGGCCTATGCTATGGTAATCGAGTGCATCTTGATCTCTTATAGCCATACTGTTCCTCCCATCAGGTTCCCTCGCCCGGCCCCCTCCGGCGCCGGCCGAGAGACAGAAAAGAATTACCCTGCTTTATGATCCTGCGTATGCCCCTTTCCGGGACGGGCGCCATTATACACCCGGCGGTCCGCACGGGCTTTCTCGTTCCTGGCAGAGCCTGTCGCTGGGTGAAACAACCCCCATGCGTCCGCGGAACCCTCGCTGTCGCGGTTCAAAACTCGTTGGTCTGAATGGAATACAGGAAGGAAGCCGCTCGCTCGTTTCTCAACCTCTCCACCTCTTCCCATCGCTCCTGGAGGACCTCTTCGGCCCGTCCCGCGTCTCTCAAACCCGGATCGTGCTCGCCGGCCAGGATTTCGAGCAGCGCCATGTCTTCGAACACTTTGGCCAGCGACTGCTTGCCCAGGTTGTCCGGCACGCCTCGGAGCACCTTCAGAAGCGCTTCGAAAAGGGCCTCGACTTTCTCGTCCGTCGGATCGTACATGTTCGCTCCCGATTGTTCCCGAGCCGGCACGGGTCCCGGACAGAACCGGCTTCGAATGAACCAACCCGGCCTCCGCCGGCTTATTCCATTCCGGAAAGGACCGCCAAGGCCGAACGCCCCGTTAGCGCTTCGAATCGTTCCGACAGGGAAGGCACCGCTCCCGCGCGCTCGTCCGCCACGATCTTCTCCACCCGCAAAAAGGGAACGAAGAAGGTCGAGAGTCCCATTGTGTTGGGACCGTCCGCGGCCAGTTCCCTGGCCCAGTCTTCGACCGACGCCAGCGCGATGCCCTTGAGCCACAGCCCGTAGGGCTCCATTTTCAACAGCAGGCCCCAGTTCTTCTCCTTGGGATCGTGGAGGTAAACCACCACGACCATACCCTGTCCGAGTTCCGGGAGTTCGCCCATGAGCCCTCTGCCTCCGCCGGCGCGACCGCCGGCTATTCGGTCAGCTCGATCAGGACGCCCCCGCTGGACTTCGGGTGCACGAAGGCGACCTTGCGCCCGCCTGCACCGATTTTGGGGGTCTTGTCGATCAGCTGGAAACCCTGTCCCTGGAGCGTGCTCAGTGCGGCCTCCAGGTCGGGGACCTCAACGCATATGTGGTGGAGGCCCGGGCCCTTCTTCTCGATGAACCGCGCGATGGGGCCGTCGGCCTCGGTGCTCTCCAGGAGTTCGATCCTCGCTTCGCCGATGGGGAAGAAGGCCGCCCTGACCTTCTGCTCGGAAACCTCCTCCTCCCCGCTGCAGATCAGGCCCAGCGAGCTGTAGAAGCGGCTGGTTTCTTCGAGCGACTTCACGGCGATGCCGATGTGTTCGATTTTCAAGGTTTGGCCTCCCACTGCACACGCCTGAGGATTTCCTCCACGGCGGAATACGGGTCCGACTCGCGCCGGACGAAGGCCTCCAGGAGTCGGACTTCCTCCCCTTCCGAGAGCCAGTTCCGCCGGACCTGCAGGAGGAACTGCTCAGCGAGGAGGGATTTGAACTTGTGGCTGTACTTGAGGCGCAGTTTGCCCTGCAGCGCCTGACCCTTGGAGATGTACGTCCAGTGCCTCTCGAGCGCATCGAAGAGACTGTCAACGCCTTCCCCCTTGGCCGCCACCGTCTTGATCACGGGCGGAACCCAGTCCAGTTCGTCCTCGGCGAGCGTCAGCGCGGCGTGAAGCTCCCGCTCAACGCGGTCCACGCCTTCCCTGTCGGCCTTGTTGATCACGAAGACGTCCGCGATTTCCATGATGCCGGCCTTGATCGCCTGGATGTCGTCGCCGAGCCCGGGCACCAGGAGGACGAGGACCGTGTCGGCCTCGCGGACGATGTCCACTTCGACCTGGCCGACGCCGACCGTTTCGACCAGAACCACGTCGAACCCGGCCGCGTCGAAGACCGTGAGCGCGTCGCCCGTGGCCTGCGCGAGCCCGCCCATGTGGCCGCGGGTCGCCATGGAGCGGATGAAAACGCCCTCGTCCAGAGCCCGTTCCTGCATGCGGATCCGGTCCCCGAGGATGGCACCGCCCGAGAAGGCTGACGACGGATCGACGGCCGCCACGGCCACGGTGAGGCCCTTCTCCCGGCAGGCGCCGATCATCCTGTTGACGAGGGTCGACTTCCCCGCGCCCGGAGGACCCGTCACGCCGATTATTCTGGCTTTCCCACCTTCGCGATAGAGGTCCTTGAGGATGTCCGTGTAGCCCGGTCGGCGGTCTTCCACGACGCTGAGCGCCCTGGCGAGGGCGCGCCTGTCGCCCGACAATACCTTTTCAGCAAGAGAATGCAAGGCTATTCCTTTCCGGCGGCCGTTCCCTTCGAATCCGGCCTTCGGACCGGACGGCCGCTCCGAGTCGACACCCCGGCCGGCGAGCCGCCGGGAGACGGGCGGATCAGGCGTATTCCCTGAGGACCTGTCGGGCGATGACGAGCCGCTGGACTTCGCTCGTGCCCTCCCCGATTGTGTTCAATTTTACGTCTCGGTAGAACTTTTCGGCCATGAAATCCTTGGTGAAGCCGTAGCCTCCGTGGATCTGGACCGCCCTCTCGGCCGCCCAGACCGAGACCTCCGACGCGTAGAGCTTGGCCATGGCGGAGTACTTGGTGACGGGGAGTCCCTTGTCCTTCCGAAGGGCCGCGTTGAAGGCGAGGAGACGGGCGGCTTCGATCCGCGTCGCCATGTCGGCCAGGGCCCACTGAACGGCCTGGAATTCGCAGATCTTCTTTCCGAAGGCCTCACGCTGTTTCGAATAGCCAAGAGCTGCCTCGTAGGCGCCCTGCGCCCCGCCGAGCGAGAGCGCCGCAATGGAGATGCGCCCGCCGTCAAGCACCTTCAGCGCGTCCGTGAACCCCTCGTTCACGTTGCCGAGGCGGTTCTCGTCGGGCACCAAGCAGTCCTCGAAGATGAGCTCGCCCGTGTCGGAGGCGCACAGGCCGAGCTTCTTTTCCTTCTTGCCCGGCTTGAAGCCCTCCATGCCCTTTTCGAGGATGAAGGCCGTCACGCCGTGGTGCGGGTTGCTCTTGTCGGTGAGCGCCATGATCACCGCCGTGTCGCCTACGGTGGCGTGCGTGCAGAAGGTCTTGGAGCCGTTGATGACCCATCCGCCATCCTTCTGGACCGCCGTCGTCTTCAGTCCCGCCGCGTCCGAACCGGAACCCGGCTCGGTGAGCGCCCATGCACCGATCTTCGTGCCCTGGGCCAGGGGCGTGAGGTACTTCTTCTTCTGCGCTTCCGTGCCCATCATGTAGATGTGGTTGCTGCATAGCGAGTTGTGCGCGGCCACGCCGATGCCCACGGAGGGGTCGACGCGCGAAAGCTCCTCGACGATGATGACGTAGTCCACGTAGGACATGCCGGCGCCGCCGTATTCTTCGGGGAAGATGGTCCCCATCACGCCCATCTCGCCCAGCTCTGCGAAGATCTCCCTGGGAAAGTGACAGGCGTCGTCCCACTCGCGCACGTGCGGCGCGATCTTGTCCTGGGCAAAGGCGCGAATCGTTTCCTTCAAGACTTTCTGCTCGGATGTCAATTCAAAATTCACGGCTACCTCCAAGGTCCTACAGTATAGTCTTTGGAACGCCGGGCTTACAATCGCCCCCCGCCCGCGTGAATGAGGCACCATATAACCACAAACCGCCGTTTATGAAAACCATCGGGGGACGGGTTCACAGAACACGGGGGCCCGCTTCACAGGCTTCAGTCGGGCAGTTGTTCGTACTTCTGCCGCTTCCACGGGATCGCGGCCGCCACCGCGAGGAGGAAGAGGGCCGTCACGGCGATCCACAGGACGGTGGAAGAGGTCAACCACACCAGCCAGTCGCCCCACCACGGCCTCTTCTGAGCCCACAGCTCGAAGGCCCTCTCAGGCGTCACGCCGAAGCGCCGGACGAAGGCGGTTCTGACGGAGCGGTCCCTGCGGGCTTCGAGGACGAAGGCCCTGACGCTGGCGTCGTCGGGGAAGAGGTCCCTCACAAAGCCCTTGGCGAGCGCGTAGGAACGCCGTACGGAGGACTCGCCCTGGCCGAAGTCCTGCTCCACGCGGGAGAGCGGCCAGGTCCCCCTGGCCACCGAATGCATGGCCAGCGTGGCGTAGAGGTCATCGGAAAAACCCCAGGAGCCTCCCGCTCGCATGGCCAGGCCCTCGTCCAGCCAGCGGGGAGGCTCGTAGCCCAGCGAGCGGTACAGCAGGACGTGTGACAGCTCGTGCCTCAGGGTCTGCTCGGGGTCGCCGAAGGGATACGGGCCGCAGCGGGAGAGTACGATCAGGATGGCCCCGCGCCCGGGCTGGGCCGCCCCGGCGGCGTAGGCGGGAAAGTTCTTCCACATGGGAGGCAGGGGCTCCGGAAGGGCCTGCACCCGGATGTGGATGGGGGCGGAGCACTCGCCCGGCGGTACGGCGTAGAGGGCGCACAGCCGCCTCATGGACGAGCGGTACACCCCCTCGAGGTCGCTCGGAAGCCGGGGGACGGCGGGTCCGGCCCACGCCGCCGTCAGACACGCCGAACACACCATGAGGAACAGACCCGCTCTTGCGAACCGGGCGGTCAGCCCCGTCACGCCTCGTCCACCGATATGACCGGCGTAGGCTTGTGATCCTTGTCCAGGGCGACCATGTGGAACAACCCCGAGGTGCAGAGCTGGCTGGTCCCGGATGCCGGGTCCTCCCGGAACATCTGCACGAGGATCTCCAGCGACGTCCTACCCACGGAGACGACTTCGGCCTGAACCACGGCGATCTCGCCCCACCGGATGGGTACCTTGAAGTCGAGCCTCTCGATGGATGCCGTCACGACCGTCTTCTTGCTCAGGCGGATGCCGGCCAGCCCGGCGGCGATGTCCATCCATTCCACGGCGCGCCCGCCGAAGAGAGCCCCGAGCGGGTTGGTGTCGGTCGGCAGCACGAGGTGGCTCGCAGTGGCCTTGCCACGAGAGAAGTCTACGTCCATGCGTCCTCCATGCCGGGCGCCCCGACGGGGCGCCGGCACCCGCGATGCCGAACCCGCTTCACACGTTGAAGCGGAAGAGGCAGACGTCCCCCTCCTGCATCACGTAGTCCTTGCCTTCTGACCGCCAGAGGCCTTTTTCCTTGACCTTTTTCTCCTCGCGGCCCGACGCGACCCAGTCCTCGTATGAGTAGACCTCGAGCCTTATGAATCCGCGCTCAAGATCGCTGTGGATCTTGCCCGCGGCCTGCGGCGCCTTCGTACCACGGGTAATGGTCCACGCCCGGGTCTCTTTTTCGCCGGCGGTGAGGTAGGTCATGAGGTTGAGGAGCGAGAAGCCCGCGTGGATGAGCTTCGCGAGGCCCGACTCTTTAAGCCCGTAGGCGTCCATGAACTCGCTGCGCTCCTCCTCCGGAAGCGTCGCCATCTCAGCTTCGATCTTGCCGCAGATGCGGACGCAGGGCACGCCTTCCCGGGCCGCGAGCGCCCCCAGGGCCGATGCGTGCGGATGGTCTTCGGCCAGCCCGTTCTCGTCGATGTTCGCAACGTACATGAGGGGCTTGACCGTGAGGAGGTGGAGGTCGTAGAGAAGACGCCACTCTTCGGGCGGCAGGTCCGCCTCCCTGGCGGGACGCCCCTCCTCGAGCACCGCCTTGACTTTATCCAGGGCGGCGACGAGGCGCTTTGAATCCGCGTCTCCCGAACGCGCCACCTTCGAGGCCCTGTCCTGCCTGCGCTCCACCGTGGCCAGATCGGCAAGGGCCAGTTCCAGGTGGATGGTCTCCGCGTCCCTCACGGGATTGACGCCGCCCTCCTCGTGCTGCACCGACGGGTCGTCGAAACACCGGACGACGTGGACGATGGCGTCCACTTCCCTGATATGCGCCAGGAACTGGTTACCCAGCCCTCCCCCCGTCGACGAGCCCCGCACCAGCCCGGCCACGTCCACGAACTGGAGCGTGGTCGGCGTGATCTTCTTCGATTGGAACGCCTTCCCCAGATCGTCCAGCCTGGGATCGGGCACGTTGACCTGTGAGATGTTGGGATCTGCCGAGGCGCTCGTGAAGGCGCCCACCTGCGCTTCGGAAGCGGTCAGCGCGTTGAATATGGTCGTCTTCCCGACTCTCGGCAATCCTACGATTCCGCATGAAAAACCCATGGTCGTCCTCCCGCGTCATTGTAAACCAAATGGTTCGGGATGTGGGATCGCTGTTGCTGAAGGCACCCGCGGGCTGGTATTTTGGAGCCAGGCTCAGGAGGGCGGCCCATGCACATACAATCCGGGGACACACAGTCCGGCCTCCCCCTGGTGTGGCTGTTTGCGCTGATCCTGGCCGCGGCGGCGCTCATCACCGCCACCCTGCTCTACTTTTACGCCAGCCAGAGGACCCTGGTAAGGAAGCGCGTCCTTGAGAATCTGGGAACGATGGTGAACTATAAGGCCATTCTTATCAAGCGGTGGTACATGGGCGCCGTCGAAGACGCCGCCAGAACGGCGACGCTCCCATCCGTACAAGACCTCGTCCGCCGTGGGATTCCGGCCGGTGAAGCCGAACGGGCCCGCCTCAGGCGTGACCTCGCGACCTACGCGACCACCCACGGCTTCGTGGCATGCGGCCTCGTGGACGCCAAGGGACGCTGGATCGACTGGAGCGTGGGCGGGCTCAAAGCCTGGGTGCCGAAAGGGCCGGTCAAGCTCCCGGGAGGCTCTATCCGTAAACCGGTGCTGAGCAATTTCAGCGTGAATAAGGATGGACAGGCCTACCTGACCGCCGCCGTCATGCTGCACGGGAGAACCGGAGGTCCGCCCTCTCCGCGTGCCCTGGTGCTCGTGGTCAACCCCATGCACAACGTCTTCAGGGCATTGTCTCCAACGGTGAATGACCTGCTGATCTCCACATCCATAATCCAGAAGACACCTTCCGGACTCGAGAGGGTCGTCGTGGACCAGACCCATCCGGTTACCAGGATCAGCCAGACCGGACCGCAGTTGCGGAACTCGCCCGAACTCCAGTCTGTCGATGCCTTCATCACAGGAGGAGAAGGCTTGGACTCGGACGGATCCAGCGTCTTCTACGCCACGAACTATATTCCCTGGGTGCACTGGGGCCTCGTGGGCACCATGCCCCAGTCCGATGGCTACGCGTCCCTGCGCCTCGCCACACGGTTCACGACCGCTCTGGTTATCCTGATCCTGCTCTCGACCTCCCTCTTCCTCTACGCCTTGTGGAACCGAAGGCACAGGGTGGTGACCGCGCGCCTGGCGGCGGACCTCCAGGAACAGAAGGACCTCCTCGAAGTCACCCTGAGGAAGCTCTACACGGCCGTGGAGGCCGAGCGGCGCCACCTGTCCCACGAACTGCACGACGAACTGGCCCAGCTCCTGAGCACGGCTCAGATGCACCTCTATGCCCTTACCCAGACGCTCGACCAGGAGAAGCGCCTCGGAACCGGAGAAGACCTCACGCTCGCCCGCGACCGCATAGCCCGGGCCACGACCGAGTGCCGCAAGATCATCGCGGGCCTGAGGCCCCCGGAGCTCGACCGGCTGGGCCTCGTGGGCGCCATCACGGCCCTGGGCGGCGACGCCGGGCGCCCGCGCGTGGACTTCGACCTCGAGGACACGCCGAGCTTCCGATCCCTGCCCGAAGAAATCGGCATGGTCCTGTACAGGATCACACAGGAGGCCCTGGGCAACGCCCGGCGGCACGCAGACGCGGGGTACATCGGGGTGTCGCTGAGCTACGACGGGGCTTTCGTGGAACTGATCATCGCCGACGACGGGCGGGGATTCGACCCGGACTCGCCCCGCCGGACCCTCCACTTCGGTTTGGACGGGATGCGCGAGCGGGCCCTGCTCGTGGGCGGAGATTTGCAGATCGACTCGGTACCGGGCAGAGGGACGAGGATTTCCGTCCGCATCCCCTTCGTGGAACCGGCCGTCGTGCAGACAGAGAAAGAACTGGACGAGGAATCCGATGCCGCCGGCCTGCGAACGGCCGGCCGCTGACATGAACTGGGGAGGACGACCATGGTGGCACGCAGGACGAAAGCACCGCCCGAATCCGATTCGACACAGCACCCCGTGAGGGTGCTTATCGCCGACGACCACCCCCTCTTCCGCCAGGGCCTGGCGGCCGTCCTGAAGCGCGCCGGCATCGCCGTCGTGGGCGAGGCTTCAACGGGCCACGAGGCGCTGACCCGAACGCGCTCGCTCGAACCCGACCTCGTGGTCCTGGACATCCGCATGCCCGATATGGACGGACTCCAGGCCCTGAAGGCGATCAAATCGGCGCGCCCCCGGACGGCCGTCGTCATCCTGACCACCTATCAGAACGCCGACTACCTCTGGACCGCCATCCTCAACGGGGCGGCCGCCTACTTGCTTAAGGACGCCCCCGGTGAAGAGCTGGTCGACATGATACGCCGCGTGAGCGACGGTGAAAACGTCCTGGACACCGGCCAGATCCGCTCCATGATGCAGGAGAACGCGGCCGAGTCTCCCCCCGCCGACACCGGCAAGATCCTGGAGGAAATGGAACTGACGGAGAGGGAGCGGGAGATTCTTCAGGCCATAGCGAACGGCCTGCGCAACGCGGAGATCGCCAAGCTCATGGACATCGAAGTGGCCACCGTCAAGAGCCACTCCAACCGCCTGTTCAAGAAGATGAACGTCTCCGATCGCACGCAGGCCGCGCTGTGGGCATTACGTCACGGGCTGATCGTCAAGTCCAAGGACTGACCGGTCTTTCGACCGGTCAGCGAGTACGAGCACCCGGCGAAGAACACATGTTTACCAATTCTGGCAGACCGCTGCGTAGCAGCTCACCGTGCAGATGGGGCAACAGATGTACACACGGCCCGTCTGACAGGCCACGCAACCGCACAGTTCACCTCCGCAGTAGCCGCACATCTTTATCCCCCCGCCGCTCATGGGCACCGCCGAGAACTCGAAGTTCTCCATGTCGTTCGTGTAGACCCTGGCCAGGGGCACGTAGCTGATGCCCTTGCCCCTCCGGACGACGTAGTCGATCCGGAGGCTGTGGTCTTTCGAGGCGGGCTGTTTCAGGCCGAACCGGGGATTCAGCGCACCTAGCTCGCCTGCGGCCATGGCCTCGGGCTGCTCCTGTCCGATGGACTTAAGCAGTGACTCGGGCGCGGAACTGTCGACGACCGCGGCCATGAGCGTGTTGCTTGGCATGCTGTAGACCTTGACCGCGAGGATGGTGTAGGGCTTGGGCGCGCCCTGCTTGACGCTGAGATCGAGCTGAAACTGTCCGAAGTCGTTGACGTATCCGTGCACCCAGAGCCCGCCGGGGCCGAGGTCCTCAGGCGCCGCGGCCGCCGCCGCAACCGTTCCCATAGCCAGCAGGAGCGACAGCACAAACATAACCAGGCGTTTCATCTACCTTGCCTCCAAGGGTTCATGCTACACCCGTCGTCGGGGAGGTACACCGTCCATGGGCCCGCCACAAAGGAACTCCTCCCCCGGTTCCTCCCGCCGCGAGTCTCTTCACCAAGCCGCGGCCGCTGCTGCTCAACCCGCCCATTCGATATCCGCAATCCGACCAAAACGAGATATTCAATCCCCGGGAACGCTCTAGATCAGGAACCGCACGAGGAGCTTTCGGCCTCCTGGGATCCGCCGTCTTCGGCAGCGGCCCTCTGGCAGACGGCCGCCTCGATGCCAATCGTCGAAACGTCCGCCTGGGGCATCCAGAGCCCCCGGACCGGTATCTGCTTTTCGACGTCCTCCTCGCAGCGCTGCACGAGCCTCCGTCCGAACGTAAGGCCCCGCCCGCCTCCGGCGGTCCCCCGCTCCTGCCTCTTGAGGGCCTCCGACCACAGCCTTACGAATTCGAGATCGAGCGACTGCTGGACGCGCACCCGCTCTACGATTCGGTCGAGATCATCGAACAGCGTCTGATACCCTTCCCTGAGCCTCTCCAGCCTCTCGATCCGCCCCGTCAGAGGCAGCACCACCCTGAGGAGGGCGATCAGAGCGGTCAGGATGACCAGAACGGTCCACGCTCTTTGCCCGTCCGCCGTCTCCCACAACCACCAGGCGGCCAGGGCACCGAAACTCGTCGCCACGAGGAGGAGGTCCAGCGAGGTCCTGACCGCATTGAGCCTCGCGAGACGGACCTGCGTGCACCGGACGTTCAAAAGAGCTTTCCGGTAGTCCTGGTAAAGGGCCCCCAACTGGTCTCTGAACCCGCTCTCGCGGGTGCTCTCCCTCATGGCCATGTCAGTACGGGCTGGCGCCCGCCCTCCGGCGCGGAAAGGACAGGACATTCCCGCTTTTCACGGGCTCCCGGGCCTGTTGCAGAAGGCGTGCCCTGCAGTGGGCCGGGCGGTATTTGCGGGCCCAGTCCCCCATAAGCTCGCGTGCCTCTCCAGGATCCCGTGTTTCCACCCAGAGAAACCAGCGCACATGCTCCGCCGCCCCCGTCCCCTTCTTCGCCTCCAGTTCCGCCCTCAACCCGCCGGCTCGCGCCCAACCGATGTACTGCACGTGGTAGTCGGCGTCCAGCAGTACGAAGAGACCCTCCTTTTCCGGGGCCATCCCGATGTCCGCTGGAAAGGAGGGCACGTCCGTTGAGCATTCCTTTATCCTCGGGTCGCCTATGTCGTAAGGATCGAACCACATGTCGCCTCCAGTCCCGTCGGGCGCCGGCCTCTTCAAACACCCGGGATCGACAGCGCGGCGAATCGGTTGGCCACGCCGGGTTGATTCCTGAAGTAGAGCAGGCCGGCCCCCTGAATGCGCCTCACTGCTCTGTCGATCTCATCCGCGACGGCCGGGGCGCGGTCCTCCGGGTGCGGCGCTTCATCCGACATGAGAGAGCGGAGGATAATGACGTTCCTCTCAAGTTCCTCCATCGTGCCGTCCGGAAGCCGAGTCTCAAGTACCGTCCGCCATTCGCGGAGCAGCGCAAGGGCTTCCAGCCCTTTTTCGTAACTCCTTTCAACCCGTTGGTCGATAGAGATCTGCTCCGCCATAACGTCCTCCACCCATACCCTGGAGCGCCTCATCGAAAGTCCGACTGCATGCATTCCCGGGAAACACCCGCCTCTGCGTCCGATGATTCCGCTCTCGCCTGAGTCATAACCTAAGTCCTCCAAAATCATTTGTCGTCAAACTTTAGTTGTAGATGTCGTTTACAACTCTGGTTGTAGACGGGGTCCCCCTGGCATGCAGTTCTTGAAGCTCGAAACACTTACGCATAGGGCATTAGAGGCCTCGGACAATCGACCGGGACGGCTTGCCAGTCTTTCCAACGCTCCGAACTTTGTTCTATGCTGAAGGCCGGTCAAATCCGCGCGCTCAGCCTGCGGTGACCCGCTGTCACCAGGAGAAGAACCGCCGTGACCCTTTCGGCCCACTACCGGACAATAGGACCCCGCGTTATCCACTCCCTGAAGCCTTACAAATCACCCCCCGCCCGTCTCTGGCGGACGACCGTCCAGGATCCGGAGTTCGGCCCCATCGCGCTCACAGGACTGCTCAGCGAACCCGAGGGGGCGGACGCCATCGTGGTCGTCGTGCACGGTCTCGGAGGCTGGTGCAACAGCTACTACGCCATCCGCGCCGCCACGGCGTCGTGGAGTCGCGGGATCGCCTGCCTCCGGCTGAACCTCCGCGGCGCCGACCGAACAGGAGAGGACTTCTACCACGCAGGGTTGACCGACGACCTGGAAGCCGCCGTCGCCAGCCCGGAGGTCGCGCGGTATTCCAGAAAATACCTTCTGGGTTATTCGCTGGGAGGCCACATCACCCTGAGCTACGCCGCCCGCTTTCCCGCCGACGGCATTCGAGCCGCCGCGGCCGTGTCCTCCCCGCTCAACCTCGAACCGTGCCAGCGCACCATCGACGAGCCCAGGCACTGGATATACCGTCAGT
>JBJKRE010000236.1:0-11642 GCA_046704825.1 Acidobacteriota bacterium
CCGGTTCGTCGTCCACCACGAGTACGCGTGCCATGACACAAGGGTAGAACGAAAAGGCTCGCGGGGACAAGGGCGGGAGGTGATTTCGGATTTGGGATTGCGGATTTGAAAGACGGCAGAGAAGCGAGGATGGGCTTATCGTTCAAGGGCTAAGGCCTAAGGCCGAAAGGCTAAGTGCTAAGGAAAACAAGACGGCGGGGGACGGCCTGTTGGGGAAGGCGGAAGCACACTCTGTCACCCAAGGGCTAAAGCCGAAGGGCTAAAGGCTAAAGTGAAGACGGCGGGGGCCGGGCCTTCGAAGGGCAGCATACGCCTTACTCACCTAACTCCCCCAATCCCCAACTCACGGCGCCGGAGGCGCGAATCACTCTCCAACCGGCGGCCATATCACCGCCGGAGTGAGGGCCGGGCCCTAACATCTTGACTTTGAAATGGATGGGGCGTATATTGCCCTCCTCTGAACGGGGGTAGGCCCCAAAAGCCGATATTCTGCGTTAGTTTAGGAGGTTCTTGATATGGCAGATTCGAGCCTGAAATTCGAAGAAAATGCTCCCGGCAAGTGGTACGTGGACGAGAATTGCATCGCCTGCGATTCCTGCATGTCCATCGCGCCGGATAATTTCGTGATGAGCGAGGACGGAAGCCACGCGTTCGTCTCGAAGCAGCCCGAAAACGCCGAGGAAGAGCAGCTGTGCGAGGACGCCATGGCGTCCTGCCCGACCGAGTCCATCGGCGACGACGGCGAATAATCTGCGATCGGGGCGCAGTCGGCCCCGACCATGCGGACGACGGCGGCCCGGGAGCGATCCCGGGCCGTCTTCTTTTGAGCTTCCTTCCGGTGTACAATTCGTTTTTATTAGAAGAACATGTAACGCTCATCAACGGAGGAAGACAATGCGGCGGCATTTGTGGACGGTCGTACTTCTCTTTTGCTGGGCCGTAGCCCTCGCGGCGCAGAGTCCCTATCCCCACCAGGAGATTCGTTTCGGCGTTAGGGTTACACCGGATCAGTGGCCCGCGCTGGTTCAGACGCTCAAGGCGCATCCCGCCGACCCGGCCAACCCCGTCGGCGTGACGCTCATGATTACGAAGGACTGGGCCCAGTCCCCGGACTGGGGTTCCCTGGACGACACGGTAAGGGCCGTGGACGCGGCCCACGCAAGGCTGTGCATCGCGACCAAGGTCCCCGACTCGCCGGGCAGCAAGGCCGACCTCACCTACCTCGCCACGCTGTCCGAACACGCCGGGCCGCGCGTGGATGCGCTGGGACTCTCTCTGAGCAGGTCCCAGTTCTCCTCGACGTTGCAGTCGAACCCCGACCAGCTCGCCCTGGTCCTCAAGGAAATGACCGTCGCCCTCAGGGGGCAGACGGGTGCGACCATCCTGCTGGGCGAGGTGGAAAAGGCCGACCTGCCGATCATGAAGCCGCTCTATTCACGGGATTTCCGGGCCTACGTGGAAGGGTACTCCTCCGACGCCGTGGGCCCGACGGGCGAGCCTTCCGACGAGGTGGTGAAGTTTCTGCAGACCTACCACCTGGGCGCGCCCCTCCTGCTGCACCTCCCGCGCATGTCCACGGCCATCGGCGCCCAGTTGCTGGTCCTCCTGTCGGCTTCCCGGGACGCGGTCTACACGGACATCGAACCGGCCGACGTGGGAACGATCTGGACGGCCATGCTGGAACTCAGGAAGAGGATCACGCCGCACATGGGGCCGGGTTACGCCACCCAGGCGACCTCCATCAGCGACGCCTCGGGCCCCAGGACGGACATCGGGATCATCAATCTGCTCGACGCCACGAAGATGATCCAGGGCATGGTGCTGGTTCCGCGCGTGGCGGGTTCCAGGTCCGGGCCGGTGGACATCAAGCTGCCCACCGCCGATCTCACGAACCCCGAGGCCTGGCCGCTGCCGGACGGCGAGGCGGTCAAGCTCGGATACGACGCCAACCAGCGGAAGCAGGAGACGGTGCTTCACGTGCCCTGGCCCGGTAAGGCCGTCATCGTGCTGTTCAGCCGGCTGAAGACGGGCACGGTGGGCGAGCAGAAGGTGGACGTGACCACGGCCTACCGGATCCCCGTAGAAGTCATACTGGCCCGGCACCAGGCCGTCCAGGAACCCCAGAGCGTCTTCCTCGACAACTACCGGCGCAGCGCGGAAGTGGATTACCACTTCAAGCTGCCCGGCGGCACGGGGAGCCTCGACGTCACGTTCATGAATACCTTTTACTACGAGAAGGGAAGCGGCGCGAAGTGGGTTCAGAACCGCCTGCTCATCAACGGCGTGGACTGGAAGGGCAAGAAGATCCCCCAGCTGCCCATCGTCGAGCCCGAGAAGGTCAACACGCTGCCGCTGGCCCTCACGCTGGGCCGCGACTACTCATACCGCTACATCAGGAACGACCGCGTGGACGGTCACGACTGCTACGAGGTGGAGTTCATCCCCCTTCCGGACGCCAGGGGAAGCCTGTACAGCGGCAAGGTCTGGATCGACCGCAAGAGCTACCAGAAGATCCGCATGACGGTGACCCAAACGGGGCTCCAGCCGCCCATGGTGAGCAACGAGGAGACCGACTTTTACGCGCCCTACAAGGGCCCCGGCGGGAAGACCTACTGGCTGCTCAGCAAGGTCAGGGGGCAGCAGATATTCGCCCTGGCCGGCGCGCAGGTGGTGGGCGAGCGCGAGATCAGCTTCGGGACACCCGAACTGAACGACCCGCAGTTCGGCGCCCAGGTTGCGAAGGCGGAGGCGAGCGACAAGCCCATCCTCCAGGAAACGGACAAGGGCCTGCGCTATCTGGTGAAGCAGAAGAACGGCACCCGCAAGCTCCAGATGGAGCCCGAGACGAGCAAGCTTTTCGGCGCCGCAGGCTTCTACTACGACAAGAGCCTGAACTACCCGCTGCCCATCGTGGGCGTGGACTACTTCAACTACAACTGGCGAAAGACGCACACCCAGGTCAACATGCTGATCGGGGGTGCGGTCAACACGCTGACCGTGTCCAAGGTCGACCTCTTCCCCAGGGTGGACGGCACGCTGAACGCGGTGATCTTCGCCCTGCCCTTCCAGGACAAGTACTACCCGACCGGTGTGGAGGACAAGAGCCAGCGGGTGAAGATCCTGCGCGAAATCGCCTCGGGCAGCCTGGGCTGGCGCTTCAACCAGTTCTCCAAGCTCTCGCTCCGCCTCTCCGCGCGCTACTACCGCTACTCCACCGTGAGCGAGACGGCGTCCGATTTCCGCATGCCCAAGAACCACTTCGACCTCAGCCTGGGGCTCGGCTACGACTTCGCGTGGCGCGGGTGGTCGGCGACGGCCTCCTTCGACCGCCACAAACGCACGTCCTGGGAGATCTGGGGCCTGCCGGGGCAGAACCAGGACTACGCCCGCTACAAGGATTACGACAAGTGGGACGCGTCCTTCAGCAAGACCTTCTACCTGCCCTACTTCCAGAAGATCTCCACGAGCCTCACGTGGCTCGACGGCCGGGATCTGGACCGCTTCAGCCAGTACGAGTTCAGCTACCTCGGCGCCCAGTCTCTGTCGGGCTTCTCGGGCAGCGGCGTACGCTTCGATCGCGGCGCCATCGCGTCCCTGGGCTACCAGTTCAACATCGCCAATATCATCCGCTTCGGGCTGAACGTGGACCACGCCCGGGTGGAACCGCTGCGCAGCCAGGGCCTGTGGCAGAACCACACCGGCGTCGGCCTGTCCGGCACGGTCGCCGGTCCGTGGCAGACGCTGTGGACGGTCGATCTGGGCTACGCCGTCAAGAGCGACATCCCGGCCGTACAGCACGATTACACGGCGGCACTCCTCGTGCTCAAACTGTGGTGACGGGACCGGTTCAGCACTCTCCGGCCCAATGACAGGGAATCGACGATGAAGAGAGAATCCGAAAATCAGAAACTGCCGCTTATGGTCATGACGTCGCCCCTGCCTGCCGATTTGGACGACCTGCTGGAAGGCCGGGTCCGGGTCAGGGTGTTCAAGCACCCCGAACCCCTGTCCGAAGAGATGCTGTGCCAGAGGCTCAAGGGAGCTTCCGGAGCCGTCACGCTCCTCTCGGACCACGTGACGGCCCGCGTTTTCGAAGCCTGCCCGACGCTCAAGGTGGTTTCGAACTACGCCGTGGGCACGGACAACGTGGACGTGGACGCCGCCGAGCGCCACGGGGTGGTCGTTACCTATACGCCCGACGTGCTCACGGAGGCGACGGCGGACGTCGCGTGGACCCTGCTCTTGTCCATCGCCCGGCACGGCGTGGCTGGGGACCGATTCGTGCGGCGGGGACGGTTTAAAGGCTGGAAGCCTGACCTCTTCCTGGGCATGGATCTCAGGGGCAAGGTGCTGGGCATCGTCGGCATGGGGCGGATCGGCCGCGCGGTGGCACGGCGCGCGCCCTCTTTCGGGATGAAAGTGGTCTACACTCAGCGCAACAGGCTGGCACCCTCCGAAGAGAGTGCGCTGGGCGCCGGGTTCCTGCCGCTGGACGAACTGGTCAGGACCGCCGACGTGGTTTCCCTTCACTGTCCTCTGACCGGAGAGACGCGGCATCTAATGGACAAAAGACGCCTTATGGCCATGAAAAAGGGCGCCCTGCTCGTCAACGCCAGCAGAGGGCCCGTGGTGGACGAGGCCGCACTGGTGGAATGCCTGCGTTCCGGGCACCTCGGGGGAGCGGGTCTGGATGTATACGAGAACGAGCCGGCCCTGGCCGAGGGGCTGACGCGGCTGCCGAACACCATGCTCCTGCCCCACCTGGGTTCCGCGGGGCGAGAGACGAGGGCCACCATGGCCAGGATGGCGGTGTCCGACTGCCTGGCCGTCATCGAGGGGCGGGCGCCGCAGTTCCCCGTGACCTGATGCACAAGGCCCGCAAGAGCGACAATCCGGAGGGGATCCGACATGGCTCAGGACCAGCAGACACAGGCCGAACACTTTCCCTGCCCCAATTGCGGCGGTCAGCTCGAGTGGGACCCGTCCCACGTGGAGATGCGCTGCCCCTACTGCGATTCGCTGGTGCCCGTCCCGGCCCGTAAGGGGTACAAGGCCGAGGAACACGACCTCGAGAGCTTCCTGGCCGACCATCCCAGGGCCAGGGGGTACGGCGCCGCCATGGACCGCTTCACCTGCAGGCAGTGCGGCGCGAGCGTCCACATGTCGGAGGGGCGCCGGGACCTGACGTGCCCCTTCTGCGGCAGCGAATTCGTGCTGGAGGCCCGGGCGGTCTCGCCCGACGTCCTGCAGCCCGATGCCCTGCTGCCCTTCACGGTGTCGCGGGAGCAGTGTGTGGACAGGTTCAAACGCTGGATCGGTTCGGGGTTCCTGGTACCGGGCGATCTCAAGAAAGAAGGCAGGCTGGACCACGTACTGGGGCTCTACATGCCCTTCTTCTCCTTCTCGCTCAGGGCGGACAGCCAGTGGGCGGACGCCGAGGGACGTGCCGGAAAGATCGCGAACAACTACCCGGACGTGCTGGTGCCGGGCCTTACGGACATCCACCTGGACCTGCTCATGAAGGTCTACCCCTTCCAGCTCGAGAGCCTCCGCCCCTACGACCCCCAGTACATGGCCGGATTCGGCGTGATGAACGCCGAACTGCCGCTCAAGAGCCTCTCGACGGTGGCGCGGAGCAACGTGGAGGCCGACCAGCGCGACCGCTGCGCGGCGAAGGTTCCGGGCGACGACCGGGAGGGGCTGCGGGTGTCGACCCAACTCTCGGAAGAGACCTTCAAACACGTGATCTGCCCCGTCTGGATGGGCTCCTTCAAGTACGGGAAGCGCGCGTACGCCTTCCTCATCAACGGCCAGACGGGGGCGTTCTACGGCGAGACCCCCGTGTCCCGCCTCAAGCTGTGGTTCCTCGGAGGCGCGGCGGCGTTCCTCCTGCTGCTCCTTCTCCTCCTGGCCAGGTGCGGCTGATGCGCACGGCCCCGATCGAGGTTCCGGACGGCGCCCGCGTCCTCGTCCGGATGCCCAACTGGATCGGCGACGCTATCCTGTGCACGCCGGCCCTCGCCGCACTCCGAAGGGCCCGCCCCGACCTGAGGCTCGAGGCCCTCGTGAAACCCGGCGCCCTGCGAGCGGTGGACGGCCTGTCCCTGCTCGACGCCGTGTCCGTCCTGAAGGGGACGTCCGCCGGCGGGACCCTGGCCCGCGCCCGAACCCTCAAGAAGCTGGGCTACGCGGCGGCCGTGGTCTTCCCGAAGGGCTTCCGGGAGGCCCTGCTCGTGCGCCTGGCCGGAATCCCCGTGCGCATGGGGCTGGACACGGACCACAGGGCGTTCCTCCTGAGTCACCCGGTGGCGTTCACGAAATCCGACTGGCACCTCCACCACGCGGTCCAGTTCGCCAGGGTCCTCATCCCCCTGGGCGTGGAACTGGCCGATGAGGGGCTGGCCTTCCCCGTGTCCGAAAAGGACCGCGACGAAGCCGAAGCGCTGGTGCGGGCCGAGTCGCTCCAGGCTCCCTTCATCGCCTTTCACATCTCCGCGAGCAAGCTCCCGCGGGCCTGGCATCCCGACCGGTTCGGCGAGGTGGCCCACCGCCTGTCCGAGCGGACGGGCCTGCGAATCGTGCTTTTCGGCACGGCCTCCGAGGCACCGGTCCACCGGGCCTTCACGGCGGCATGCCCGGGGACTCTGGACCTGGCGGGCCGAACGAGCATCGGGGTCATGGCGGCGCTCCTGGAACGCTGCCGGCTGTTCGTGGGCAACGATTCGGGGCCCATGCACGTGGCCGCGGCGGTGGGGGCGCCCGTGACGGCGATCTTCGGGCCGGGCGCCCCGCACAAGACCCGACCGTACCTGCCCTCCGACCGCCTCCGGGTGGTCTACGCGGGCCTGCCCTGTTCGCCGTGCCGCCAGAGCTTCTGGAAGGACTGCCGCCCGTCGCCCGCGGGCAAGCCGCCGTGCCTGGAAGCTGTGTCTCCCGACGCCGTCGTCCGTGCGTGCATGGAACTTATTGCACAGTGATCAAGTGATCGAGTGATTGCGCCTGGCGGCGCGGGGAAAGGGTAAAGGGTAAAGGGAAAAGGTTTGAGGTAAAGAAGGTGATCGCTGGCCTTCGAAGGCCAGGTTCCCGCCGTTTTCCCTTTAGCCCTTAGCCTTTCGGCCTTAGGCTTTCGGCCTTAGGCTTTGGACAAGACCTTTTCCGTAGTTCTTTGTGAGCAATCAGAACCCGAGCGTCTTGCAGCGGCCGGAGCCGCAGCAGACCTTGCCGGGTTCGATCCAGCAGGGGTGCTCTTCGGGGGCCGCCTCGCCGAGGATCTCGGAGAGGATCTGCCGGTTGGGGGCGCTCAGCGTCGCCGTCTCGGGGCTGGCTTCGGCCGGTGCGGGGGCGGGTTCGTGGCTGCGGATCGCCTGGGGAGCTGAAGATGGAGCCGGCGCGGGGGCGGTGCCGCCTACGAGTGCTACGCCGTAGCCCGATATGCGGGAGAACCACTTGTTGAACTGTTCTGTGACGCGCGGCGGATACCGCTCGAGTTCCAGCTCCCTTTCGATGGTTTCGCGATCCAGGTAGACGGGGCGTCCCGCCTTCAGCATGGCCAGGACCTCGTCCACCAGCGGATCGCCCGCCTGGAGGAAGCTGAGGCGTGAGAGCTGGGCCAGGCTCAGGTGGCCGATCCGCAGTTCGGACGGCAGGCCGGCCCCGGCATCCTGGGCCGGTCCCTGTCCTCCGGAGAGCTTCCGGAGGGCGCCGTCGGCGATGGCTCTTACGCGCGGGTCCACGGGTTCCCCCTTCGCGGCGGTGAGAAGCGCACGGCATCGACCACGCCCATGATGACGGCGTCCACCGGGTTCTCGCCCCGGCCGATGGCGTCCACGGCGCTCTGGCCCTCGAGGCAGACCAGCACGTCGTCACCCTCTCCGGCGTCCACCAGGTCGATGGCGGTGAAGGGCAGTCCGACCGGTTCCTTCTCCAGATCCAGGGGCTGGACCTGCAGGAACTTCTGGCCCTCGTACTTGTGGAATTTCACCGTGGACACCACGGTGCCCACGACCCTGGCGAGGATCACGGCAGGACCTCCCGGAGTTCGTCGAGAATGCCGACGATGGCCGCGTCGCACGGGACCACGTCGGGGAGAAAGGCGTAGGACGATTCGCGCTGCCGGCAGTAGAGCACGATCTCCCCCGCCCCCGCGCCCACGGCGTCGAGGGCGAAGAAGGGCTTTTCGCGTCCGTTGAGGGGGCGAACCAGGAGAATCCGGTGCCCCTCGAGGGCCGGGTGCTTGATGGTGCTGACCAGATTGCCCGCCACCTGTCCCACGTTCATCGTCGCAACCTAAACCGGAGCAAAGGTCAATCCAGGTTCACCGTGTCCACGATCCCCACGATGGCCGCGTCGACCGGCGAGTCCGCCGTGCGCTCGGTCATGCGCGCCGACGATCCGGTGCACATGATGACGACCTCCTGAAAGCCCGCCTGGACCGTGTCCACGGCGATCTCGTACCCGCCGTCGGGCTCGTGTTCGGGGGTGAGCGTCGACACGACCAGAAGCTTCAACCCCACGAGTTTGGGGTCCTTGCGGGTGGACACCACGGTGCCCACCACCTTGCCCAGCTTCATGGATCAGTCGTTGGCGCTGGAATGGCCGATGGGCAGCGCGTCTTCCAGGCTCTTGTGAGGCCGCGGGATGACGTGCACGGTCACCAGTTCGCCCACCTTGCGGGCGGCCGCTGCGCCGGCGTCCGTCGCGGCCTTGACGGCGGCGACATCCCCCCTCACGATGGCGGTCACGTAGGCCCCGCCGACCTTCTCCCATCCGATGAGGGTTACCTTCGCGGCCTTGACCATGGCGTCCGACGCCTCGATCATGGCCACGAGGCCCTTCGTCTCGATCATCCCCAAGGCCTCTCCGTACTCAGCCATACAGTCCTCCTAAAGGAAGTTCCCAAACCAAAATTTTACTTGATTCCCGTGGCCGGGTAAAGCCTGGCGAACTCCGCGAGGAGCTCCACGAGATCCTCCCTGCGAATGTAGAGCCCGTCTTCGCCGGAGGCCACGGGGCAGTGTTCGCAGACGGGGGCGGGTAGCTCCGCCATGCGGTAGCCCTCGCCCAGTCCCTTCAGGTGCTCGACCGTCTCCTTCGGCAGCGGCCGCCCGCCGCCCAGCAGCTCGGCGTACAGGAAAATGCGGGCCGTCTGCTCGAGGGTCTCCATGCGGTAGTAAGCCGTGCGAACGTCCTGCCCCACGGTGACCGCCCCGTGGTTGGCCATGAGGACGGCGTCGTGGTCCGTCAGGGTGATCGCCACCCGGTCCGCCAGCTCCTCCGTGGAGGGCAGTTCGAAGGGGACGAGAGGTACGGTGCCCAGAGAGACGACCGCCTCGGACAGGAAGGGGCGATCGATGGCGTGGCCCGAGCAGGCCAGAGCCGTGGCGAAGGGCGGGTGCGCGTGCACCACCGCACCCACGTCGGGGCGGGCCCGGTAGATTGCGAGGTGCATGGGCCACTCGGAGGAAGGCTTTCCGCTGACCGGCATCCCCCCGCCGTCCAGCACCGTGACCACCTCCTCGCGCAGTTCTTCTTTGGGGAGGCCCGTGGGGGTGACGAGAAACCCCTTTTCGCCCAGCCTGGCGGAGACGTTGCCGTCGGTGGCGGCCACGAAGCCCCGTTCGTGCAGCCGCACGCCGTAGGTCACGATGTCGCGTCGGCTTCCACCGTTCGTCACGTCCCCTCCCGGTCCCGGCGGCCCCCCGGTGGTTCATCGACCGGATGAAGCCCGCCGGGCTACTGGCTGATCGCTTCGCTGAGCTTCTTCACCATGGCGTCGTCGGGGTAGGCCTTCTGGAGCTTGGCCATCAGGGCGCGGGCCTGCACCGGGTCCTTCTTGTCGAAGGCGTACACGACGACCTCGTTGTACATGGCCTGTTTCTTGTTCGGATCCAGCTTCAGGGCCTTCTTGAACATGGACAGGGCCTCGTCGGGACGGCCCGAGTTCCGGTAGCAGACGCCCAGGTCCACGAGCACGTCCGTGTTGTTCGGGGCCAGCTTCACGGCCTCTTCGTACCACGGGATGGCCTCGCTCCACTTCTGTGCGTCGAAGTAGATGTTGCCCAGCATGACCCGCTTTTCGACGTTTTTGGGGTCTTTGGCCAGTTCCGCCTTGATCTGTTCCAGCATGGCCTCGTGCTGCTTCGGGTTGAAGTCCTTGTCCTGCTGGGCCTGCTGCTGCCCCTGCGGGGGCTGGGCCGCGGCCTGGGCTGCGGGCGGCGCCGCGTCCATCTTGTCCACGTAGTATTGGCGCGTGACGATAAAACCCGCGACCGCGCCGAACACGATGCCGGCGATGAGCATCAGTATGCCGTCTCTCTTCATTAGGTACGTCTCCTCTGTGTGGGCCGGTTCATTGCCTAGATACCATAAAGTGAGCGAAAACGCGCTCCGGGTCAAGTGGCGGGCCTCGAGCAAGTGATCCAGTGATTCGCGCCTGGCGGCGCGGTGAGTAGGTGAGTAGGGAATTAGGGGAGTCCGACGTCAGCAGACCTTCCAAGGCCCGTACGCAGCCGTTTTGTTTTCTTCTTTAGCCTTTAGCCTTTCGGCCTCAGCCCTGGCGCCTTCCGGCGCGGTGAAGAGGTGAAGAAGTGAAGGGGTTAAGGCCTATGCAGGTCTTCGAAGGCAAACATTCGATCCCCTCTGCGTCCCTGCAAAGGTCGACCGTCTGCCGAAGTATGAATTAGGCCTTTCTCAATTTGTTCTCTGCGTCCTCTGTGCCTCTGCGGTGAGATCCCTTCCCTCCGAAGGCCCGTCCCCCGCCGTCTTTCAAATCCGCAATCCCAAATCCCAACTTCCAAATTTCATGCCCCGTCCACCTTCCGCCCAACGGGTGTTGCACCCGCGCGAGAGAACGTCTATACTCTGTTGGCCGGGGCGCCCGTGGCTCAATTGGATAGAGCATCGGCCTACGGAGCCGGAGGTTACAGGTTCGAGTCCTGTCGGGCGCACCAAATCAACCCCTCAACCAGCTTGGGTTTGACTCGTCGGGGCGCCCTCGCCCTCTTTCTCCGCGCAGGAGGGATTGCAACTTTTTTGCAACTTCGGCACGAGCACCGTCACCGCCGACTTGAGGCGCGAGGGGGCGAGGTGCGCGTACCGCAGGGTCATTTCGAAGTCCCGGTGCCCGAGCAATTCCCGGAGCACCGCGAGGTCGATGCCCGCCATCACCAGCCGTGAGGCATAGGTGTGGCGGAGGTCGTGGAAGCGGAAGTCCTCCAGGCCCGCCGCGAAGACCGCGTACTCCCAGTGCTTGCGGAGGCGGTCCCACTCGCCGCCCTCGCTGTTCCTGAAAACCAGCGCGTTGCGGTCGACCGAGTGAGGCAGATCACGGAGAACGTCCATCGCCACACTATTGAGAGGAATGAAGCGGTTCCTTTTTCCCTTGGCCCGCTCGGCGGGGATCACGGCAACTTCGTTCTTGAAGTCCACGTCTTGCCACCTCAGCCCGAGGATCTCGCCGCGCCTCATGCCCGTGTGAAGGGCGAAGAGGACGACGCGCCGGATCTGAGGTGTGCAGGCATCCAGGAGTCCGACCTCCTCCTCCTCGGTGAGGTAGCGGACCCGCCGCCGGTCCTCCCGGAAGAGGCGCACCCTGGCCGCAGGGTTGGCCGGCATGAGCCCCCAATCGACGCAGAGGTTGAACA
>JBJKRE010000237.1:0-13541 GCA_046704825.1 Acidobacteriota bacterium
TAGGTGAGCAGGGGATTGGGTGAGTCCGACGGCGGCGGTCGGCGGTCGGCGCGGAGAGGGGCTTGTCGCTGGTCGATCGTCGATAGTCGACGGTCGGTGGCTGGTCGTCGGCGGTCGGCAGTCGGCGGTCGAATTCACCCCCCCAAAGGGCTTCCCGCCTGCCGTATCCGTAGCGGCCGATGGCAATCGGCCGTCGGCCGCAGGGATGCGGCCGCTACAACGGCAAGCCGTCTTCCGCCTCCCCTTTAGCCCTCTGCCCTTCGGCCTTAGCCTTCGGGAGACGAACGGCCTTCGCATTCACTTCCGCCTTTCCGTGGCCCCGTCCCCAGCCGTTTTCTAAATCCCAAATCCCAATTCCCAATTCTCTCCATCCTTGCCAAGGGTGGGGCATGAGGGTATCATCGGTCTCTCGGGGCCGCCGGGGCCCATCCATTAATCGGGGGAAACCAAATGAGAATCGTGAAAGCCAACGAGGTCATCGAGCCCCTTGCGGCGATGATCAAGGACGCGAGCTACCGGCTGGGCGAAGACATGCTCCAGGCCTTCGACCAGGCCCTCCGGAAGGAGTCGTCCGAAGCCGGCAAGGAGGTGATCCGCCAGCTCCAGGAGAACGCCCGCATCGCCCGCGAGGAATGCGTGCCATACTGCCAGGACACTGGCTTCGCCGTGATCTTCGCGGAGCTGGGCCAGGACATGCACGTGGAGGGCAACCTCACCGACGCGATCAACGAGGGCGTGCGCAAGGCCTACACCGAGGGCTACCTGCGCAAATCCATCCTCAACGACCCGATCCTGCGCAAGAACACGGGCGACAACACGCCCGCGGTCATCCACTACAGCATCGTGCCGGGCGACAAGCTCAAGCTGAGCTTCGGCGCCAAGGGCGGCGGCAGCGAGAACATGTCCAAGCAGGCCATGCTGAAGCCCGCCGACGGTCTGGACGGCGTCAAGAAGTTCATCATCGACTCCGTGTCGGCCGGGGCCGTCAACGCGTGCCCGCCCCTAGTGGTGGGCGTGGGCATCGGCGGAACCTTCGAGATGTCCTGCATCCTATCTAAGAAGGCGGCCATGCGGTCGCCCGGTTCCTCCAACGCCGACCCCTTCTACGCGGACCTGGAGAAGGAGCTGACGGAGAGCTGCAACAAGCTGGGCATCGGCCCCATGGGGCTGGGGGGCAACGTCACGGTGCTGGGGGTCAACATCGAGACCTACCCGTGCCACCTCGTGGCGCTTCCCGTAGCCGTCAACATCAACTGCCATGCCGACAGGCACGGCGAAATCGTCCTGTAGGAGGGGAAGATGGCCGAATACAAACTGACGACCCCGCTGGCGGACGAAGACGTTGAAAAGCTCAAGATCGGCGACCGGGTCATGCTCTCCGGCGTGATCTACACCGCGCGCGACGCCGCGCACAAACGCATGGTCGATGGGCTGGACCAGGGCACGCCGCTTCCGTTCGACGTCAAGGGCACGCTGGTCTACTACGTGGGCCCGAGCCCCACCAAGCCGGGCAACGTGATCGGCTCGGCGGGTCCGACGACCGCCTACCGGATGGACCCCTTCGCCCCGCGGCTCATGGAAATCGGCATGAAGGGCATGATCGCCAAGGGCAAGCGCAGCGACGAGGTCAAGGCGGCCATGAAGAAGCACAAAGTCGTCTACCTCGGCGCCACGGGCGGCGCCGCGGCGCTCATTGCAAAATGCATCAAGAAATGCGACATTATCGCGTATGAGGACCTCGGCCCCGAAGCGGTGAGAAGACTGGAGGTCGAGGACATGCCCCTCATCGTCGTGACCGACTGCCACGGCGGAGACCTGTACATCGAGGGGCGCGCTCAATACGAGGTGAAGTAGCACTTCACCGAGAAGTAAAGCAAAGAAGGAGACCGGGAGGGGGGCGCAAGCCCTCCTCCTTCTTTCTTTTCTTGCATCGGGAGCCGCCCGCCCGGAAACCCCGGGAGGACGAAGGGGCCAAGGCCCGGAAAGGAGAAGGATGTTCACCAGAGGAGATGCCGGAAAGGTCCGCCGATCGGGAGTCTTGTCCATCCTGTTCTTGTCGTCCTCGCTCTGCGCTCTGGCCGCGGCGCCTCCGTCGCCCGCCCGGCCCGGCGGGTCGTCCGGAGTGCTGCCTCCGCCCACGGTGGTCAGAGCCGTGAGGTTCGACGTCTCCCCTCCCCTGAGGGACATGACGCCCATCCCGGCCCCGAAGGGCGTCTCCGCTTCCACCCCCCGAATCCTGCCCGTAAGACCTCTGCCCAAAGCCGAGGTCAGGGACCAGGCGAAGGCTGCGGACGAAGTGGATCCGGCGGTCCAGACCTGGCCCGGCACCCGATCCATGCCCTTACCTCTCAAGACCTGGGAGGGCATCTCCAACGCCGCCAACGCACCCTACGCCGTTACGCCGCCCGACACCGAGGGCGACGTCGGGCTAAACGACTACGTCCAGTGGGTGAACCTTAGCCTGGCCGTCTGGGACAAGAACGGCAACCTCCTGTACGGCCCCGTGGCCGGAAACACCATCTGGCAGGGCTTCGGCGGCCCGGCCGATTCATGCAACGACGGAGACCCCGTGGTCCTATACGACCGCATCGCCAACCGCTGGTTCATCAGCCAGTTCGCCCTGTGCGCCAACGGCGGAAACGGTCCCTACTACCAGTACATCGCCGTGTCCGTCACGTCCGACCCCACGGGAGCCTGGTACCGGTACGCCTTCGAGTGGCCCGGCAACAAGATGCCGGACTATCCGAAATTCGGCGTCTGGCCCGACGGGTACTACATGACCTGCAACCAGTTCACGGCTTCGGGGAGTTGGGCCGGCGCCGGCGTCGCCGTCTTCGACCGGACCAAAATGCTCGCCGGAGATCCCTCGGCGAGCTTTCAGTACTTCGATCTCGCCACGGTTAACATGAACTACGGCGGCATGCTTCCGGGCACCTTCTCGGGCACCACCCTCCCGCCCGCCGGCGAACCCGACTACTACGTCGAGATGGACGACGACGCCTGGGGCTACCCCAACGATCAGCTGAGCATCTGGGCCTTCCACGTGGACTGGGCCGACCCGAACAACACGACCTTCGGGTCATCCGGCAACCCGGAGACCGTCCTCGTCACCGATCCCTTCGACACGAGCTTCTGCGGAGGCAACAACTGCATCACCCAGCCGGACACGTCGGTCAGGCTGGATACCCTTTCGGACCGCCTCATGTACAGGCTCCAGTACCGGAACTTCGGGGACTACCAGACCCTGGTGGTCAACCACACGGTAAACGTGGGCAACGACCAGGCGGGCGTCCGCTGGTACGAGTTGAGAAACTGGGGCAACGGCTGGGGCATCTTCCAGCAGAGCACCTTCGCGCCCGACTCGGACAGCCGGTGGATGGGCAGCGCCGCCATGGACAAGGATGGCGACCTTGCGATCGGGTACAGCGTGTCGAGCACCTCCACCTACCCGTCCATACGCTACGCCGGACGGCTGGCCACGGACCCTCCGGACGAACTGACCCAGGGCGAGTCCTCCATGATCGCGGGCGGCGGCTCGCAGCTCAGCAGCTACGGCCGCTGGGGCGACTACAGCACCCTCAGCGTTGACCCGACGGACGACTGCACCTACTGGTACACCCAGGAGTACTACGCCTCCACGTCTCTCTCGGGCTGGCAGACGCGCATCGGCGCCTTCCGTTTCCCAAGCTGCGGTGGGAGCGGCAGCCTCACGCTCACGGCGCAGGCCAGCCCCAGTTCCGGATACCTCCCGCTCGACGTGACGTTCAACGCCACCGCCTTCAACGGCACTCCGCCCTATTCCTACGAGTGGGACTTCGGAGACGGGTCCAGCGCGGCCGGCGCCGCCGTCTCACACACCTACTCCGCTGCGGGCACGTACACGGCCACGGTCACGGTCACCGACTCCGTGTCCGCCTCCGCAAGCGCCACGGTGACCGTGACGGTCAAGGTCGTCCCCCCTGTGATCACGAATATAATGAAGATGCACTACCCCTTCCGCCTCAAGATCCGAGGAAGCAACTTCCACGGCAACTGCACCATCATGGTGAACAACCAGCCGGTGCCCGAAACCGCGTTCAAGAACAGCACGAAGATCATCGCGAAGAAGGGCAGCGCCCTCAAGGACCTAGTCCCCAAAGGGGTGCCCGTGCAGATCACGGTCGTGAACAACGACGACGGGGGCGTATCCGCCCCGTTCAGTTTCACGAAGTAATCCTCAATAGAGGCCGATTCACCCGAGGGGGCGGGCCGATGCCCGCCCCCTTTGCCGTCGGCCCTCCGGGAGGGGCTCGGAGGCACCTCCGCGGCAGGGTCAAAACCCCCTAAACCCCCCGTGTTTATGGAATATTACGGGGTGCGCCTTGTTGACACTCTTCCTGCGGTATGGTAGCCTCTCCGCCTGACTTTGGGCTTCGTTTCAGTCGGGGGGCTTGAAAGGACAACAACAGAACCAGGGGGTGAATATGTTGCCGGCCTATCTTCCCGTTTTGGTCATGATCGTGGTCGCATTTCTCATGGCCGTGGGCCTGGCGTTCGTGTCCTGGGTTCTCGGTAAGGTCCGCGGCTCACGGACGGACCTCCAGCCTTACGAATGCGGCCTGGACCCCATGGACGAACCCTACAAGAGGGTGTCCATCCGATACTACGTGGTGGCCCTTCTATTCCTCCTGTTCGACGTAGAAACGCTCTTCCTGTACCCGGTCGCCTCGGTCTACCGCGAAAGGATCCACATGGGATGGGGCCTGTTCGTCTACGGCGAACTTCTCATCTTCATCGGTATCCTGCTGATCGGGTACATCTACGCATACAAGAAAGGAGCTCTCCGATGGGAGTAGATCCTAAGGATACCCAGCTCGACGAGCAGACCCGCCAGGACCTCGAGATGGTCAAAGGCGGTGTCATCGTAAGCTCCATGTCGAAGATCGTCGACATGGCCAGGAAGAACAGCCTCTGGCCCATGCCCTTCGGCCTTTCCTGCTGCGCCATCGAGATGATGGCCATGGTGGCGAGCCGGTACGACCTTGCGCGGTTCGGCGCCGAGGCCATGCGCTTCACGCCCCGCCAGTGCGACCTCATGATCGTGGCCGGCACGCTCACGCGCAAGATGGCCCCGGCCTGCAAGCGCATCTACGACCAGATGCCCGAACCCAAGTGGGTCATCGCCATGGGCGTTTGCACGACGACGGGCGGCATGTTCGACGCCTACTCCGTGGTGATGGGCATCGACCACATCATCCCCGTGGACGTCTACGTGCCGGGGTGCCCGCCGAGACCCGAGGCCGTCATTTACTCCGTCATGAAGATCCAGGAGCAGGTCATGAAGGAAAAGTGGTCCCCTCTGGGCAAGCACCGGCGGCACGGCCACTACCGGGGGCGCGATCCCAAGTACAAGGCCCTTCCCCTGCTGGAGAAGGGCAGAAAAATAACGACGAACGCACCGCCCGAGGATTCTGAAACGCCCACGTGGCGCAAGGGCTACTTCTCCGGCTGAGCCGGTCCTCCCGGCGCATGTCTGACATGGGGGCACGCGAGGTGGAAAATATGGCCGATCTGATCAAGGCGGTCAGGGATGCCTTTCCTGACGCCGTCAAGGAGATTGTGGAATACCAGGGCGAGACCACGCTCGTGGTGGAACCCGACCACGCCAAGCCCATCCTCCGCTACCTCAAGGAGGAGCGCGGCTTCAACTACCTCGCCGACGTGAGCAGCGCGCACTGGCCGGAGGAGGGCCGGATCGACGTGGTCTACATCGCCCGGAGCCTCAAGACGGCCGAACAGGTCCGCGTCCGCGCAGCCCTGCCCGTGGAAGCCCCCTCCATAGAAACCGTGGCCGACATCTGGCGCACGGCCGACTGGCTGGAGCGGGAGGTCTACGACCTCATGGGCGTCACCTTCATCGGCCACCCCGACCTGAGGCGCATCATGCTGCCCGAAGAATTCGACGGGCACCCCCTGCGCAAGGAGTATCCGATGGAGGGCGACGACGAGTGGCGGAACTTCCTGCCGGTGAAGGAAACGGACAATGACTAGCTATAACAGAGAGCGCCTCGACCTCAACACCGAAGCCGTCACCGTCAACATGGGGCCCCAGCACCCGGCGACGCACGGCGTCCTTCGCGTGGTCCTCACGCTGGACGGCGAAGTGGTCCTCGAGGCCCGTCCGGACGTGGGATACCTGCACCGGGGTATCGAGAAGATCGCCGAGAACAAGACCCTCCACCAGGTCGTTCCCTACACCGACAGGATGGACTACCTGTCGCCCATCTCGAACAACATCGGCCTGGCGCTGGCCGTCGAAAAGCTGATCGACTTCAAGATCACCGAGAAGTGCCGCGTCATGCGCGTTGTCTGCTGCGAGATGGCCCGCATCTCCAGCCACATCCTCTGGCTCGCCACCACCGCCCTCGACATCGGCGCCGGCACGGTCTATTTCTACTGCTTCACCGAGCGCGAGAAAATCTACGACCTGTTCGAACGCATGACCGGCGCACGCTTCACCGTCTCGTACGGGCGCATCGGCGGGCTGGCGCGCGACTGGGAGGCCGGCCTCGCCAAAGACATCCTCGCCTGGGCCAACCAGTGCCACGAGGCCCTGGACGAGTGCGAGAGGCTCCTGACCCGGAACAGGATATGGATCGACAGGACCCAGGACGTGGGGCCCATCTCCGCCGAAGATGCCATCGACCTGGGCCTCTCGGGTCCGAACCTCCGCGCCGCCGGCGTCGAGTGGGACATCCGCAAGGCCTACCCCTACCTGGGGTACGACCGGTACGACTTCGAAGTCCCGGTGGGCGAACACGGCGACTGTTACGACCGCTACCTCGTCCGCCTCGAGGAGATGCGGCAGAGCGTCCGCATCATCCAGCAGGCGCTGAAGGAGTACGACCCCGATCAGCCCCTGTTCCCGCAGGACCCCGAGTCCGAGAAGGTCTTCCTGCCCAACAAGCAGCGGGTCCTGACCAAGATGGAAGAGTTGATCCACCAGTTCATCGTCGCGACCGAAGGTCCCAAGACCCCCAGGGCCAAGGAGATCTACTTCGCCTTCGAAGCCCCCAAGGGCGAACTCGGCTTCTACCTGGTGGGCTCGGGCACCAACGTCGCCCACCGCTGCCACTTCAGGAGCCCCTCCTTCGTCAACCTGCAGGGGCTCCCCGTCATGGTGAAGGGCCAGATGGTGGCCGACGTGATCGCGACCATTGCATCCCTGGATCCCGTCCTCGGGGAGGTCGACCGTTGAGCGAAACGTCCAATCCAACCGCCGTGCTTCTGTCGGACCCCAAGTTCGTCGCCGAGATCGACGAGCTGGTGACGCATTACCCCAAGCCGGAGTCGGCCCTGATCCCCAGCCTGCACCTCTGCCAGGCCCGCCTCCGCCACGTGCCGGTCGAATTCCAGGCCTTCATCGCGGAAAGACTCGACATGTCGCCCGCCCACGTGCGGGGCGTCGTGACGTTCTACGAGATGTTCAGCCAGAAACCCCAGGGCAGATATCTCCTGCAGGTCTGCAAGACCCTCCCCTGCATGCTGGCCGGTTCCGAGCAGCTCCTAGATCACCTGCAGGACAAGCTCGGGCTCAAGCCCGGCGGAACCACCCAGGACGGGCGCTTCAGCCTGATCACGGTGGAATGCCTGGCCTGCTGCGACGGGGGCCCCGCCCTCATGGTCAACGAGACGCTGCACAGGCGCGTTTCGCCGGAGGACGTGGACCGGCTGCTGGACGAACTGGAGTAAGTGAAGTCTGTACATCGAAACCGTGAAGGGATAAACCCATGGCCGAAGCGTTGAAAATCCTGACGAGAAACGTTGGGAAAGCCAATTCGACACACATCGACACCTATATGGGATCGGGCGGATACGAACCGCTGATGAAAGCCCTTCACAAGATGACGCCGGATCAGACGCTGGGCGAAGTCAAGGCGGCCGACCTCAAGGGCCGCGGCGGAGCGGGCTTCCCGGCCGGCCTCAAGTGGTCTTTCCTGCCCAAGGGTAAGGACAAGGTCAAGTACCTGGTCTGCAACGCCGACGAGAGCGAGCCCGGAACCTTCAAGGACAGGCTGCTGATCGAAAACGACCCCCACGCCATCCTCGAAGGGATCATCATCGCCGGCTGGGCCACCCAGTCCTCGGGCTGCTTCTTCTACATCCGCGGCGAGATGCCCCAGGGTGCGAAGATCTTCCAGCGGGCCGTGGACCAGGCCTATTCCAAGGGCTTTCTCGGCAAGAACATCCTTGGCTCCGGCTTCGACTTCGACGTCTGGGTCTCCCGCGGCGCGGGCGCCTACATATGCGGAGAGGAGACGGCCCTCATGAACTCGCTCGAGGGCAAGCGGGGCGAGCCCCGGCTCAAGCCGCCCTTCCCCGCGGGCTACGGCGTGTACGGCGTGCCGTCCAACATCAACAACGTGGAGACCTACGCCAACGTGCCCCACATAATCAAAAACGGGGCCGACTGGTACAAGGGCCTCGGATCGCCCAGCATGCCGGGCACCCGCCTCTTCGGTGTATCCGGCCACGTGAAGAGGCCGGGCGTATACGAACTGCCCGGCGGAACCCCCCTGCGCGAGATCATCTACGAGCACGCGGGCGGCATCCTGGGCGACCGGCCGCTCAAGGCGGTCATTCCGGGCGGCTCGTCCGTACCGGTCCTGAGGGCCGACCAGATCGACGTTCCCATGGACCCGGACGGCCTCAAGACCGTCGGCTCCATGGTGGGCTCCGCGGGCGTGATCGTCATGAACGATTCGGTATGCATGGTCCAGGCCCTCCTCAACCTAATGCAGTTCTACGCTCACGAGTCCTGCGGCCAGTGCACGCCGTGCCGCGAGGGCACCCACTGGCTCAAGCTCATCGTTGAGCGCATCGAGGCGGGCGGCGGAAAGGCCGGAGACTGCGACCTCATTCTGGACGTGTCGGGCAACATCATGGGCCGGACCATCTGCCCGCTGGGCGACGCGGCCGCCATGCCGGCCATAGCCTTCGTCAAGCAGTTCAGGGACGAGTTCGAAGAGCACATAAAGACGGGACGCTGCCCGCTTCACGGCACCCGCATGACCATCGCCGTGTGAACGGGAGACGGAGCGTGTCGGGACGGAGAATGCCGGACGGTCGCACAGATCATGAATGGTTGGAGGAACCGGTGATTCATAAGAGCCGCAAGGGACACGAAGGCCGCCGCGCTCTCCCGTCGCCCCACCTTTCCCCCGTGGAGTCTTTGAAAGGATTCGCATGCCGCTGATCAAGATTGACGACAAGGAAATCGAGGCCCAGGCGGGGGAAACGATCCTCCGTGTCGCTCTCAAGCACGGGGTCTACATTCCCTACTACTGCTATCATCCGCAGCTGTCCATCGTGGGCCAGTGCCGGATGTGCCTGGTGGAGGTCCAGGGGGCGCCCAAGCCTCTCACGGCGTGCTCGACCACCATCTCCAGCCTGCCGGACGAGAAGAAGATCGACGGCAAGTACGACATGGTGGTGAACACGAAGAACGACACCGTCAAGAAGGCCCAGCGCGGCATCCTGGAGTTTTTGCTGCTCAACCATCCCCTGGACTGCCCCATCTGCGACCAGGCCGGGGAGTGCCAGCTGCAGGAGTACTCCTACACCTACGGGGCGCCCGCCAGCCGCCTGGAGTTCGAAAAGGTCCACGCGCCCAAGCGGGTGGACATCGGGCCGCACATCGTCTTCGACAAGGAGCGCTGCATCAAGTGCACGCGCTGCATCCGCTTCTGCAACGAGATATCGAAGACACACGAGCTGACGCTCGTCGAGCGCGGCGTCCACACGCAGGTGGACACCTTCCCCGGGCAGAAGCTCGACAACCCCTACTCCGTCTGCACGGTGGACATCTGCCCGGTGGGGGCACTGACCAGCAAGGAGTTCCGGTTCAAGGAGCGCGTGTGGTTCCTCCATTCGGCCAATTCCGTCTGCTCAGAGTGCTCCCGGGGCTGTTCGGTGCGGATGGACGCCTACAAGGGCGAACTCCTCCGCCTCGTCCCACGCGACAACCCCAAGGTCAACGGGCCGTGGATGTGCGATTACGGCCGCCTGGTCACGGAGCGGATCAAGGACGCGGAGCTGGTGGCCCGCCCCAGACTGAGGAACGGTGGGGGCTGGATGGCCTACACCTGGGACACCTTCGCAGACAAGCTCATCGAGCGGACCGCGCCCTTCACGGGAGAGGCTTCGTCCGACGCGGCGTTCGTGCTCTCAGGCCGCATGACCCTCGAGGAGATGGAGGCCTTCAAGGCCCTGTCCTCCTCGCTCTTCGGGAACGCGCCGGCCACGACGCTCAACGTCACCCGGGGCGAGGACGACGACCTCCTCATCCGCAAAGAGAAGCGGCCCAACCTGAAGGGCGCGCGGGTCTTGGGTCTGCAGGTGGGCGACGAGAACGCCTCCGTCTCGACTCTGCTGGAGGGACGGAAGGCCGCCTTCATCGTGCGCGAGGACGTGGTGGGCGACGCCGAAGGCGACGAAAAAGAGCGCCTCGAGGCCCTGCTGTCCGGCATGGACCTGGTGGTTGTCGCGGACTACAACTTCACGGAGACGGCCGCGCTGGCCGACGTCTTCATCCCCCTGGCCGGGTGGCACGAGATGGAAGGCATCACCGTCAACTTCCAGGGCGTGGCCCAGAAAACGGCGCGGGCCGTCGTGCCGCCGAAGGAGAGGCGCCCTTACTTCGACGTCGTCTCCCGCTGGCTCGCCGCCGCGGGCCAGGAGGCCCCCGAGCCGACATTCCTTGCCTGGCACGCCCGCGTCAAGGATGCCATCCCGGCCCTCAAGGGCAAGATGATCCGTGACTTCCTGCCCCTGGGCATCTCTCTGGAGGAGGTGACGCCGTGACCGGCTTATGGCCCGAAGTGATCCGCGCACTGATCACGATGATCGTTATCATAGGCATCGTCATGACCGGCGTGGCCTACCTGACGCTCGCCGAACGCAAAGTATCGGCCTGGATGCAGGACCGCAGAGGCCCCAACAGAGTCGGCCCGTTCGGGCTCCTCCAGCCACTGGCCGACGGCCTCAAGTTCTTCTTCAAGGAGGACGTGGCGCCGAGGGAGGCCTACAAACCCCTCTACCTGATCGCGCCCCTGCTCACGCTCTTCCCGGCCCTGATCACCTTCGCGGTGATCCCGTTCGGAACACACATCACCATCGCCGGCAAGAGCTACCCGCTTGCCATCGCCCCGGGCGTTCACGTGGGGATCATCTACCTGCTGGCCCTGTCCTCCATGGGCGTCTACGGGATCCTGCTAGCCGGCTGGTCCAGCGGGAACAAGTACTCCCTCATGGGGGCCCTGAGGGCCGCGAGCCAGGTCATCTCCTACGAGCTGGGCATCGGACTGGCGCTCCTCTCGATCGTGCTCTGGACCGGGTCCTTCGACTTCCACAAGATCGTCGCGGCCCAGCAGGGCGGCTGGCCCCACCTGTGGTTCGTCTTCGCCCACTTCCTGGGCTTCGTGGTCTTCACGGTGGCCGTCTTCGCCGAGACCAACCGCCTTCCCTTCGACCTGCCCGAGAGCGAAAGCGAACTCGTGGCGGGCTACCACACCGAATACTCCGGGCTGAGGTTCGCCATGTTCTTCATGGGCGAGTACGCCAACATGATCACGGCCTCGGCCTTCGTCGTTCTGCTCTTCTTCGGCGGGTGGAACCTCCCCTTCGTCAACTACGCCTGGTTCGGGCCGATCTGGGGCGGTATCCTCTCCATGCTCGTCTTCTTCGCCAAGGTCGGCATCATGCTGTACGTGTTCATATGGGTCCGCTGGACCCTTCCAAGGTTCCGCTACGACCAGCTCATGAGCCTCGGATGGAAGCGGCTGTTCCCGCTCGCCGTCGTTAACCTGGTATTCATCGCCACCTGGCTGCTCTTGAGAGGCCGCCCATGAAAGTGAAAAGGCCGAAACTATCCTGGTGGGAGAAGCTGTACTTCCCAGCCATCCTTCAGGGGATGCTCCTCACGTTCAGGCACGTGTTCAAGAAGAAGGTGACGCTCCAGTATCCCGAGGAGAAGTGGACCCTCCCGCCGAAATACCGGGGCGCGCCCGTCCTGCTGACGGGTCTGGACGGCCACGAGAAGTGCACCTCCTGCAAGCTCTGCCAGTTCATCTGTCCCCCCAAGGCGATCAATATCGTCGGCGACGAGACCGACCTCAAGAAGGAGAAGTACCCCCGCGAGTTCACCATCGACTTCGGTCTGTGCATCTTCTGCGGTTACTGCCAGGAGGTCTGCCCGGTGGAGGCGATCTGGCTCAAGGACGAGTACGAACTGGCGGACTACGACCGCACCAACCTGATCTTTCCCAAGGAAAAGCTGCTGGAGATGGGGCGCAAGCCGCCGTATCTGCCCGGGAAGGAAAAACCTATCGAGGAGGGCACCTGATGCTGGCGGCAATCCTCTTCTTCGCCCTTGCTTTCATCGGCTTTATCGGCGCGCTGCTTCTGGTGTTCCACAAGAACCCCGTCGTCGCCACCCTCGGCATGGCCGTGTCGACGGTGACTATCGGCGTGCTCTACATCTTCCTGCACGTGCCGTTCCTCGGATTCTTCCAGATGATCGTCTACGCCGGAGCCGTCATGGTGATCGCGCTGTACGTCATCATGGCCCTCGGGCGTGAGGAGATCGGCGCGGAGGTCAGCACCAGCCAGATCCTCCTCTCCTACGCAGCGGCCCTTCTCTTCATCTTCTACGTCTACAGGCTGCTCAGGAAGTCGGGCTTCGGGGCCTTCTTCCCCGTGGAGAAGACCTTCGGGAGCATCCAGTCCTTCGGGGATCTCCTGGTCACGCACTACGCCGTGCCCTTTGAAATCGCGTCGGTCCTCCTTCTCGGAGCCATGATCGGCGCCATCGTACTCTCCAGGAGGCAGTGGTCATGATCACGATAGGGCACTATCTCATTCTTGCCACGTTTCTCTTCGCCGTGGGCATGATCGGAGCCCTGACCCGCAAGAGCGCGATCATCGTCTTTCTGTCCGTGGAGCTGATGCTCAACTCGGTCAACCTCGTCTTCCTGGCACTCGGACGCTACTTCGGACAACTGGACGGGGCGCTGTTCGCGTTCTTCGTCATGGCCGTCAGCGCGGCCGAGGCGGCGGTCGGCGTCGCCATCGTGGTGGCTTTCATCCGCCGCCAGGGCACCTCCAACATCGACGCAGCCAACCTCATGAAGTGGTAGCTTTTCTGGGGGAGCCGGAAACAGGGGTGATTCGTGAGTCCGAACATAGAAGATGGGATGAACATGATTGAGACGTCAATTCAAGCAGAGCGGGCATCGGCGGCTTCCATCCGTTCAGGAACCGGCTTCCCGAGTGACGGACTCCGGCTCGCGGCGCACTTTGTAGGGGAGGAGATCCAATGACGGCCGTATCTCTTCTCTGGCTAATACCGGTCCTTCCGGCGATCGGTGCTCTTCTGAACGGCCTGTTCGGCTGGCGGTTCGAGCACGGCCGGCGCGGGGTGATCACGGCGGTGGCGCTGACGTCGACGGCGCTGTCGATGGTGCTGGCGCTGTGGAACATCGTGACGCTGGCGACGCTGGACT
>JBJKRE010000238.1:0-4361 GCA_046704825.1 Acidobacteriota bacterium
GCCATCGACAACGGCACGCAGAGCGTGCGAGCCATGCTCGTCGACCCCCTCGGTGAAATCGTCGCCAAGGCCCGCGTTCCGCTCAGGCCCCTGACGGCCGACAAGCCCGGCTGGGCGGAGGAGGACCCCGCGTACTTCTGGTCCTGCCTGTGCGAAGCCTGCCTGCGCCTCTGGCGCATGGACGGCGTGCGGAAGGAGGCGGTCGCCGGCGTGGCGCTCACCGCTCAAAGGGCCACCGTGGTGAACGTGGATGGCGAAGGCGAGCCGCTCCGGCCCGCCATCACCTGGCTGGACCACAGGCGCACGGAAGGCCTGGGGCGGCTGGGCGGTCCCTGGGGCTGGCTCTTCCGCGCGGCCGGGGTAAGCGGGACCGTGGCATACCTCATGGCAGAGGCCGAGGCCAACTGGATACGGGTTCACCAGCCCGACATCTGGGACCGAACCCACAAGTACCTTTTCCTGAGCGGGTTTCTGTCCCACCGGCTCACGGGCCGGTTCGTGGACTCCACCGGCTGCCAGGTTGGCTACGTGCCCTTCGACTACAAGCGCCTGCGCTGGGCCGGGCGCAGGGACTGGAAGTGGCGCGCCGTGCCCGTCGAACCGTCCATGCTGCCCGACCTGGTGCCGCCGGGTTCCGTCATGGGAAAGATCACTGCCGCCGCCTCCGAAGCCACGGGCATCCCCGACGGCCTGCCGGTGGTGGCTGCGGCCGCGGACAAGGCCTGCGAGGTCCTGGGCGCCGGTTGCCTCACGCCCGACATCGGGTGCCTCGGGTACGGCACCACCGCCACCATCAACGTGATGAGCCCCGGATACGTGGAGGCCGTCCCGCTGCTCCCGCCCTATCCGGCGGCGATCCCGGGCGCGTACAACACGGAGATCGAGATCTACCGCGGCTACTGGATGGTGAGCTGGTTCAAGCGGGAGTTCGGGCACTACGAACGCTACGCGGCCAAGGAGCGCGGCGTCCTCCCCGAGGACCTCTTCGACGAGCTCGTCCGGGCCGTGCCCCCGGGGGCCGATGGGCTGATGCTTCAGCCCTACTGGTCGCCGGGCCTGAAGATCCCCGGCCCCGAGGCCAGGGGCGCCATCATCGGGTTTTCGGCGGGGCACACGCGGGCACACGTCTACAGGGCCATCCTGGAGGGGCTGGCCTACGCCCTGCGCGAAGGCAGGGAGCGCATCGAGCGGAGGAGCGGGATTCGTCTGAACGAACTGCGCGTGTGCGGCGGCGGATCACAGAGCGACGGCGCCATGCAGCTCACGGCGGACATCTTCGGGCTCCCCGCCACCCGTCCGCACGTCTTCGAGGCCTCCGGGCTCGGGGCGGCGGTGGACGCCGCCGTGGGGCTCGGCCTCCATCCCGACTTCAAGGCAGCGGTCGCGTCCATGGCCCGCCCGGGCCGGACCTTCGAGCCCGACCCGGGCACGCGCGAGATCTACGACGGACTCTACAACCGGGTCTACAAGCGCATGTACCGCCAGCTCAAGCCCCTCTACGAGTCCATCCGAGAGATCGCCGGTGAAAAGGGCGCTGCGCGCCCGGTGAATAGTGATCGAGTGATCGAGTGATCGAGTAAAGCGTTCGCGGGCTGGCCTTCGCCGCAGTCGTGAGTAGGGGAGTAAGTGATTAGGTGAGTAGGGCGCATGTGCGGGCCTTCGAAGCCCCATCCCCCGCCTTCTTGCTTTCTTTAGCCTTTAGCCTTTTGCCCTTAGCCCTTGGGAGATGAATGTCTGCCGCATTCCGCCTTCCTCCGGTCCTCCCATCCTCCCTGTTTGAACAGGAGTGATCGAGTTATCAAGTGACCGAGTGATCCAGTGAAGAGTCGCGGGCCTGCCTTCAAAGGCTCGTCCCGTGCCGTTTCCTACTTCCGCCTTCCGCCTTTCCATCGGGCCTCCCGCCTGCGGTCTTTGCCTTTAGCCTTTCGGCCTTAGCCCTTAGGCCTTGGGCAAAACCGGTTCCTCAGTTCTTTTCCGCATCCCCAATCCGAAATTTCCCCTGTTGTATCCTGTTGTCCCGGTGGAAGGAGGGCCGCAGGATGCCGAAAAAACTCGTCGGAGCGCACGTGAGCGCGAGCGGGGGCGTGGAGAACGCGCCGCTGAACGCAGCCGCCATCGGGGCCGGGACCTTCGCCCTCTTCGTAAAGAACCAGCGCCAGTGGTCGGCGCCGCCCCTCAAGCCCGGGCAGGTGGACGCCTTCAGGCGGAACTGCGAAGCGCACGGCTTCGCGTTGGACAGGATCCTCCCCCACGACAGCTACCTCATCAACCTCGGCAACCCCGACGCCGCCGGCCTGAAGAAATCGCGCGCGGCCTTTCTGGACGAGATGAAGCGCTGCGAAGAGCTGGGCCTGGCGCTCCTGAACTTTCACCCCGGCAGCCACCGGAAGATGATCCCCGAGGACGCCTGCATGGACCTGATCGCCGAATCGGTCAACCTCGCGCTCGAGGGGACCAGGTCCGTGACCGCCGTCATCGAGAACACGGCGGGCCAGGGGGGCTACATCGGGCACGCTTTCGAACAGATCGCCTACATCATCGACGGAGTGGAGGACAAGAGCCGGGTGGGCGTCTGCCTGGACACCTGCCACCTCTTCGGGGCGGGCCACGACCTGCGCACCGCCGAGGCGTTCGAGAGAACCACGGCACGCTTCGGGGCGACCGTCGGGTTCGAGTTTCTCAGGGGTGTGCACCTGAACGACTCGAAGGGCGCCCTCGGCAGCCGGGTCGACCGCCACCACAGCCTCGGCGAGGGGGAGCTCGGGTGGGAACCCTTCCGGTTGATCATGAGGGACCCCAGGTTCGACGGCATCCCGCTCATCCTCGAGACGATCGACCCGGACCGCTGGCCGGACGAGATCCGGACGCTTCACGGATTCGAGTAAGCCCGGGCGATCTGCGCCCGACCGGAGCCCCTGACCCAGCACAGGAATAAGCCTTTTTCTGGAGCCGTTCTAAGGGTCTACGGAGGTGATTATGCCCTTAGGAACTCTCAACGGTTCGGACTCGGTTTCGCAGTTCAAAACGGTCATGTACAGGAAGCTGAAAGCTCTCGGTGCGAGCGACTTCGACCGTTGGGAACGCTCGGTTTTCGAGGAGGTCACCGGCCGGCCGCGCGAGGACGTTGACTGGGAGGACGAGGCGAACCGCCAGGGGTACAAACTCTGGGTGCAGAGCTTTCACCTGCTGGCCGACGAACTGCTCCGGGAGGGCAACGTGAGGATCGAAAGCGCAGGCAAAGACGGGAAGATGATCCTGGCTCCCGTGGACCGCATGCAGTCGGCCAGGCAGGCCCCGCTCGGCATGATCCTCAACTGACGCGGACCTTTCAGCCCCCGTTCCATCAGAAAACCCGATGACCACGACCTTCTAAGGCCTTCTTGACGCGCTTCCTGGTTGTGCCATAATCGAACCATGCGCGGGTTCATCTGTATGATTTTACCGACATTCCCGATACCCACAGAGGAGCAATTGTTATGAAGAAGCTATTCCTGGCGTGCACGGTCGTACTGATGGCGACCGCGCTCTGGCTGCCCGTCATGGCGCAGAAGGCCGCCCCGCAGAAGGTCGATATCAAGGCCAGGGCGACGAAGTACATCGAATACATGGCCGACTGGAAGTTCAAGAAGGCCGCGGCCATGGAAAACATGAAGACGCAGGAAGTCCTGTCCGCCAAGGCCCTCAGCGAGCAGTGGCACGGACTCATGAAGACCTGGGGCCCTTACGTCCACCACAGCGTGCCGACGCTCACGAAGGACCGGGGCTTCGATGTTGCCGTCATGAAGATCCGGTTCCAGAAGTTCGGCATGGTCGCACACGTCTACTTCGATCAGAACGGTGATGTGGCAGGTGTCCGCTTCCTGAGAGAGGACCGATAGGGCAGGAACCTCAACAACGCGCATGGAAAAGCCTCCGGAGTGTCCTCCGGAGGCTTTTTTCGTTTCCCTGCGGTCAATCGACGGTCAGTGTCTTGCTGAGGTTTCTCGGGAAGTCCGGGTCGGTGCCCCTGAGGACGCCCATGCGGTAGGCCAGGAGCTGGAGCGGGACGGCCGCCAGAATGGGCGCGAAGAGGGGGCCTGCCGGCGGGATGGGGATCAGCTCCGACACGTGCGTGGTCAGCCGGGGGTCCTCCTCCGCGACGGCCACCGTCAGGGCGCCGCGGCAGGCACTCTCGTTGATGCCGCTGACCATGATTGGGACGTCTTCCGGGCCGGCGGTGAAGATCACCGGGAACCCCTCGTCTACGGCCGACAGCGGCCCGTGTTTGAACTCGGTGGAGAGCATGCCCTCGCAATGGGCGTAGGTAACCTCTTTCACCTTGAGGGCACCCTCCAGCGCGATCGCGTAGGTCAGGCCGTACC
>JBJKRE010000239.1:0-10907 GCA_046704825.1 Acidobacteriota bacterium
TCCGTTCGCGTTCGCCGGTCTCAAGGATCATTCGTTCCAGGTGTTGACGTTCCTCGGCCGCTTGCGTCAGGCGCTCGACCGACCGTCTCTCGGCCGCCAGCGTCCTCTGCAGAAGTCCGAAAAAGCGCGAGATCAGAACCATGACCGGGACAAGCACCATGATCAGTACGGTGCCCTGGAGGAACCAGAAACGCGGTGCCGACGAATCGATCCTGGCCGTATTCGCGTCCAGCATTCCTGAAGCGTCTAGAGCGGCGGCCCCGACGTAAATCACGATGCTCAGCCCGGCGGCCGCCCAGCTCGCCCGGAGCCCCAGCAGCACAACCGCGCACAGCGGAAGGGCGATAAGAAAGAGACGCCCGCCTCCGTGCATCCCGGTGGCGTCCAACATCACCCCGGCGATGGCGTAGCCGACGAGGAGAATTGCCCAGGTTCTCACGACGTGCGACAGCCCCCTGCTGAGCGCTAAAACGAGAAGCGCAAGGAACACGACGAGACTTTCGAGACGGACCTTCATGGGGATGAAGGCCGGACCCGCCAGAAACAGCGACGCCAGGGGCACGAAGCTTATGGCCACCGCAACCCAGACCACATACTCGAGAACACTGCGCCGCCAAGCGGCCAGGGCGCTCTCGGCGCCTCCACCGCCCGTTGGGGCCCCCTTTGTCCGATCCGAATGATCCCACTCAGTCGACTGCATATTGCGCCGCTGGTCAGCGTCCCCCGCTTTGAAACGGTGCCTCCTCGCTGATCCAAGATTTTAGCACCACCGATCCCGCAAAGGGAGATGGGAACCCGACATCGGCCTTAGGTCCCGTCGCGGGCGACCGCCTCCGGCGCCGAGCCAAGCGCCGGGCTCCGGCCCCGCGCTTTTCTATTCGGAACACGTCTCAGGCCGAATGCATCCATAAAAAGAACACGCCGGCCCCGCATCCCTGAGACTGCCTCGGCAAACCTTCAGCGCCGGACCGCCTCCGACCTTGATTGGCCCGGCAGGCTAACGAAATAGGCCTGACCCCAGCTCCCCACTGGCGGCGGCAGATCTCCCTCCCTCAGGAGGTTGTCTGCGGCCCCTTCTGGACGGGTGCGACCGGTAGATATACCGAGAAGGAGGCGCCCGGTTGCGGGTGGTTGTTCGCAGCCTCCACTCTGCCACCGTGCGCCGTGACGATCTGCCGGACGATGGCGAGACCGAGTCCCGTACCGCCTTTTCTCTTGCTGGCGAATGGCTCGAACACCCTGTCCATCATCTCGGAGGGAATGCCCGGGCCCGAGTCCCGCACGGTCAGGACCGCAATGCCGTCCGCCTTGTCAAGCCCGACTTGGATGATGCCGTCCTCCGGCGAAAACGTGAAAGCGTTTTCCAGCAGGTTGACCACGACCTGCGCAAGGCGCCCGGGTACCCCCCGCACCGAGACAACTTCCGCGGGGAAGCGCAGTTCGCATCGAGAGTCCAAACCGGGCATGTTCTGTTTCGAGAGGTTGATAGCCCGGGCGACGATTTCCCGAAGCGTGCAGTCTTCGTACTCCTCAGGGTTAATGGGACGGCCCAGCTTCAGCAGGTCGCTCATCAGAGCGTTGAGACGCCGGGTCTGCTCCTGAATGTGCGCCAGGTGTTCCTCGAATTCGCCTCGATTTCGCAGCTTCTTCTCCAGGGCCGCTGAGATGGTCGTGATGGCGAAGAGAGGATTCCGCACCTCGTGGGCCACGCCGCCTGCGATCATGCCGACGGTCTGAAGACTCTTGGCCTGTTCGAGTGCGATCATGAGCCGCTCCCGTTCGGCTTCAGCCCGTCTGCGTTCGGTGACGTCCCGGGCGATCGCCTGGAATCCGACGATGTCCCCGCCCTTTCTGTACGGCGCCGACCGCACCTCCACGAGAAGGCGCCTTCCCTCCCTGGTTCGCACTTCGTATTCTGCGGTGTCATCGAGCACCTCGCCTTTCACGATCCTCGCCAGCCGGGCCTGATGCGCTTCTCGATGTGTTTCGGGGATGATGTCCCAGATCGACATGGAGAGCATTTCCTTCTCACTCAGGCCCAGTTCGCTGCAGATGGTCTGGTTGACCGAAAGGAACCGGCCTTCCAGGTCCACGAGCAGAACCCCGTCCGGGCTGTGCGCGACAAGCGTGCGGTACCGCTCTTCGCTGTCGCGCAGGGCCGACTCGGCTTTCCTCCGTTCCGTGATGTCTTCGGAAATGCAGAGAAGATATCGCGCTCCCCCCTCCGCGTCGAGGATGGGGACTTTGGTCGTGTTAAGGATCCGCTTGCCGGATCCCCCTACCTCCACCTCGTCGCAGGGGATTTCGACGGGCCGCTTGCCCGCAAGCACCCGCCGGTCCTTCTCTATCCGTTTGTCCGCGAACGATTTCGGGTAGATGGCGTAGTCGTCCTTCCCGTAAAGTTCCGCTCTCTCGACGCCGAAAAGCGACTCCGCCGCTCTGTTAACCCGTACGAAGCGCAGGTCCTCGGCGTCCTTCACCATGATGATGTCCGGAATGTTTTCGATGAGACTTTCGAGGAACTCCCGGCTTTCCCGAAGCGACGTCTCCGCCTGCCTGCGCTCCACCACCTCACGCTCGAGTTCCACCATCTTCTGTTCCAGCTTGTGAAACAGTGTCTCGTTGTGCCTTCTGAAGAATTCCATCTCTTCGCCGAGGGGCTTGCGGTCTGCGATCTTCCTCTTTGCACTGCTCTCATCGAGCACGCTCTTTACCGCCTCGGCCAGCACGTCCGGTTCCTGCGGCTTGACGATGAACCTGTCCGCCCCGAGACTGAGCGCGAACTCTTCGTCTTTTTGCTCGGTGTACGTCGCCGTGTAGAAAACGAACGGAATGTCCCGGAGGCGTTCGTCCGCCTTCCACTGGCGGCACAGGCTGAAACCGTCCAACACGGGCATCAGGATATCCGTGACAACCAGGTCCGGCAGCCGTTCCCTCGCCTTCTTCAGGGCCACCGCACCGTTTTCGGCGCTTTCAACCTCGTAGCCGAATCCCTTCAGCACGACTTCTAGCATGTACAGGTTTCTGGGCTCGTCGTCGACGATCAAGACCGTCGTCATGTCTCACCTCCGGCTCCACACCCGTCCGCAAGGTGCCTCTCGACCTGCGCTATGAAGGTATCCGGGTCGATGGGCTTTTCGATGTAGCCCGTACAGCCCGATTCCATGGCTTTTTCCCGGTCACCGGTCATGGCGTACGAGGTGATCGCCACGATCGGGATCCCTGACACCTCCCCGCGCCCCTTGAGGGTGCGGGCCACCGAGTACCCATCCATGCCAGGCAGCTGGATGTCCAGCAGGATCAGGTCCGGCCTGTGGCGAACCGCCATTTCGATGCCTTTCTGCCCTTCCCGGGCCTGGAGAACCGTGTACCCCTTCGCCTGAAGGAGAAACGTGATCAAGTAGAGGTTCTGTTCGTTGTCCTCGATATACAGAATGTTCGCAGTCATGCGTCTCCCTTCTCGGCACGGATGTCGAAAGAGAATGTGGTGCCCCCACCCCATGCGCTCTTCACTCTGATCGAACCACCGAGCATTTCCACCAGCTTCTTGCATATGGACAACCCGAGGCCGGTTCCGTCGTATTTTCGCGTGAGCCCCGAATCGATCTGCCTGAATGGCTTGAACAGCGTTTCGATGTCCTCTTCCTTGATCCCGATTCCCGTGTCCGTCACGCTGACCTGCACGCGGTCGCCCCTCATGGAGCAATCGACGCGCACATCGCCTTCGTCGGTGAACTTGATGGCGTTGCTCAAGAGGTTCAGGAGTATTTGTTCCACCCGCCTCCGATCGCTTACGATGCTCCCCACGTCGGGCGTCACGTTTACGGAGACGGCGATGGCCTTCTTTTCGGCCTGGGGTCTTACCGCGCGCACGACCTTGTCGACGGCCTCCGGCAGGTCGAAGGGCTCGAGGACGATCCTGAGCTGTCCCGCTTCGATCTTTGAAATATCCAGAACGTCGTTGATGAGGTTCAGGAGGTGCTTCGAACTGTCCCTCACCATTCGGAGTTGCTTTTCCTGTTCCTCGTTGAGCGGCCCCACGATGCCCTGCAGAAGAATCCCCGTGAACCCGATGATGGAATTCAACGGCGTTCGGAGCTCATGGGACATGGTGGCCAGGAAAGCGGACTTGATCCGGTCGGCCGATTCCGCCCGATCCTTGGCCTCGGCCAGTTCGGAGGTCCTGATCCTCACGAGGTCTTCGAGGTGAGCCCGGTAGACGGCGAGCTTCTCCTCCGCCTCCTTCTGCCCGGTGATATCCGACCCTATGCTCAGGATCTCTCTGACCTCCCCCCGTTCGTCCATCACGACCTTGTTCGTCCAGGCGATCCACACCCGGGTGCCGTCGCGCCGGATGTTCTGGTTAACGTTGTGCTCGAACCTGGCGGGATCGGCGCAGATCTTCTTCATGAGCGGCCGGAGGTCCCGGCCGGAGCTCTCCGACTCCGGTACGATCGTGCCGACCACGTGCCTCCCGGTGATCTCGTCGCTCGAATAGCCGAAGAAGCGCTGGCCGAATTCGTTCAAGAACGTGACGTTCCCGTCGCGCGTCCACCTCAGGATGATGCTGTTCGCGTTTTCCACCAGCTCCCTGTACTTGGACTCGCTCCTGACGACGGCCTCCTCCGCCCGTTTCCGGTCGGAAATGTCTTCTGCGCTGGACCAGATGAGCGTTCTCCCGCCGCGTTCTACGAGCAGCCCGGAGAGCCGGACAGGCACGCGCGTTCCGTCCTTCCTTATGTATTCTTTCTCGTAGGGTCCGTACTTCCCCGTTCGTTTGAGCTTCTCGAGCTGCCGCTCTTCGTCTTCCTCATACTCCGGGGGCGTTATGTCCCAGTAGGAGAGCGGAAGCGTCTCCCGCACAGTCCGGTCGAGAAGCGCGGCGTAGGAGGGATTCGCGTCCACTATCCGCCCCTCCATCGTGCACAGTGCAAACCCCAGAGAACTCTTCTCGAAGAGATCGTGCTCGAACTTGTACGCGGAATTGAGACGTTTCCTGTCGCGCTCCAGCTCCCACACCGTCGAACTCAGTACGAGGGCGGCGACGGCGACCGATCCTATGAAGCCCTGCTGCAGAAGCAGCGATCGATGAAAATTCCCCCCGTTAAAGGGCATCGTCCCCTGCACGGCGGCCCAGGTGGAGAGTACCGCGAGCAGCAGAATGGTCGCCGCTGAGTAGGCGGGCTCCAGACGAAGCGCTACGAGGGCCACCCACGGCACGAACAACATGACGAGCGCGGGAACTCTGAAATAGCACAGATACCAGAGCGCGGCGGTGGCGGCTGCGAAGAGAAGGAATTCCACGCCCATTCTGGACGGCCTTGCCCGCCGTTTGCCGTGCGCGATACCCAGAATGACGGGCGTTACGAGGAGCGCACCCGTCGCGTCGCCGAGCCACCACGTCAGCGCGGCGGCAGAGAAACCGGACCACCGGCCGGTCGCCGCACAGAAGGTCGACGCACCGGTCAGGGCACCCACGGCGGTGCTGACGAGTGCGCCGAAGAAGATGAACTTAACGACGTCACGGGACCCAGCAAACGGGTCCCTGCCGCCGGTGGCACGCACGATGAGAAAAGCCGCCAGGACCGCTTCGGCGCTGTTCCCTGCGGCGGTGACAACGCCTGCCGCCAGGGAAGCGTGGAGGGACAACCCCATCCCCTTGAGCAACAAGGCGTTAACCGACAAGGATCCGATAAAGATGCCCGGCCAGACCTTCGTACCCCAGTGGAGCAAGGAAGCGATCGCAATGCCGGTGGGGAGCCAGACGGCCGTCGCGTTGGTTCCAGGCATGGCAAGCAGGAGCCCCAGCCAAGCCGTGACGAAGTAGGCTACGGCCAGCCCCGACACCTTCCAGACAAAGGGAGGTCCACCCCCGCCGGGAGCTGGTGCCCTCGCAAGACTGTCCGACTCGCTCTGCATTCTGGACATCTCCCCAACGCAGTTCGCTGAGGCGCATGAACCTAGGAGAATGTGCCCAGTCTATGTGGCGGGATGGACAATTTCAAGGGCCGGGCGATCGTCAAGACTGCAGAACTCTCAGCAATGCGCGTCTCGGCCGGAACCTAAGGGGTTCGTTTTTCGCTCCAGGCTCTCTCCTCCAGCAGCCTGAGGCGGGCTTTCTTGCCGGAGATTTCAACCGCTATCTTCCCCATCTCCTGCTTTGCGCGCTCCAACGCGCCGCAGCTTGAGTCCCGGTCGTTCTCAATTGCCTTTTCATAACGTCTTTGCTCCGCATGGTGCCGCCAATCCGGAGGTGGGGAGCGGCGCGACAGCCCGACCTGTTCACCACTTTCGAGCCTGTTGAATTCGTCGCACTTCTTTTCAAGTTGTGGAATCTCGCTTTCCAGCCGTTCCTCTGCTTTCTTAAGCCTGTCTATCTGCTCCGACAGGTCCTTTATCCGTTCGGCTGTGGAGAGGTGTTTCCGGGGCCTGCCCAGCTCCTGGCCGACGTTTCCCAGATGGCCGGGGAACGACGGTCCGCTTGCTATCGGTTTATTCTTCTGTATGACGAAATGACCGTCGTTGGGCATTCTCTTCAATGTCTCGTTGGTGAAAACCTTCGGTCCTGCCTTGGGGCCACCTGACGCAAACATGCCAGCAATCTTGCTGGATCCGGAAGCCGCAGCCATATCGGCAGGCGTGGCACCCTTGTCGTTCGCAGCCGATCGGTCAGCTCCGGCTTCCAGCAGAACCCGCACGGCGACGACCGACTTTTTGTACACCGCGTAATGAAGTGGGGTGTTGCCCCACTTGTCCCTCGGCGAAACAGCGGCCCCTCCATTCAGCAAGACTTTTACAAAGCCCGCGTGCCCAGCGTATGCGGCATCGTGAAGCGGCGTCATGCCGATCGAGTCCTTTGCATTAGGATCGGCACCGCCTTTCAGGAGGGCTTTCGCACAGGCCGCGTCACCCCTGTAGGCGGCATAATGAAGTGGGGTCATTCCCTGCTTGTCCCTGACGTTGGGATCCGCTCCCCTGCGAATCAACAACCCGACCTCATTGGCCCGGCCCGATCTCACAGCCGCTATCAAGTTTGCCGCGGCGGAATGCACCTTGCCCTGAGCCGACGCCAGGATGGTCATCCCCAACACTCCGGCCATCAGCACCCACTTTGCAGCTCTGCTCGGTGTCATCATTTCCCCGTTACCCCCACAGTGTCCCCCGACTGACTGATGCGTCGAAACAAGCAATTCCCTTCGGATTCTATCATGCAATACCAGCCCTCCGGACGCATACAAAAGGCCTGTGCAATGCCCTCCCGCACCGGCGGCAAACGCAGACGCCCTCAGGCGAGGTGGCGGTACCATGGTTTTCGCGCTGCCGGCGGCATGTCAATCATAACCGCACCCGATCTGAACACCCGCCGCCGTACCACGGCTTTCGGCGGCCTGCTGGACACGGCCGAGTCCATGCACCAGAATGGATCATGTAGCACAAGTGGATGCCTGTGCCCGGGGGGGCCGCCGGAATCGGTACCGCAAGCGGTGTCCCCCCGGCGGGGCCGCACTCGTGCGCACCTCCGCTTCGCCGCAGTACCGGCCGCCGTCTCCGGCCGGCGCCCGCGGCACGGACGGGACGGCGGGGGCCCGGTCAAAAGGAGAAGGCCATGGACAAACCACTCTCTCAAACCATGCTGCGCAAGATGGACGCCTACTGGCGGGCCGCAAACTACTTGTCCGTCGGACAGATCTACCTCCGCGACAACCCCTTGCTCAGGAAACCCCTGAAGCCGGAACACGTGAAGCCCCGCCTCCTTGGACACTGGGGAACCACGCCCGGCCTCAATTTCATCTACGTTCACCTCAACCGCATCATCAACGCATACGACCTCGACATGATCTGCGTGACCGGGCCCGGCCACGGCGGACCGGGGCTTGTGGCCAACACCTACCTGGAGGGGACCTACAGCGAACTCTACCCCGACGTCTCCCGCGACGAGGCGGGGATGAAGAAGCTCTTCACGCAGTTCTCTTTTCCCGGCGGCATCCCGAGCCACGTGGCCCCCGAGACTCCCGGCTCGATCAACGAGGGCGGTGAACTCGGCTATTCGCTGGCCCACGCGTTCGGGGCCGTGTTCGACAACCCCGACCTGATCGCCGCCTGCATCATCGGCGACGGGGAGGCTGAAACGGGCGCCCTCGCTACAAGCTGGCACTCCAACAAGTTCCTCAATCCCGCTCGCGACGGCGCGGTGCTTCCCATACTCCATTTGAACGGGTACAAGATAGCCAACCCTACGGTCCTTGCCAGGATCAGCGCCGAAGAGCTAGAGGCCCTCCTGCGCGGATACGGCTACGAGCCCTATTTCGTAGAGGGCGACGACCCGAAGCGCCTCCACCAGATCATGGCCGGGACGCTCGACGCGATCGTCGGGGACATCCGGGCCATCCAGCTCGACGCCCGGTCGAAGGGATTCCGCACGCGGCCCGCGTGGCCGATGGTCGTCCTGCGCACCCCCAAGGGCTGGACGGGCCCGAAGGCGGTGGACGGGGTTCCGGTTGAAGGGACCTTCCGCTCCCACCAGGTGCCACTCGCCGAGGTCGCCACGAAGCCCGCCCACCTCAAAATGCTCGATCGCTGGATGAGGAGCTACAAGCCCCGGGAGCTTTTCGACGCCGAAGGCAGGTTGCTGAAGCCCCTCGCCGATCTCGCCCCCCGGGGCCGGCGCCGCATGGGCGCAAACCCCCACGCAAACGGCGGGGAACTGATGCGCGATCTCAGGCTACCCGATTTCAGAAATTTCGCGGTCGAGGTCTCTTCACCGGGCACGCACAGGGCCGAAGCCACGAGGGTTTTGGGCGCCTTTCTCCGCGACGTCATGACCTTGAACAGGGACAGCCGAAACTTCAGGGTGTTCGGTCCCGACGAGACGGCCTCCAACCGCCTCACCCACCTGTTCGACGTCACCGACCGCGTGTCCACCGCGCAGATTCTCGAGTCCGACGACCACCTCTCGCCGGACGGGCGCGTCATGGAAGTCCTCAGCGAACACCTCTGCCAGGGATGGCTCGAAGGCTATCTCCTCACGGGGCGCCACGGCTTCTTCTCCTGCTACGAGGCCTTCATCCACATCGTCGATTCCATGTTCAACCAGCACGCCAAGTGGCTGAAGGTCACCCGCGATATCCCCTGGCGGCGGCCCGTCGCATCCCTGAACTACCTCCTGACGTCCCACGTATGGCGCCAGGACCACAACGGCTTCAGCCACCAGGACCCCGGCTTCATCGACCACGCCGTCAACAAGAAGGCCGACGTCATCCGCGTGTACCTCCCTCCCGACGCCAACTGCCTTCTGTCGGTGGCGGACCACTGCCTCAGAAGCCGGAACTACGTGAACGTCGTCGTCGCCGGAAAGCAACCCGAACTCCAGTGGCTCGACATGGATGCCGCCGTCCGCCACTGCACGGCCGGGCTCGGAATATGGCCGTGGGCGAGCAGCGACGACGGGGGCGAACCCGACGTAGTCATGGCCTGCGCCGGAGACGTTCCCACGCTCGAGACGCTGGCGGCCACCCGCATCCTGAGGGATCACTTCCCCGACCTCACAGTCCGCGTCGTCAACGTGGTCGACCTCATGACGCTCCAGCCCCAGAGCGAACACCCCCACGGGCTGAGCGACAGGGACTTCGACGTCCTCTTCACCACGGACAAGCCGATCATCTTCGCCTACCATGGGTATCCGTGGCTCATCCACCGCCTTACGTACCGCAGGACGAACCACAAGAACCTCCACGTCCGCGGCTACAAGGAGGAGGGCACGACTACGACCCCCTTCGACATGGTCGTCATGAACGAACTCGACCGCTTCCACCTCGTCGCGGACGTCATAGACCGGGTGCCCAGGCTCGGCCCTCGTGCCGCCTACACCAAGCAGTGGATCCGGGACAGGCTGCTCGACCACAAGGCCTACATCTGCAGGCACGGCGTGGACATGCCCGAAATCCGCGAATGGACGTGGGAGTGAGATGGTGGGGCAGCGGTCGGCAGTCGGCGGTCGCCTTTGCCGAATGCTAAATGTTGAATTGTAAATGGTGAATTGGATGTATCTCAATTTAAGATTCGAAATTGAGCATTAATGGTTCCGACGGCGCGACACACCGCGGTCGGCGCGGCGAGCGAATTGTCGATGATCGATAGTCGATCGTCGATGGCCGATGGCAAGGCGGAACGCAGACGGCGCACGGCGGAAGTGAGAGACGGCACGGGAGCGCTCCTCGAAGGCATACCCCAGCTTTACCCTTAACCCCTTTACTTCCTCACCCCTTCACCGCGCCGAAGGCGCACCGGCGGTCTGCGGTCCGCGGTCTGCAGTCGAGTACGCGGTTCAGCTCTTTCCTTTTCGCGCGCTCTTTCTCGTGCCGGCCGCGCCTTTCGATCCGTCCTCCTGCCGTTTGGCCTCCTCCAGTCTTCGGACGATCCTGCTGATGGTGACGTAATGCAGGCCCAGGTGCTCTCCGATTTCGCGCTGGGTATGGCGGCCCTCCCGATAGGCCCGGTAGATGGCTTCGTCGCGGGCGGCCGTGCTCTTGAGGGCTTTCGCCGGGAAGTACGCTTTCAGTCCCTTTCCATCCAGCCCACCGCGCTGCAACCGCGTGTGCTCCCGCACGTCCGCCTTCCCCCCGAGCCGCTCGCGCAGGGCTTTTCCGAACCCGTCCGAACCGATCCACAGCCCGCCCCGCACGTCGATCCTGGTCTTTTCCTCGAGCCCCCGGGCCACGAAGCGGCGATAGCCTTGCCTCGCCCTTGACGCGCTCTTCCCGAACCGCGACAGGACCCAGGACACCGCGAGCCACTCCGGCGGTTTCTCTTTCCCCGCCGTCGCCCGGTAGCTGCTCCAGCGCCAGTCCTCGGGCGCGCCCGCTTTAGCGCCCCGCCCCCGGACCGGACTCAAAACGACGAACCGGCAC
>JBJKRE010000240.1:0-4373 GCA_046704825.1 Acidobacteriota bacterium
CATCGTACACACCGTAGACGGAACCGATGCGTCCGCCCGCGTCCGAGAGCATGGGGTACGGGAAGCCCCCGTCCACCATCTTGGCCAGTTCCTGCTCCTGCCAGATTTTGTGGGTGAACCGGCTGTCCGTGCTGCACGAGAGCACCTGGACGCCGAGTTCGCTGAAAACGTCTGCCTTGCCGGCGACCGCCGACAGCTCGGTGGGTCAGACGAATGTGAAGTCGCCGGGGTAGAAGCAGAGGAAGACCCATTTCCCCCTGAAGTCCGACAGCTTCACGTTCTTGAAGCCACGCTCGAAATAGGCCGAGGCTTCGAAGTCCGGAGCCTCTTTTCCGACCATCACGTGCATGCCCCCCTCCTTTCGCCCGCGTCCCCCTGACGCGGTGGTTTCGTTCTTCGTTTCCCCCTGCGGGGCGATGGGCCCAGCGGCCGGAGAAACGCACCCCTCCTTCGGATCTTCACCCATGGTTCCTCCTTTATCGGTTTGCATAGTTTAGCATGCACGCCGTTCGTTCGTCCCTCTTAGCTGGGCCTCGAATCAAGGAAAATCCCTCGGAGGGTTCAGGCCACTTGACAACATTGCTAGACGTGCTAATACTTAGTGGCACTAAGTATTAGAGAGGCTATGTTATGGACGGACACCTGAAAACGCGCAAGGGGCAGAACGAGTCGCAGGCTGAAGCCTGCGCCAGACGGATTCTGGAGACGCTGCCGGCGGTCATGAGGGTGCTGCGGCGGGAGATGCGGGACGGGATGGACGGCAAGCTCTCGGTCCCTCAGTTCCGCGTTCTGGCCTATCTGAGCGGCTCGCCTGGCGCCTCCCTGTCCGGCGTGGCGGACTTCGTCGGCGTGGCGGGCGCCACGGCCTCGGCCATGGTCGAACGCCTGGTGCGGCGCGGGCTTGTGGCCAGGGAAGGTGATCCGAACGAACGCCGGCGCATCATGCTCTCCCTGACCCCCGATGGCGCCGACCTGCTCGAGAGGGCCAGGGCCCACACCCGGAAACGGGTGGCCGAAGGCATTGCAGGGCTCACAGATGCCGAACTCCAAGCAGTGTCTTCCGGCTTGGACGCACTTCACGGGGCGCTGTGTCAACCGTCGGGTTCCGTCGCCCGACCTTAATACCGGAGACCACCATGAGGGAACTATCACTCGAGGCAAATAAGGCGGCGGTCATCGTGATCGATCTGCAGAAGGGCATCGTGCCGCTTCCCATCCGTCCACATTCCGGCCGGACGGTCGTTGCCAACACCGTTCGCATTCTGCGAGCGGCGCGCAGGGCTGGCGTCCTCCCCGTTCTCGTTCACGTCGGCAGCTCGCCCGACGGCCGCGACCGTCTGTTTCCGGACGCGGATCAGCCCATGCATCGGGGGGCGTTCCCGGAAGACTGGACGGAACTGATCCCCGAACTGGAGCGCGCTGAAGGGGATATCGTCATCCTCAAGAAGCAGTGGGGAGCCTTCTACGGCACCGACCTGGACCTGCAGCTCCGGCGCCGCGGACTGACCACGCTCCTGCTCTGCGGAATCGCCACCGAATTCGGCGTCGAGAGCACCGCCAGGGACGCCTTCGAACGCGGCTACCACCAGGTATTCGTCTCTGACGCCATGAGCGCCCTGAGCGAGGAGGCCCATGCGCACTGCCTGACCCGCATCTTCCCTCGCATGGGCAGGGTGCGCGACACGGAGGCCGTCATGGAGGCGTTCGGGGGCTGAGCCCGCTGGCGTACGTACCGGGAGAAGCCCTTTCACAGATGGAAATCAGTGATGCAGCCAGTGGTGGATCGTTCGGCGGCACCTTCGCTTTCCGCCGGACCTTCCGGCAGTGCAGCGGCCCTCCGGGCCGGGTGGCGCGATGAAAAACGGTGAAGCCGGCAAGGTCATGATAACGTTCGCGACCATGCTCGCGGCCATGATGCAGGCGGTGGACACCTCCGTCGCGAACGTGGCCCTTCCCCACATGCAGGGGACCTTCTCTGCAGGCGTCGACCAGATCACCTGGGTCATCACGTCCTACCTCGTCGCAAACGCTGTCGTGGTTCCCATCACCGGCTGGTTGGGCAACTTCTTCGGACGGCGCAGAATCTACCTCATCAGCGTGGTGGCCTTCACGCTCGCATCGCTCGGCAGCGGCGCGGCGCCCGATCTCGCCTTCATGGTCGTCATGCGCGTCCTCCAGGGCCTCTCGGGGGGCATCATCGTCCCCATGAGCCAAGCCATCCTGCTGGAGGCCTTCCCGCCGAACGAGCGAGGGCGCGCCCTCTCCTATTTTGGCGTGGGCGTGGTGTTCGGCCCCATCATCGGACCCATTCTTGGCGGTTGGATCACGGATCAGTGGGGCTGGCGGTGGATCTTCTACATCAACATCCCCCTGGGGTTCCTGGCCGTCGTTCTGGCACTGCTCTTCATCCACGACCCCCCATACATCCGAAAGCCCGAGGGCAGGGTGGACCTCATGAGCCTCCTCTTCATCACGCTGGGACTGGGCGGGCTGGAAGTCATGCTAAGCCGGGGCGAACGGCTCGACTGGTTCAACAGCCACCTCATCCAGATCATGGCTCTGGTATCGGCCCTAGGCATCGCGCTACTGATCTGGCGCTCCTTCACGCACGACCACCCGCTCGTGGATTTGTCCATCCTTAAGAACAAGGAGTTCGCGGCGGGCGTCGGCCTCTCTTTCTTCCAGTATTTCGTCCTTTATGCCACCTTGATCCTGTTGCCGCTTTTCGTTCAGAACCTGCTCGGATTCACAGCCACGTGGGCCGGTCTGATCCTGGCCCCGGGGGGTGCGGCTTCCCTGCTCGCCATGCTCGTCGCAGGTCGCATCGTTCAACGTATCGACGTTCGGTGGATACTCCTGGGCGGCGTGGTGCTCATGCTGATCGCCATGCGGATGCTGTGGTCCGTCGACCTGCACTCCACTTTCTGGTACCTCGCGACCGTCCGCTTCATCCAGGGGTTCGGCGTCGGCTTCCTCTTCATATCCGTGGCCGCGGCCGCCTACAGCACCATGCCAGCAGAGCACATGGGCCAGGCCACGGGGCTCTACAACCTGGTGCGCAACGAAGCAGGGTCCATCGGCATCGCCGTGGTCTCCACCATGCTCGCCAGTCGCGCGCAGTTCCACCAGTCCCGGCTGGTCGAGCACATGAATCCGTTCAATCCACTGTACGCGAACAGGCTCGGAAAGGCCGGGACTCTCATGAAGGCCGTCTCTGGTCTCGACCCCCACTCTGCCAAGGCGTTGGCGCTCGGCGTCATCTTCAGGCAGGCACGGGTGCAGGCGTCCCTCATGGCCTACATCGACGTCTTCTTCTTCGTCACGGTGGTCCTCCTGCTGTTCCTTCCACTCATTCCCATTTTGCGATCGAAAGCCGCGCGCGGCACCGTTCGGCCGGGCGAGTAGGTGACGGGACGCCGCCTATCCAGCGTCCGCCTTGACCCGGTCCCCCGGGCACCGTTAAGGTGAAAAAGAGACTGCAACGGGAGGCCGCATGATCCGTCAGCCGGATGACTCCGCCCCCGGAAGACCCCACGACCGGCAGACGTCGGGAGACGTTCTGCTGTTCTTTGTGAAACGGCCCGTGCCCGGCCGGGTCAAGACGAGGCTGGCACGCCGTATCGGTTCGGAGGAGGCGGCCCGGCTCTACGCCCGGATGGCCGAGGGCGCGTGGGCCGGAACGGCCGCCGGGCCCTTCGCCCGGTGGGTGGTCTACGCACCGCCGGGCGACGGAGAGTTCTTCGAGCGGTGGCTGCCCGGCGCCGACCGGTACCTCCCTCAATCGGAAGGCGACCTCGGGGACCGGATGGATGGAGCCGTCAGACAGGCCTTTAACTCGGGCGCCCGCCGCGTCGCCGTGGCGGGGAGCGACCTGCCCGACCTCGACGCCGCGGTGGTGACGCGCGCCTTCGGTCTCCTGGAGCCGGGCGGGGCGCTGCTCTGCCCCTCTTTCGACGGCGGGTTCTGGCTTGTGGCCCTCACCGCACCGGGAAAGGGCTTGTTCCGCGGCGTCGACTGGACCGCGAAAGACGTTTGCGGACAGGCGCGGCGGAGTCTGAAAGCGGCCGGCTACAGGACATGCGAAGGGCCGAGGCTCCGGGACGTCGACACCGTCGAAGACCTGGAGGCTTTCCCCTCCCTCGGGAAAGATGTGCAGCCGCCGTGAGGTGAAGGCGCTCCGAGGCGAATGGCCCGGGGGGTGCCGTTGTTATAGAGTACCGTGAGGACGACCCGCACGCTTTTGCCGCCGGCGAAAGGAGGCTCCATGGCACGGTTCGAAGCGCTCCCCATCGAAGACACGAGCCCGTTCGACGATGAACTCGTGCGGCGCGGTCTGGCCCCCCTGGTCCGCGGCCCCGTCACGACCCTCCAGG
>JBJKRE010000241.1:0-3481 GCA_046704825.1 Acidobacteriota bacterium
CAAAAGCATCGGACGAACGAGCTGACACTGCCCTGCGCCCGGCCGGTCCCGTCCCTTCGGGCGCGGGCGGCGGGCTTCGCCGGCCGGTGTTGGCGTCCCTTGAAAGGCAGTCAGCCTTCCTTCGGTCCGCCGCCTTGACCTGCTCGCCCGGCGCCGCGCGCGCGGCCCTGTGCCCATGTGTGGACAGGCCCCGGGGGTTGCCGCGGCACGGCCCCGCCTGCCGCGTTGTCGCTCCTAGACGATGCGCATCGGCATCGACGGCGTCGCGACGCCTAGCATTCGGGGCCGTGGCGGTGGCAACGCGACCTACGAGAGTTCTTCAGCAGCCTGCTACCCACCAACGGCGGGGGGAATAGCGCCCCTTTACGCGGGGTTTTACCAGGCAGGAGGCACAGGTGCCTTTATCGTTCCGCTCTGCATCAACTCGAACAGCTCCGGGGATGAACGGCGATGGGACGGGATAGGCATTTCTTCGCAACCCTGCTCACCTCCTCTTTCCTGGCCATCCTGGCCCTCCGGCCGGACGCGGCCGCGCCCCGAACCCCCACCTGGGCCCAGCTCCAGAAAGAGGGGGCGGTGATCGCGGGCATCCGCATCGAGGTGGAAAACGTCTTCCCGAAAAACGAGCCGTCGTCCCGCTACTGGTTCGCCCGGGCGGCGGACGTCATCCACATAAAGACGAAGAGGAGGATCGTGGAGCGGGAACTCCTCTTCAAGGTGGGCGACAAGGTCGACGCGGCCAGGATTCTCGATTCGGAGCGCGCCCTCAGGGAGACCCTCGACATCGCCCGCGACGCCGTCATCGTGCCCGAGCGCGTGGAAGGCAGGAAGGTATGGGTCCTGGTCCTCTTCAAGGACGCGTGGACGCTCGGCGTGGACGTCAACTACGGCCACGTGGGCGGGCAGAACAAATACAAGTTCCGAATCCACGAGCGCAACTTCCTCGGCCTGGGCAAGGGGCTGCTCATCAGCCACGAGAAAACCTTCGAGCGTTCCATCAACATGCTGGCCTACTACGATCCCCAGCTCTTCGGCAGCCGGTGGACGCTCAACGCGAACTACCAGCAGCTCTCCGACGGCAAGTCCCGCCTGTTCGAACTCGACCGGCCCTTCTACACGCTGCAGACGCCGTGGGCCTTCCAGCTCAGGGCCACCGATTTCGACGAGACCCTGACCCTCTACAACCTTACGCACTCCGTCTACGCCATGCGCAACCACGACCGGTCCGTGACGCTCGACACCGCCTGGGCCTACCACGAGACGCCGGACGGAGTCTTCCGCGTGGGCGCAGGGTTCGTGGTTCAACAGATGACGTACTACGGGCTGGTGACCTACCGCCCCGGCTACCTGCCCCCCCTCGCGCTGCAGAACCACCGCCTGAGGGGGCCCGAGGTGACCTGGGAATGGTTTCAGGACCGCTACCGGGACTTCCGGAACATGCAGACCGTCGGGCGGACGGAGCAGTACGACCTGGGCTGGGACATCAACGCGAACGCGGGCTACTACACCCGTTCGCTGGGCAGCGCGGCGAACGGGCCCTTCTTCCTCGCGACGGCCTCCAAGGGCTGGCTCTTCGGCGACGACACGCTCATGCTGGAGAACGGCTCCGTCCAGGGCCGGCGCGAAAACGGCCTCTGGCGCAACACCCTCCTGACCGACGAGGTCACCGTCTACGACCAGAGCCTGCCCGAACAGACGCTGGCCGGCGACTTCCGCGTGGATCTCGGCTCGCGGCCCGACCCCGAGGCCTGGCTCTACCTCGGCGGCCAGGACGGACTGCGCGGCTATCCCAACCACTTCCTGGCGGGCGACAAGCGCTGGGTCATGAGCTTAGAGGACAGGATCGTCACCAGCCACACCATCCTCGGCCTGTTGCAGGTGGGGTACGTGGGCTTCGTCGACGCCGGCGCCATCCAGGCATTCGGCGCCGGGGGGTGGGGCAAGACCTACTCGGACGTGGGGTTCGGCCTCCGGTTCGGAAACATACGCTCGCGCGCAAGCAGCGTCCTGGAGCTGACCGTCGCCGTCCCCCTGGTCAAGGGACCCGGCTCCAAGGGCTACGAAATCGTGGCCGGAGACGTGCTCAGGTTCTGACCGCCGGAGGGCGAACGGGCGTATGATGGGCGGCAGGGAGGGACGCCATGATCGTACCTTTGCAGTACGTCCACGCGGGAATCGGCGCGGCAACTTTGCTCATGTCGATCCCGCTGATCCTGAGGCGGGTCCCCATGAACCGCGTCTATGGCATACGGACCCGCAAGGCCTTCACGTCCGATGACAACTGGTACGCCCTCAACGCCTTCGGCGGGTGGATGTTCGCGGCCTTCGGTCTCTTCCTCGTGCTCTTCGCCTACGCCACCCGGCGCACCGCGCCGCCGCCCAGGGACCCGGAGGCCATCGTATACTTCGTCCTGCCACTGCTGGCGATCATCCCCGTAATCCTGGCCATCAACGCCTACGGCCGCCGGCTGCCCGACCGATGATTTAAACACCCTTTCGAAGGCACAAAGGGCAGGGCTTCAGCATTTCCGGCCGAAGCGTTTCACACGTCGTTTCATTTATGACACAGAACGGTTGACATTTAACCTTGACTTTGTCCGTACGTCCGTCCTATGCTCTTTTCTTCCATCAGTGGCGATGGCGGGGAAGACCAACCGGACTCAGATCAACCGATCCTTCGCCCGGCAGCAAAGCTGCGGAGCCGAATCGGCAGGGAGAGCGTTGAAGAGTCAAACCGGCTTTCCTTCCCTCGGCGGGGAGTCAGTCGCGACATCGAGCAGGCGCGGGGGCCTGCCAGTTTTTTTGCAAACACTTTTTACTCTGGCCCCGGACACGGTCCGGGCAAGTGAGTCTGCGTTCGGCGGGGCAGAGGCCGAACCCCTTCGGGGGAAGGTTTCTCGCTGTGGGAATGCACTGCTATGCAGGAGAAGGAACCTGATGGGAAAGAGAATTGGATTTCTTGGAAAGGCTGTTCGGCTCGCGCCGTGGGCCGTCGTCATCCTGGCACTGACCTGGACGGCCGTGGTCTACGCAGGAACCAACGTGTGGACGACGGGCGGACCGGTCAGCGGGAACACGGTCATCAGCATGGCCGTCGACCCCCAGAACGGTAACACCCTCTACGCGGGTCTGCTCTACGCCCCGCTGTACAAGTCGACGGACGGCGGCGCGCACTGGTCCGCGCTCTCGCTTTACGTCCCGTCCAGCAACACCGTAGGCGCGAACGCGGTGGACCCCACGAACTCGAACGTCGTCTACGCGGCGTGGCTGGGCATCGCAAAGAGCACCAACGGCGGCGCGAACTGGTCGGGATATGGAGGTCCGGACTATTACGTGAGCTGTATCGTCATCGACCCGGCCAACACGTCCATCATCTACGCGGGGGGTGACGCCGGCAATGGCGTGTCCGTGAGCCTCGACGGCGGAAGCACATGGACCGACGTCAGCACCAGCCTCACCAACAAGAACGTCGTGGCGATGG
>JBJKRE010000242.1:0-4428 GCA_046704825.1 Acidobacteriota bacterium
TACCGGGTGGGCGCGGCGGTCATGGTGGCTATCCGTCCGACCTGAGCGGGTGGCAACATGACGGCCTTGAGCCGGCCGGGGTCCCAGAACTGGAAGGCCCGCCAGCCCAACACGGCGTCCACGAGTCCGAGAGAGGCCACGCTGCAGGTCTTCGCGCAGGACTCGGCCTGGGTCACGATGTTCGGCCGGACGGCCTTCAGCAGCCCCTGCCCGGCCAGGATCTGAACACCGTAGAGTCCCACGCAGACCGAGTCGGGCCGGCCGATGCCCACGCGCACCCCCGGGCGGGCCAGGTCCTTCAGGGACTCGATGTGCTTGGGGTTGCTACGGGGCACTATGATGGCGGGGATGAGGTACACGATGACCTCAGGCGCGCCGGCCTTGACGACGCCGTGTGCCACGGCTTTGTCCATGAAATCTGACGACCCCGGGAAATAGACGTCGCCCCTCTGGGCGACCTCGATCTGCGACAGGAGAGAACCCGATCCGCCGTAGTGGGCTTCCACCTGGACGCCGGTCTTCTTCTCGAAGAGCTTGACGATTTCCTTGACCGGAGGCGACGCCGCCGACCCGACCATCACTTCCAGTGTCCTGGGCGCGGGCGCCCGGCCCGCGGCCGTGATCGTCAAAAGTGCCGCGCAGAGGACTGCAGGGATTCCCGTCCGGATGTCGTTCATGTGGCCTCCCCATATCAGGCTCGCATGATGACACAGGAAAAAAGTGCGGGGCAAGGAACGAGGGATTGGGGATTTGGGATTTGGGATTTGGGATTGGGGATTTGGGATTTGAACCAGCAGGCTGCTGAAAAAACCGCGTGGGCCGCGCGCAAAGGGCTTGCAGGGAGGGGTCCGGCCCGGGGGAGGATCTCTGGCGCGACGCCTGCGCCCCGAGCTGCCCGGCACGAAGCGGTGAGGAAAAGCATGCCAGAGGCATCGAAGACGAGACGCGACACAGCCGGGCGCTCGGGCCGTGGCGTCCCTCCGGGTTGCCGCCAGGCCGTGCGGCTTCTTTGTCGGTGCTCCTCCACGTGCACCAGGCACGTGTTCGTCGCGCCTTCGCGAATCCGCTCCGGCCTGGCGGACAACGCGCCGAGAGCCCTCCCCGGGGCCGGACCCCACGATGCGAGGCGCGGCGAGGAAGACAGGGTGGGCGCCCTTTCGACGAGCCTGAACGAAGCAGGTGGCCCGCAACCCCTTGCGCCCGAAGGGTTGCCGCGGAACAGCCCCGCTTGCCGCGTTGTAGCTCCTTGACGATGCGCAAGGGCATCGACGGCGTCGCGACGCCTTGCACTCGGGGCCGTGGCGCTGGCAACGCGACCTACGAGAGTTTTTCAGCAGCCTGCTAGGGCTTGGGAGGGCCTTCGATGGGCTGCCCCCACTCGGTCACTCGGTCACTTGATCACTCGATCACTTACTAACGGCCCCGGGTTGCCAGTGCGGGATGGATGCACCACAATGTGATCGTGTGGTCAGGAGGTCGCGGATGAAGTTTCTCAGGTGGCTGCCGGCGGCCCTTCTCCTCACGGGCACGCTGGCGTTTTCACAGGGGCACGAGGTGTTCGTGTCGTCGACCTGCGGGGCTTCGTGCGAGCCGGCGCCCCGGCATTTCGTCGTTCCACCGGGCCGTGAGGCCGCCTCCTTCCGAATCGTTTCGCTGGCGCCCGGCACGTTCTGCGCCGGGAAAAAGGGACGATACGTCGCGGGATTCTCCATCCGGCAGGGCAAACAGACCGTCATGGTCTACTACACCTCCCCGACGGGGCCCGTTTCGGATCCCGTCCCCATCGAAGACCTCACGCTCCCTTCGGGCGATTACGATCTGTACGCCGCCCCGGCCAAGGGGGCCGCGGTTAACCTGGCCTTCAAACTGGTTCCGGCTGCCCCGCACGATGCGGGCTGACGGAGCCTCGCACCGGCAACATCGAATCCAAGCGCCAAGACGATCAGGAATGGTCCGCGTCTCAGGGGGAACCTGCCTCAGGAATGGCGGGGTTTCTGGACGCCGTACTCCTTCATCTTCCGCCAGAGGGTGACCCGGCTGATGCCGAGGCGCTGCGCGGTCTGGTTGATCTTCCAGTCGTTGGCGTCCAGCATCTTGATGATGAGGTCCCGTTCCAGTGTCTCAAGAGGCGAGTGGATCTGGTAGAGCTGGGTCTCGGGTTCTTCGGGGCCCTGGGCGGGCAGCGGGAGGTCGCGTGCGCGGATGGTGCCGTCCTTGCAGCGTATGGCCGCGTGCTCGATGATGTTCTCCAGCTCGCGGATGTTTCCGGGGTAATCGTATTCCATGAGTCGCGCCACGGCGTCCGTCTCGATCCCGGTGATGTCTTTGGCGGGCATCTTGGCTGCCACCTTCTGCACGAAGTGGTTGACCAGGAGCGGGATATCGTCCTTGCGCTGTGCCAGGGAGGGAAGATGGATCCGGAAGACGTTGAGCCGGTAAAAGAGGTCCTGGCGGAACTTGCCTTCCTGCATGGCCTCGTTCAGGTCGATGTTGGTTGCGGCGATGACCCTCGCGTCGACCTTGATGGTTTTGGAGGATCCCACGCGCTCCAGTTCGTTCTCCTGCAGGACCCTCAGCAGCTTGACCTGCGTGGCGGGCGGGATCTCGGCGATCTCGTCCAGGAAGATTGTCCCGCCGTGGGCCATCTCGAAGCGGCCCATCTTGTCGGCGAAAGCCCCCGTGAAGGCGCCCCGGATGTGGCCGAACAGCTCGCTCTCCAGCACGCCTTCGTTCAGGGCCGCACAATTGACCTTGACGAAGGCGCGGTTCTTCCTGAGTGAATTGTAGTGGATGGCGTTGGCCACCAGCTCCTTTCCCGTGCCGCTCTCACCGGTGATGAGCACGGTGGAGTCGGTCTCGGCGACCATGCGGACGAGGTCGAACACTTCCTGCATGGAGTCGTTCCGGCCGATGATGTTGGAGAAGGAGAAGCGCTCCTCCGCGGCTTCCTGCAGCTGGGCGACCTGGGTCGTGTCGGTGAACACCTCCACACCGCCCACGATCTCGCCGCCCCCGTCCCGCAGCAGGGCCACGCTCGTGGAGCATTTGAGCAGCTGGCCGCTCTTGGTCCGGTACCACATGGACACGCCGCTCAGGTCACGCTTCTCGTTCATCGCGCGTGTAAGGGGACAGTTGTAGTCGCACTCTGAGGTCTGCGTGATACCCTTGCACCGGTGTCCGAGGGTTTCGGACGCCGAATAGCCAAGCAGCGTCCGCGCGGCCTCGTTGATGAAGACGATCTTTCGCTCCAGGTTGATGACGATCACGCCGTCGCTGACCGCATCGAGAATCTTCAGAGCGTTGGGGTCATGTATCGGATTCTCCAAGTCTCCCCCTCACCTCGGCTACGACGTCTTCCGCTTCTGCGCCCGTGCAGTGGTGGTAGGCCTTAGTGCCCCTGCAGACCAGGACGTTGGGACCGTCCCCGCACATGCCGAGGCACGATACGAACGATACTTTAACACTTTTTGCAGGCAACTCCCGCACGAGCTGTTTCAAGGCCACCCTCACCCGGTCGGGCCGGCCCCTCTTGCTGCACGAGTCGCCCTTGCACACCAGAACGAAGATCTTGTCGGCAGGATCTGTTTCTTTTTCAGGCATCACGTCTGTTCGCCGCCTCCAAAGCGCCGGGCAGTGCGCCGAGCAGCGCGTGTACGTCGAGGCCCATGGTCATCCGCCCCAGGCTGATTCGGACGACGGACGCGCCGTCCACGCCGTCGAGGCCCATCTTCTCCAGCACCCGTGGACACGCTGCGGATCCGCTGTGGCAGGCCGACCCCGTCGCCACGGCGAAACCTCGTGCGTCGAGCTCGGCGACCAGGCGGCCCGCGTCCACACCTGGAAGGCTGAGGAAGGATGTGTTCGGAAGGCGACGCGCATCGCCCCCGAAGACCGCGGCCCCGTATTTCTTTTTCGTTTCGGATTCGATTTCGCCCCTCAAGACCTCGACCGCCGCCCAGAGGCCGGCCGTCTCTCCGGCCCGTTCGCAAGCCCGTGCCATCCCAGCGGCAAGGGGCACCGCCTCGGTCGAGGCCCTCAGCCCCCGTTCCTGCCCCCCGCCGGTCAAGAGGGGCTCCACGGGTGCGCCGTCCCTCACGACCAGTGCGGCAACGCCTTTGGGGCCGTAGAACTTGTGGGGCGCCAGGACCAGATAGTCCGGCTCCGCTGCACGCCACGGCAAGGGGACCTTGCCGGCGGCCTGGACCGCGTCGGTGTGAAAGAGCGCACCCGCCGCGTGGGCCATCCCGGCGGCTTCGGTCACGGGCTGCAGCACGCCGGTCTCGTTGTGCGCCGTCATGAGGGACACAACCGAAACGTGACCGTCCAACATAGTCTCCAGCGCAGACAGGTCCACTTGGCCGGATGCGTTCACCGGAATCTCCTCGACGGAGCAACCTGACTTCTCGAGCGCGGGCCTCTGCTCCATGA
>JBJKRE010000243.1:0-2733 GCA_046704825.1 Acidobacteriota bacterium
TTCCTGCAGTGGGCGGCACAGGCCGCGCTGCTGAAACCGTAAGTTATGTGACATGCCTTCACCTCTCCGCCGGCTGGGCGTTTACCTGGAACTCGTATACACCTTCCCGGCGGTGATCCTCGTGGCCACGGGCGGCGGGTACCTGCTGGACCGCTGGCTGGGCAGTTCGCCCATCGCGACGGTGGCGGGCTTCGTGCTCGGCCTGGTCAGTGCCTTCGTGTACCTGATCAAGATGCTCAACTCGATCAAGAACAACAACGAGAACGGAAAGCCCGATGGGCGCGACGGTTAGGGCCTTCAGGCGGCGTTTCCTGCTTCTGGCGCTGCCGGCGTGGCTGGCGGGAGGGCTCGTCCTCGCCGCAGCGCTAAGACCCATGGCCGGGCTCGCCTTCTGCGTCACCTTCCTTGTGGTCACGGCGGACTTCCTGTGGATGTCCGCGGGGCTCGGCCACGTGCTCGGCACGGCCCACGTAAGTACGGGTTCGGTATTCGGCTTTACGGCCGGCGTGCTGGCCCGAACCCTCTTGCTCCTCCTGGTGCTGTATGGTATTCTTACCCTCCTGCCTCGGGAGTTCCTAGGGGTGGCCTTAGGGATTGGGGGGCCCGTAATACTCCTGGCAGTTGCCGGAGCTTTGCCGACAAGAGGCTGACATGCATGAGATGAACTCCCTTCTCACGATGTTGGTGGATGGGCTGGTACACAGGCCTATCCCGGACTATTTCGTCATCCTGACCTTTATCATGGTGACCACGCTGGTGCTCTTCTACTTCGCGACCCGGAACCTCTCCGTGGAAAAGCCGGGCGTCTTCCAGCAGATCCTCGAACTGTTCACCGAGGTCAACGGCAAGTTCCTCGACGACATCATCGGGCCCCACGGAAGGGACTACATGCCCGTCATCGGGATGTTCTCCGTCCTCATCCTGCTTTCGAACCTCATCGGGCTGGTGCCCGGGTTCATGCCGCCCACGGGCAGCATCATCGTGACCCTCTCGCTGGCCCTTTGCTCCTTCGTGGCCTACAACTGGTACGGCGTGAAGACGCACGGCGTCAAGTACGTGAGGCATTTCATGGGACCCATCCTCCTCATGGCGCCGCTCTTCCTGCCCATCGAGATCGTCAGTCACATCGCGCGTCCCATGTCGCTGGCGATCCGTCTCTTCGGCAACATATTCGGGGACCACCAGGTCGGAGGCGTGTTCCTGCACCTCGTGCCCTTCGCCATCCCGGTCCCCTTCCTTTTGCTGGGCATTTTCGTCGCATTTGTGCAGACGCTGGTTTTTGTCCTGCTCTCCATGATTTACATCGCGGGGGCGGTGGAACATCATTAGGGGAAGATCGGAAAGGAGGCACTCCGTGAGGAAGAAAGGTTGGATGATTCTGCTGGGGTCTTTGATGCTGATGCTGGCTGCTCCGGTGTTCGCGGCCGAGCCGGCCGCCCACGCCGCCGCCGGGCTCGGTCGTGAAGCGCTGGGTGTCCTGGCCGCCGGGTTCTCCATGGCGTTCGCCTCGGCCCTGTGCGGCCTGGCCCAGGGAAAGGCCATCTCGGCCGCCTGCGAAGGTGCGGCGCGCAACCCCGGCATGGCCGACAAGTTGCAGATCATGATGATCATCGGTCTGGCGTTTATCGAGTCGCTGGCGCTGTACACCATGGTGATCATCTTCGTGAAGATGTAACGGCGTTGTGCGGTGCCCCGGCTCTTCGGGCCGGGGCACCCGCGCACCCCTCCCCCCGCCTTGCCCTCCGCCCGGCCCGCCACCCTGTCATACTCGACCCATCCCGTAGCGATCGCCCATGAATTGCGTCAGTGCGCCGGCCTTTTGACGCGCATTGCCTCCGAGCGGCGCGTGTTCGTCTGCACCGAGCGGGACCTCGCGGGGCCGCTGGCCGCGTTCTTCGCCACACTGGAAGAGCTGCTCCCAGGCGCGGAGACGGTTCTCTTCGCCGGCGGTGAAGGGAACAAGAACCGGCGGACCAAGGCGCACCTCGAAGACGCCCTGCTGGCAAGGCGCGCGGGAAAGGACGCGGTCCTGGTCGCCGTAGGCGGCGGCGTTGTCACGGACCTCGTCGGGTTCACGGCGGGGACCTACCTGAGGGGGATCCCGTACGTCAACGTGCCGACCTCGCTGGTCGGGATGGTGGACGCGGCCCTGGGGGGCAAGACCGCCGTCAACACGCCCAGGGGCAAGAACCTGGTCGGCCTCATCCACCCGCCGTCCGCGGTATGCGTCGCGCTCGAGGCCCTCCGCACCCTTCCCGAAAGGGAGTTCCGCAACGGGCTGGGCGAATGCCTTAAGCACGGCGCCATCGCGGACCGTTCCCACTTCGCCTGGCTCACGAGGCATGACCTGGTCCGCCTCATGGCGGATGAGGCCGCGCTTCACGCGCTGGTGGAAACGTCGGTACGGGTCAAGATGGCCGTCGTCGAGGACGACCCGGCCGAACGAACGGGCCACAGGCACATCCTGAACGTGGGGCACACGGTGGCCCACGCCCTGGAGATCCTGTCCGGCTTCCGGACCGGGCACGGGGAGGCGGTCGCGGCCGGTCTCTGCTGGGAGGGCGGGGCCGCAGTCGCCCAGGGGTACATGCCACCGGACGAGTTCCGCCGTCTCGTGGAGGGCGTTCGGGGCATGGGCTTCGACGACCACCGCGCGGCCTGCACTCCGGAGCAGGTCTACGAGGCGGCGGCTTGGGACAAGAAGAACCGGGGTGGTACAGTGAAGTACGTCCC
>JBJKRE010000244.1:0-5404 GCA_046704825.1 Acidobacteriota bacterium
GGTATCGGCCGCGTACTTGCCGCCGCCGTTCTGCTCCAGTTCGCCGACCGCCTTTTCGAAGCTGGCCAGTTCCGACCGCGCGGAGCGTCTGGCCGCTGCGATCTCGCCGGGTGTGGGCCCGGCCTTGGCGGCCGGCGGCTCCGCAGGCTTGGACGCCGGTTCGGCCGTCGCCTTCGCGGGAGCCGGCACCGGTTGCGCCGGGGGTGCATTCTGCTCAAGCGTGCCGGCGGGGGCCGGTGCGGCCTTCGCCTGCTGCTGAGACACCGGGGCAGGATTCGAACTCTTGACCTTCTTGCCGCCCATCAGGCTGAAGGCGACCACGGCGATCACGATGACGGCCGCTGCAACTCCGCCGCCGACGTACAGCCCCTTTCGAGACCCTCCGCCATCCTGACCGGATACCACGCCGTCGAACATTCCGCCGTCCGACCCGTCGGTTCCTTTGGGACCGTCGGCCGGAGGCTCCGGCGGCTTCGGCGGAGGCGCGACCTTCGCTTCCGCTTTCTTCTTCGGCTCGGCCGGCCGCTTCTCGGCCTGTTTCGGCTGTGCCTGTTCGCGAGTCTTCTTGCCTGAAGAGCCTTTCCGCTGGGCCTTGGCGGACCCCTTCCCCTTTTCTTCGGGCTCCCTGCTTTCAACCTTGTGAGCCGGAGGCCTCACGGGATCGACGTCCGGCTCGCGCTTCAGGTTCGACAGGATGTCCTTCTTGTAGACGTCCGGGAAGAAGGCGTTCAAGAAGGCGGCCGCGTCGTAGGCCGACGGAAGCGTCTCCCATTCCGCGTAGCAGAAGCGCTCGATGTCCGCCTGCATGGCCTGACAGTCCCGGTAGCGCTTGGAGGGGTCCTTTTCGAGTGCCTTCAGGACGATCCGTTCCAGCTCCTCCGGGATGTCCTCCCGGATGCTTCTCGGCGATTCCACCACGGCCTCTCGAACCTTTTCGAGGATGGACATTTCCGAGTCGCCGTAGAAGAGTTTGCGGCCCGTCAGCATCTCCCACATGACGACGCCGAGCGCGAAGATGTCCGCCCTCAGGTCGATGGTCTTGCCCCAGGCCTGCTCGGGCGACATGTAGAGCAGCTTCCCCTTTAATGCGCCCGTCTGCGTATGGCTGGCCTTGGAAGCTGCCTTGGCGATGCCGAAATCCACCAGCTTCACCTCGCCGGTCGTGGAGATGATGATGTTCTGCGGCGAGACGTCCCTGTGGACGAGGTCCATGCGCTTGCCGTCCATGTCCTTGGCGGAGTGCGCGTAGCTGAGGGCGGAGCAGAGCTTCTGCGTCACGTAGGCGGCCACCCGGAAGGGCATTCGGGCTTTGTTCTCGTCGATGGCCTTGAGAATGGCTCTCAGGTCCTTGCCGTCCACGTACTCCATGGCGATGAAGTAAGAATCCTCGAGCTTGCCCAGATCGTAGATGTGGCCGATGTTGGGGTGGCTGAGCTGGGCGGCCAGTTTGGCCTCGTCGATGAACATGGTCACGAAGTCCTGGTTGGCGGCCAGGTGCGGCAGAATCCGCTTGATGGCCAGTATCCGCCGGAAACCCTCGAGGCCGTTCTGCCGGGCCTTGAAGAGTTCGGCCATGCCCCCGATGGCTATGCGCTCCATGAGCAGGTAGTTGCCGAAGGGGGTGCCCTCCTTGGCGGGCGGTGGAGGCTCGGATTCCCCGGTCTCGTGGACGGGAGTGGCCGGTCCGGGCTCCTCCTTCGCGGGAACCTTCTCGTCCGGTTTCACCTCGGCTTCCGGGCCGGGCTCGGGAACCCCCTCGACAGGCTGTTCAGGGGCCTGAGCCTCGGGGGCGGGCGCGGCTTCCGCCCGCTCGTCCACTTCCCCGGGAGCCTTCTCGACCCGCCTGGCCCTGTCCTTTGCCGTCAGCTTGACGCCCGACAGGGTCTCCTCAAGCTTCTTGTTCAGCTGGTCTTCCGACTTGACCTTGATCCGTCGCACCGAGGAGTCCTCGGAGACGGGCCCGGCTGACAGGAACTCCGTGCCGAGCGCGCTTTCCACGTCGATGGTCGGGCGCTTCCTCGGCGCCGGGTGCTCCGGTTCCTCTGCAGGCCCGGCCCCGGCGGTGCCTTCAGTCGGCTTCTGCTCGGCCTCCGGCTCCGGGGCATCGGGCATCGGAGCCTCTTCGGGCTCTTCGATCACGTCGTTGATGACCTCGCCGAAGAGGTCCTCCGAGGTGACGCCCGGCTCCGACTCGGCGTCCGCCCCATCCGGCCCGGCCTGGGCCGGAGGCTCGACGGGCGGGAGGTCGCCGACCGGAACGGTCGCTTCCACCGACGGTATTCTGGGCTTCTTCGTACCCATGCCCAGGCCTGATAACGTATCTTCCAGAACCTTGTCCAGTTCGAGCGAAGCGCTCCTGGCCTTCGACGACCTGGGCTGGGAAGCCGCGGCGTCCCTCGTAGCCGGGACTACTGGACCCGGGGGCGTTTCACCCCTCTCCAGGAAGCGGTCGATAATCTCGTTCAGCTGTTCTGCTTCGATGGGGTCTTCCAGGTATTCGGCGGCGCCGTACACTTTCATGGCGTCGCTTCTGTACTTCCGGCTCTTGTAGATGCTGCAGTGCATGACGATGGGGATGGGGTGAGAACCGGCCCTTTCTACCATTTCCTGGCAGACCTGGAATCCGTGCTTTTTGGGGAGCATGGTTCTCAGAAAGACCATGTCGGGGCGAAATTCTTCGAACTTCTCCAGCGCCGTGAAACCGTCCTGCGCCGTGGAAACGTCGTACCGCTCCGCTGGTATGAGGGATTGCAGTCTGGTAATGAGCTTGGGTTCGTAGTCTACGATGAGAATACGTTTCCGTGCCATAATCTCCTCTTCCCCTGAGCCGTTAGATCGGCGGTGTCAATCTAGCACGCCGCCCAACACCTGTCAACGCGGCCCACAGACCGTCTCGTGCTCCTGCGATGAGACGCGCCGGTCCGGCCATGCGCCGCGTGACGGTCTCGACGCCGCTGCGTCGCGACCGCTTCCGCTCAAGCAGAACCCCGTGGACTTCCAGGCCCTGTGCCGGATTTCACACGAAGCTCAAAACACCACAAAACGTAAACCGGACAACCTCGACCGGCCTCAGCGCACCATGTTGTTAAGATAGCGAGCCATGCCCTTCATGCCTTTCTTTCGGAGCTGGCTCATCATCTTACGCATGGTCATGTACTGCTTCATGACCTGGTTGACGTCCGACACGGCCGTGCCGGATCCACTGGCGATGCGCCGCCTTCGGCTGCCGTTGATTACCTGGTAGTGAGCCCGCTCGTACGCGGTCATGGAGTTCAGGATCGCCTCCACCCGCTTGAGCTTGCCGTCGTCGATCTGGGAGGGATCGATGCCCTTGAGTGCGCTCCCCATTCCGGGGATCATCCCGAGGACCTGCTCCAGAGGGCCCATGCGCTTCATCTGCTTGAGCTGAGTCCGGAAGTCCTCCAGGGTGAACTCGGCCTTGCGAAGCCTTTTGGCCATGGCCTCGGCTTCCTTCGTGTCGACGGCTTCCTGCGCCTTCTCGATGAGGCCGAGCACGTCTCCCATTCCCAGGATGCGGGAGGCCATCCGGTCGGGGTAGAAGGATTCCAGGGCGTCGTACTTTTCGCCCACGCCCACGAACTTTACAGGGAGCCCCGTGACGGCCTTTACAGAGAGAATGGCGCCGCCCCGGGCGTCGCCGTCGGCCTTGGAGAGGATGACTCCCGTGAGCGTGACCTTTTCGTGGAAGGCCTTGACCGTCGCCAGCGCACTCTGGCCCGTCATGGCGTCGGCCACGTAGAAGCTCTCGTGCGGACCGACGGCCTTCACGATCTCCGCCAGTTCTTCCATCAGCGGTTCGTCGACGGTCAGGCGGCCGGCGGTGTCGATGATCACCCGGTGCATGCCGCGCCTGCGCGCTTCGGCGAATGCCTTCTTGCAGATCGCCACGGGTCCGTCGCCTTCCTCGGGCTGGTATACGGGAGCACCTACGGCCCGGCCCACCGTTTCCAGCTGCTGGCGGGCAGCCGGCCTGTACACGTCCGCAGGGACCAGGAGGCTCGGGTGTCCGTCCTTCGAAAAATGCAGGGCGAGCTTTCCTGCGGTGGTGGTCTTGCCCGAGCCCTGGAGGCCGACCAGCATGACGACGCCGGGAGGAAGCGGAGGGAAGTTCAGGCGTGCATCGCCTTCGGCCAGGACGCGGATGAGTTCCTCGGGAAGGATCTTGATGAAGTGCTGGTCGGGCGACAGGCTCTGCAGGACGTCCGCCCCCAGGGCCTTCTCCTTGACGCCGGCGATGAAGTCCTTGACGACCGAGACGTGGACGTCCGCCTCCAGCAGCGCCAGCCGAACCGCGCGCAGGCTCTCCTGTATATTCGTCTCGGTGATGCGGCCCTGTCCGCGCAGGGATTTGACCGCGCCCTGGATTTTTTCCGTGAGTCTTTCGAACATCAGGCTGCCTTATTCTTCTTCCTGTCCTGGGGTGCGAGGAGGCTCTCGGCCTTCAGGAGCTGGCTGTCCAGCGGGATCATCGCCCTGAAGCCGGCGGCCTGCCCCTCGAGCATGGTGAGCGCCTCGCGCGCGAGGGCGCACCGCGTGTACATCTCGCTCTTCTTCCACTCTTCCGGCGTGAATGTGTCGCCCTCCTTCTCGAGGTAGGCCTTGAACTGTTTCACCAGTTCGGGGGACCCGGCCGTCTCGGCGGTCATCTCCCCTTTCTCGACCCGGTGGGCGACGAAGTTCAGGTAGGCGCGGCGGCGCTCGAGGGTCAGCGCCAGCGGGGGTATCCTTTCGGCGGCGACCTTGATGTCCGGAGCGATGCCTCCGCCCCCGTACACCGGCCGGCCCGCGTCCGTGAAGGTCTTTTCCTGCTTCTCCTCGGCCTTGACTTCCTGGCGCACGCGCTTGGGCTGCTCGTCGGGGAAGTAGTATGCGTCGTAGGATTTGGAGTAGTCGCGCTGGATAAGCCTCCCGGATGGCGTGTAGTAACGGGCCGTCGTTATCGCCACGGCTCCGTTGTTTTCCAGCGGCGTCAGCGTCTGGACCAGCCCCTTGCCCCACGAGCGCTCACCCACCACGAGCGCACGGTCGTGGTCCTGCAGCGCTCCCGCAACGATTTCCGAGGCACTCGCCGAGCCGAGGTTGAGCAACACGGCCATGGGCAGGTTCGCGTACTGTCCGTCCCGCGAGACGTTGTAGCGCCTGACGATCCCCGCGTAACGCCCGCGTATGCTGACCACCTCCTGGCCCTTCTTCAGGAAGAGGGACGCGACGTCGATGGCCGCGGGGAAGGAGCCTCCGGGGTTGTCCCTCAGATCGATGATGAGGGAGGTCATGCCGTCCTTCTGCAGCCTCCTCAGCTGCGTTTCGACCTCGTCGGCCGTGGTCTGCCCGAAGGTGTTGAACTTGAGGTAGGCTTCGCCGTTCCCCAGCATGACGGCGTAGG
>JBJKRE010000245.1:0-6109 GCA_046704825.1 Acidobacteriota bacterium
AAGTGGAACTTGCCGAAAATTAGCAGGACCAGTCCGAGGCCGCCCAGAAGCGTCAGTAGGCTCAGCGCGCTCCAGACGTAGGCCTGGCTGGAAGGATGGTTGCCCACGAGCGGCTCGTAGGGCCAGTTGTTGGTGTAGGTGTAGTCCTTCCCCGGCCGGTTGGTCACGGTGGCCCACGTGGCCCAGGCGAAGTATGCGGTCAGGTTTTTGAGTTCCGCAGGGCTCTTGATGTAGTCCGACGGGAGACCGGGGGCGTCGTCCTTCCGGGTGAAGTAGGCCGACCAGTAGGGGAGGGTGTCGCGGTAGGCTGCCTCCTCCCCGGGTGAGAACGTCAGCACGCCGGAGGCGGCGTCGTAGCGGTTCGTCTTGAGTTCCTTCTTCAGCTGCTGTGAAACGAACGCCTTCTGTTCAGGGGCGAGTCCGGAATAGTCCGTTCCGAATTTGCCCTTCGCGATGACATCCCGCGCTATGAGCGCTTCCTTGTGCAGATATTCCGCGGTGTAGTCTGGGCCGAGGTAAGCCCCGTGCCCCCAGAGCGTGCCGTGTTCCATGAGGTCGTACTTCAGAAAGACGCTCTGTCCGGCTTCGATGTTCTGCTTCGTGAAGAGCACGTTGCCCGCCGCGTCCACCACCTTCTGCGGGATGGGCGGGGCGTTGTCGTAGGTGAGTACCGTCACGATGCTCAAGATCGTGAACCCGAAGATCATGACCAGGATGACCGAGTGCCGCCACCAGGGTGAAAGCGGCTTGTCCTGCGCGCCGTCCGACATCATAGCCTCCTCTCTAACCGTTCATGTCTTTGATCATGGTGCCTTGGTTCGAATGGCGCCAGCGAGGGGCGCCGGGCTTATCACATGTGTCCCATGCAGCCGACGCAGGCCTCTCCCGCGGCCATTTTTTGCGGATCAGGCGGATACCCGGCGATGAGTTCTTCGGCGAGCGCGTGGAATCTCTCGTGCTCACCCGCGCCCATGACCTCTCGTTCGAAGGCCTCGTAGGACGTGAGCAGCGCGTCCATTTCGGCTTCCGGGATGGACTGGAGGGCCATGGGATAGAGGATGTTGTCCTCCTTCTGGATGTGGGCCCTCAGCATGGGGATGTAGGCGAGCGCGTGCTCGCAGAGGTCGTCTCTCTCGGCGCCGCTCAAGGGTCCCGAACCCGAACCGATGGAGGCCAGCGCCGCAACATGTCCTCGCCCCTCCTCGTGTTCGGCCAGCATGACTGCCACGGGGCCGTATTCGCGAGGAAAGCCGTACCGGTTCATGGTGACGAAGAGTCGGTCCTCTTCCTTGCCGTGGTGGCACCGGTCGGCGAAGTTCTTGAAGAAGGCGGCGTACTTGCCAACGGTCTCGCGGTCCACTTCGGCCTCTTTGCGCGCGTTATCGGCGAAGGTTTCGAGGGATCCGAGGACCTGCTCGATCACGCGGTGTTCGTGCATCAGGGTCTCTATGGCTTCGTGCATCGTTTTGCTCCTTTCGTAGCGCTAATAACAGAGTACTGGATGTGCAAGTCCGTTAAGACGGGCAAAAAAAACTACTTCTTGCGGCCGGTGTGAAGATCGGCGATCGTAACGCTGTCCATCATCTCCTTATAGGAGTTCTGTATGGATTCCCAGTAGCCGTGGAGGGCGCAGGGGTCTTTGGCATCACACTGCCTGAAGCCGAAGAGGCACTGTCCCTCTTCCCGGGCGCCTTCAAAGACTTCGAGCACTTCGTGTATGGGGATGGACGCCGCCTGCTGGCGGAGTTGGAAGCCGCCGCCCCAGCCCTTGTGACTCAGCACGAAGCCCCGCTTCCTGAGCTGGTTGAGGATCTTGGAAAGATAGTTCTGTGGGATTCCCGTGTCGGAGGCGATCTGGCTGCCCTGTATCCAATCGCCGCGGCGTTCGGCAAGATAGCCAAGGATGGTGAGCGCGTATTTGCCGGTCTGTGAAATCATCTCATCACCTCACGGCATGAGTATATGTCCTGAGAGGCCAAAAGTCAACCCCTGCGCCGGAGGTCGTGCATATGACGGGCAGTGACGGAGAAGGGGTGGAGGAGGGGACGGCCGGGGGCTCATGGGCCTCCGGCCGTTCGTGGTGATCTTCCTTACGACTGTTTGCCGAAGGTCCTGATCTTGTCCTTGAGTGCCGCAACCACGCCGGGCTTGTCCTTGAGATCCGGGTTGGGGGCCATCAGGGGGCTGCGGCCGACGGCGGCCCCGCCCTCGACAATGGCCTTCTCGATCGTGGCGTCCGTGACGCTCTTTTGCCAGGCCTCGCTGGTGTAGTTCTGGGGTTTGGTGGTCAGCCCGGCCGCTGCGGGGCCGTCGCCCTCACCGTTCATACCATGACACACGGAGCAGCGCGTCTTGAAAATCTTGTCGGCTTCGGCCCTGTCGGCTGCCGTTACGGTGACCGCAGGGGCCGCACTTGCCGGCTCTGCCGCCGTCTTGGCGGGCGCGTTCTCGCTGGCGGCGGGAGGGGTGGCCGCGTTGGAAGATTCCGGGGCCTCCGCCTTCTTGTTGCCGCATCCGACGAGGACGAGCAGAAGGGCCGCGACAAAGACGCCTGCCGCAATGATTCGCGCATGTTTCATTCTGACCTCCATAAAAGTCCACCATCTCAATTGTGATTGCTCGGGGTGCATGAGGCCCCACCTATTTCCTACAATGATAGAAAACACCGTGCGTGCGATCCCATTCCCGCGATCTTACCTCACACGTGGTTCCGCAACATGAGTTCCCTGGGCGAGGGCTCCAGGTAGGACTGGCCCGACAGGTAGCTGATGCCGCACCGGCGCACGAAGTGCCGGAACAGGGTTACGGGCACGACGAGGGGGATGATGCCCTGTCGGTAGTCCTCCACTAGCGCGCCGAGTTCCAGCCTGTCCTCCAGCGGGAGCACCTTCTTGAAATACCCGGCCATGTGCTGGAGGACGTTCACGTTCTTCTTCGTAGTGGCGATCTTCGACAGCCCATCCATGAACTTGCTCTGGTAGACCCGCACGAGTTCGTCCCGAGGCAGACCTTTGGCGGAGGCGACGAGCCTTCCCAATTCGCTGTAGGTCTTGGGATGATGGGCCATCAGTAGCAGCTTCTCAGCCGTGTGGAAGTGTACGAGCTCGCCGATCGTCCATCGGGGCCGGAAGAGCCTTCGAACTCGACGGTAGGCGAATACGCGAACGAAGAAGTTCTCCCGCAGCCGCGGATCGTTGAGGCGCCCTTCTTCTTCGACGGGGAGGATCGGCATGGACGCCATCAGGGCCTCCGCGAAGAGGCCGCGGCCGTCCCTGGACGGCGGCCCTTTGCCGACGTGGACGCGGACCCTCTCCATGCCGCAGGAGGGCGAGTTCTTCTTGAGTATGTAGCCCGAAAGGTCCAGGGCCTCGAGCGAACCGAGTTTTTCCCGTGCGTAGGCCCGCATGGTGTCTGTCAGATCCCGCCCGCTCCTCGGAGCGACGAGGCGGATGCCTTCTTCGGTGCGCGCGAGCTGGATGCTCTCTCTCGGTATCCCGAGCCCGATATCCACCTCCGGGCAGACGGGAACGTATGTGACGAAGCGCCCCACGGTGTCGGTGAGGAAGTGGTCGTGCTTGTGCCCCCCGTCGTAGCGGACCTTCTGCCCGAGCAGGCAGGACGAGACCCCTATTCGGATTTCGTCGTCCCCGGGTTCCTGTGTTCTGGCTATCAGTCTGGGTCCCAATTCGCCTTCCTGTCGTTAACGTTGCACCTGGTCTGAAAATTATTATAGGCCATTTTGAAGGATCGCGTGCGGGGCACGAACAGGATGGCGGGGCGGGAAAGGGAATAAAAAATGGGAGGAGCCGACCCGCCGCCGGCGTGTGACAACCGGCCTGCATGGAGGGTCTCTCCTCCCTAACCCCACCTCATTATAAGTATAATTGGTGCCGACGGCAATTGGAAGAACGCAGTGCCGTCTCACGGGTGTGTGGGCAAATGGCGCTGAAGTCCTCGGTTCAGGTTCCGATGCGGGGGCGGGAGTACTGTGAAGGAGACGGCGGGAATGAATGATGAGCTCAATTTCGGGGACCCATCCGGCACGGTCGAAATCGTCCTCAGCCACAAGCAGAGGGACCTTCTGGCGGGCAGTATCGCCATTGAGCCGGAGGTCAGGGCCGCGATCGACGCCGCAAAGGAGGCGGGTGGCGGGTTATCCGTGCTTCTGCCGGAGGAGGAATGGGAAGCGCTGGCGGGAGACCTGTCGGTGCTGGCGAACCACACCAGGGACGGCGCCCTTCAGCGAAGGCTCGACGACCTCATCGAAACCATAGAGGACGCCCTTCTGTTCGACGAGGATGAAGAGGATGACCAGTAGTACACGACCGCAATTATCCGGATCCTCGATTTGACAGAGTTGCGCCGTTCCGCGTAAACAGGGTTCATATAACTGCGGAGAGACGCTCGTGAGAGACAGGATGTCCACCCTCGTCATGGAACATCAGAACGCCATCTGCCGGGCCTTCGAGGCGATCGACGGAGGCCGGTTCCGGGAGGACGCTTGGGAACGTACCGAAGGGGGCGGCGGACGGACGCGCATCCTCCAGGGCGGGCGCGTGCTCGAAAAGGCAGGCGTCAACGTGTCGGTCGTCCACGGGACGCTCAGCAAGAAGGCCGCGGCCGCCATGGGCGGGGGCAGGGCTCTCGGAGGACGGGACCTGGAGTTTTTCGCCGCGGGTCTCAGCCTGGTGGTGCATCCGCGCAACCCAATGGCCCCAACGGTGCACGCGAACTACCGATATTTCGAGAGGGGCGGCGCCGGTGCCGATGGAGCCTGGTGGTTCGGAGGCGGCTCGGACCTCACGCCGGCCTACCTGTTTGAGGAGGACGCGGTCCACTTCCACGGGACGCTCAAGGCGGCGTGCGACCGTCACGACCGGGCCTTTTACCCGAGGTTCAAGGCGTGGTGCGACGAGTATTTTTACCTCCCGCACCGCTCCGAGGCGCGGGGAATAGGGGGGATTTTCTTCGACGACCTGCACGACGGGAACCGTGAGGGGCTCTTCGGTTTCGTGCAGGGTGGCCTCGAGGCCTTTCTCCCGTCCTTTCTGCCGATCCTCGAGAGGCGGGCGTCCATGCCGTACACCGACGCACAGAAGGAGTGGCAGGAGGTCCGGCGGGGTCGGTACGTAGAGTTCAACCTGCTCTACGATCGCGGGACGCTCTTCGGGCTGAATACGGGCGGCCGGGTCGAGAGCATCCTCATGTCTCTTCCCCCGCAGGTCCGGTGGGAATACGATCACCACCCGCCGGCGGGCGGCGAGGAGGAACGACTGCTCGGGGTTCTCAGGTCCCCCGTGGAATGGGTCTGAGGAGCGGGGCTGAACGACAGGATCCAGGGAGGCGCTCTTGGAAGAATTTTCGTATAGAAGCTCTTTTCCTGTTCCAGCGGACGAACTGTTTCTTTGGCACGCCAGGCCCGGTGCGTTCGAGCGCCTCGCGCCTCCTTGGGACGAAGTCCGGATCCTCCGGCGGGAAGGCGGCCTGCGCGACGGAGACCGTCTGTTGTTCACGGTGGGCGGAGGGGCCCTGCGGCTCAAATGGGAGGCGGTGCACGAGGCGTACGAGGAAGGGAAGGCCTTCACCGACAGGCAGGTGTCGGGACCTTTCGCCGAATGGGTCCACGAGCACCTCTTCCTGGAGGACGGCCCCGACGGGTCCGTGCTGCACGATCACATCCGGTACCGTCTCCCGCTGGGAGTCCTGGGACGCGCGGTCGCGGGCAAGCGCGTGCGCGGGCGCCTCGAGAGGACCTTCGCATTCCGGCACGCCAGAACCGCCGCCGACCTGGAACGGCACGCCCGCTACCCGAGTAAACCCCTCAAGATTGCTATTTCCGGGGCGTCCGGTCTTGTAGGGCGAAACCTGGCGGCCTTCCTGGGCGGCGGAGGGCATCGGGTTCTGAAGCTCGTCAGGAAGCCGCCCGGCTCTGATGAAACCGCCGTCTACTGGGACCCATCACTCGGGGAGCTGGACACCGCGAAGCTGGAGGGAGTCGACGCCGTCGTCCACCTTGCCGGAGAGAACATCTCGTCGGGACGGTGGAACGCGGCGCGGAAGGAGGCCATACGCGCCAGCCGCGTGGAGGGAACACGCCTTCTCGCTTCGG
>JBJKRE010000246.1:0-4283 GCA_046704825.1 Acidobacteriota bacterium
GTCTACGGTGTGTACGATGAGGCCGGCGGCGTGGACGTCCGGGGCCGGTTCATCATCGACCCCGACGGCGTCATCCAGGCCATGGAGGTCCTGACGCCGCCCGTCGGGCGCAAGGTGAACGAGTCCATCCGCCAGCTCCAGGCCTTCCAGCACGTGCGAAAGACAAAAGGCGCAGAGGTCTGTCCCGCCGGGTGGGAGCCGGGCAAGCCCACGCTCAAGGTCGGCCCGGACCTGGCGGGCAACGTCTGGAAGGTGTGGAGGCCGGACGAATGACGAGAGCGACCGTGTATAACAAGGGCTCCTGCTTACCGGTGGGGGCCCTTCTTTATGAGGTCAAGGACATAAGGGCGGCAGGCCACGAGCCGATGGCGAGAGATTGCGAAATGGGCGCGGTGTCAGAAGAGTGCGAAGCCGAGCCTCAGGGTAAACACCAGTGCGTCGGGCAGGGCACCGCCGGGATGAATGATGTACTGCACATCGGGCTGAATGCATACGTGCCCCACCCGGCATAGATAGGTAAGCTCGCAGGCCGTCTCCGCCCCGTAAGGCGTTCGGCGGAGGCCGGCCCGGGCGATGCCGAGAAGCAGGTGGTCGTCCGGGCGGCCGCTGAGCGGAGCGGTCCAGTCGAACCCCAGGCCGGCATACGATGAGATGGGTCCCGCCTCGGGTGGGGCCACGCCCGCCTGGAGAAAGAGGTGCACCCGCGCCGGAGCTTTCTCAAAGAACGGCCGCTCTCCGATGATGTAGGCCCCCCAGCTCGATGCTGGAATTCCGGTCATGGCAGGTCCGTCGTAGGTCCAAAGGCCCACTTTTGCGACCGCCGCATCCGGCCATCGTCGTCCTATTTCGGCTATCGCTGTGAATCCCCCGTGCCAGACCGAGTCCCTCCGGGACGGGTCACCCTGGAACAGGCCGAGCCTGCCGAACCAAGCCTCGCCGTCTTTGTCGGCAGAGACGCCCCAGCCGAATTTGGGAAAAATGGAGGCTCTGGTATCCCCCGAAATGGTAGGCATGATACCGAAGGACGAGTTCAGCAGCAGTCCGGCGGCGTCGGTGGTTACGAACGTCGCGTTGAGGTCCATGAGACCGCCCAGAATTCTCGCCTTGAACCTGGGGAGGTCTTGCCGGTACCAGAATTCGGCGAGGCTGAAGGAGAAGGGCCCGGCGATGTTGCTCAGGCCTTGGGCATCTCCCACGAGGTTCTGGGAGGGCTTTCCGCTGCTCACCTGCTGGCCTGAAACGTGGAAGTCGCCGCCCTTCCAAAGTCCGAGATCGGATGTGGCGGTGGACAAGCCGATCACCAGCTTGTCGTCGAAGGCAGAGCCCTGGTGGAGGCCTCCCTGGAGGTTGAAAACCTGCTCCGCTTCGAGCTCACCGTCCCAGTGCAGAGCCTCCCAGAATCCCGATTTTGCCATCGGCTCCTGCACCGGGAGGGGCGCGGCCACCACGAAATTCTCCGCTACCGGTCCTGAGGGCCGTTTCAGGTCCTTGACGCCGTAGACGTTGTCATTGGAAAGGGTGAGAATGGGGGCTGCCGCCGCCGCCAGAGCGAAGAAAATAGCGCCGATGCACCTCAGTCTCATCCGATCTCCTGAACGAGTTCCCGGGAGTACGGCTTAATGCCCGCTCGAACGGGTCTTTGCCCGGCCCGGTCGATCCGATGCCGAGCCTCCAGGGAAATGGGGCGGCCGCGGAACATGGCACCCCTGGAGTTCCAGATTAGTATGCCATTGCGGAAGTCCTGCGCAAACGGTTTGGCATGGCAGTTCTCTCGCGCGGTTCCGTAGACTGCGAACGCTCCCTCTTCGGTCGCGTTCTCGCAAGCGGAAACCAGGGCGTTCCCGCCCATCTCGCCCTGCCGGTCTTTCTTCGTGGGGATGGCAAGCGTGGCGCGCCCGGCAGGACTCGAACCTGCGGCCCTCTGCTTAGAAGGCAGATGCTCTATCCAGCTGAGCTACGGGCGCCCCCGATGAACCAGAGTATAGCCTAAAGGGCCAGTCGTGGCGAGAGCGGGCGGGGGAGGGCGTTTCGGGGGGCGGTCGTGGTATGCTTTTGGCGGGGCGATCGCGGACGTCTGAGGAGGGGGCCCGCAATGTCGAACGCAAAGCGACGCGTGGCCATGAGTTCGGTGCTGGCCGCCGTATTCCTGACTGGTACCAAGCTCACCGTCGGGATCATGACGGGGAGCCTGGGGCTCCTTTCCGAAGCGGCACATTCGGGCCTGGACCTCCTCGCCGCGGCCATGACTTGGTGGGCGGTGCGGGTGTCGGACCGTCCGGCCGACGCGGACCACCCCTACGGCCACGAAAAGGTCGAGAACCTGGCCGCGCTCTTCGAGACGCTGCTCCTCCTGGTGACGTGTGTGTGGATCATCTACGAGGCGGTGGAGCGGCTGTTCTTCAGGGCCGCCCACGTGGACGTCACGCTCTGGAGCTACGGCGTCATCGTCCTGTCCATCGTCATCGACTTCAGCAGGAGCCGCGCCCTCTACCGCGTGGCGAAGGAGACGCGGAGCGCGGCCCTGGAGGCGGACGCTCTGCACTTCTCGACGGACATCCTGAGTTCGCTGGTCGTTCTGGCGGGGCTGGTGCTGACGGCGGTGGGCTATCCGAAGGGGGACGCCGTCGCGGCCCTGGGCGTGGCTCTCTTTGTGGTCTGGATATCTGTACGGCTGGGCCGTAAGGCCGTGTACGCACTGGCGGACAGGGTGTCGGAGGGCCACGTGGAGCGGGCGGAACGGGCGGCTCTTGCGGTGCCAGGCGTGCTGAAGGCCTACGACGTCCGGGTGCGCGAGGCGGGTTCGCGGCATTTCGTGGACATGAAGGTCGCCGTGGATGCGTCGGCCTCGCTCGAAAGGGCCCACGAGTTGACGGAGGCCGTGGAAAAAGCCGTGCGCGTGGTCTTCAGCCGGGCGGACGTGCTGGTGCACGTGGAGCCCGAGGTCCCACCCGGGCACGGTCTCAGCGAAACGGCTGCCTCGCTGGCGCGGCGCGTGGGGGCCCAGATGCACGCCCTCGAACTGCGCGAGACCCGCCGGGGCGTCCACGTGGACCTTCACCTTGAGTGGCAGGCGGACCTGCCTTTTGCCGAGGCCCACGAACTGGGCACCCAGGTTGAAGACGGCATCCGAAGGAGCTTTCCCGAGGTGATAGCCGTACGCTCGCAGCTGGAGTGTGCGGCAGACGAGCCGGCGCTCCACCGCGACGTGACCGCGGCCAACCGGGACGCTGCCGGCAACCTGCTGGATGCGGCGGCCTCGGTTCAGGGCGTGCTCCACTGCGGGGACATGCAGATTCTGGAGGGGGGAGGTGGATGGCACGTTTCCCTCACGTGTCGCCTCCGGGACGACCTGACCCTGCACGGTGCGCACGACGTGGCCACGAAGGTGGAAGGGGCTGTCCGGGCCGAATCCGAGCGCGTGGTGTCGGTGATCGTGCATACGGAGCCGGCAGCGCCCCCCGGCGGATCGGGCGACGATCCGACCGCCCGGGGCTGACGGGCCGCATGCCCGGCGGAGCCGTCTTTGCCATGTCCGCGGCCTTGGGCTAAAATCTCTTCTCACTCAGGGAGGGAGTATGCCCGATCTCAAAGACCGCATCCGGAGCCTTCTGATAGAAAAGCTCAGGCTTGAGGACGTCAAGCCCGAGGACATCAAGGACGACACGCCGCTGTTCGGCGAAGGCCTCGGGCTGGATTCCATAGATGCCCTCGAACTGGTCGTGGCGCTCGAAAAGGAATTCGGGATCAAGATCGAGGACGAAGACGTGGGCGTAAAGGTCTTCCAGAACATCGACACGCTCGCGACCTTCATCCAGGAAAAGACGCAGGGGTGACCGTGGACAAGCTCGCCGTATATCCCGGTTCGTTCGATCCCGTGACCAACGGTCACCTTGACCTGGTGCGCAGGGCGACCGGCATCTTCCAGAAGGTCGTGGTGGCCGTTCTGCGCAACATACAGAAGGACTGCCTGTTCACCGTGGAGGAGCGGGTGGAATTGCTCCGCGAAAGCGTGTCGGGCCTTCCCAACGTAGAGGTCGACTCGTTCGACGGCCTCCTGGTGGACTACGTGCGTGGGAGGAAGGCCAGGCACATCCTGCGGGGGATCCGGGCCGTCTCGGACTTCGAGTACGAGTTCCAGATGGCTCTGATGAACCGGCGTCTGGCGCCCGACCTCGAAACGGTCTTTCTCATGCCCCGCGAGGAGTACACCTACCTCTCCTCGCGCCTCGTCCGCGAGGTGGCGCGGCTGGGCGGCCCCGTGGAAGGGCTCGTGCCCCCGCCCG
>JBJKRE010000247.1:0-4202 GCA_046704825.1 Acidobacteriota bacterium
GGCAGGCTGATGCCGATGTTGGCGGCCTTGGACTCCCCGGGCCCGTTGACCACGCACCCCATGACGGCCAGCGTCAGGTTCTCCACGCCGTCGTAGCGGGTCTTCCAGTCTGGCATGCGCTCGCGCACGTAGCCCTCGACCCGCTCGGCCAGCTTCTGGAAGGTGGTGCTGGTGGTGCGCCCGCACCCCGGGCAGGACGTGACGCTGGGCGCAAAGGCCCTCAGTCCGAGCGCCTGCAGAAGCTCGCAGCAGGCGTAGACCTCCTCCCGGCGGTCGCCGCCCGGCCTCGGAGTGATGGATATGCGAATCGTGTCCCCGATGCCCTCGGCGAGGAGGACGGCCATGGCGGAGGAGGACCAGACCAGGCCCTTCAGCCCCATGCCGGCTTCGGTCAGCCCAAGGTGGAGCGGCTGGTCGGTCTTTGAGGTAAGATCCCGGTAGAGGTCGATGAGGTCGCGGGGCCTCGAGGTCTTGCAGGAGATGATGATCTGGTCCTTGCGGAGCCCTGCCTGGAGGGCCAGGTCCGTGGATTCCAGCGCCGACAGGACCATGCACTCGCCCAGGACCGCCTCGGAGGTCTTGCCGAGGTTCCGGTCCGTGTTCTCCTGCATCTTCCGCACGACCAGCTCCTGGTTCAGCGATCCGGCGTTCACGCCGATCCGGACGGGCTTGCCGTTGTCCACGGCCACTCTGCAGATGGTCGCGAACTGTTCGTCCCGCCGCTTGCCGTGTCCGACGTTGCCGGGGTTGATCCGGTACTTGTCCAGGGCCTCGGCGCACTGGGGAAACTGGGTCAGCAGGATGTGGCCGTTGTAGTGGAAGTCGCCGATCAGCGGAACGCCGCAGCCCGCGTCGGCCATCCGCTTCTTGATCTCCGGCACGGCCTTCGCCGCCTCGGGCAGGTTGACGGTGACGCGCACCATCTCGGACCCGGCGCGCGCCAGGTCGATGCACTGGTCGGCCGTCGCCTGCGCGTCCGACGTGTCCGTGTTGGCCATGGACTGGACGACCACGGGGGCTCCGCCCCCCACGGTGACGTTGCCCACCTTGACGCCGACCGTGGGCCGGCGATGGATTTCAGACATTGTGCACACTCCTTATTCCGGGCGGTCCAGTGTGTATGATAGCACCCCGGAATACTGGGACAAAAAAGCGGTGGGATTGATTCCCGGGCCGCGCTCGGGCCCGTTCAGGCTCCGGTCCGGCGGATCATGAGGAGGGTCCGGTCGTCGGAGAACGGGGCCCCTTCGACGAAGGCGCCGAGGTCCCGTTCGATGGCCGCGTCGAGGTCCGCCAGCGGATCGCGCCCGTGCTCCGCCGCCACGCGGGCCAGCCTGTCCTGGCCGTACTCCTCGCGATCCGGATTCATGGCCTCGGAGATGCCGTCGCTGTAGAGGACCAGCAGGTCGCCCTCATGGAGCGCGACCTCCGCGCACTCGTACCGCGCGTCCGGAAACATGCCAAGGGGCAGGCCCGTCGCCGGCAGCCACCGGGGCGCCGAACGCCGCAGAAGAAGGCCCCGGCTGTGTCCCGCGCTGGCGTACTTCAGGACGCCGCTGTCCAGGTCGATGGACACCATGACGGCCGTCGCGTACTTCTCGGGGGGCGTCCGCTCGAAGAGCAGCCTCGACACCCGGGTGAAGATCTCGTCGGGCGCCAACCCCTCCTGGATAGGCGCCGCCGACAGCGCCTCCAGGGACGCGGTGAGCAGGGACGCCGCGATCCCCTTGCCCGAGACGTCGGCCATCCAGGCCAGACACTCGCGCCCGCCCCGCCTCTCGACGAACTCGTAGAAGTCGCCGGACACTCCGCGCGAGGGGATGTTCCCGGCGAAAAACTCGAACCCGGCCGCGCTGGGCAGGCGGTCGGGCAGCAGGGTCACCTGGATGCGCCGCGCGAGTTCGATCTCCTTCTCGAGCTGGCGGCGAGCCGCGGCTTCTTCGGCCAGGGCGACGTTGCGGATGCGGAGGGCGGCCACCGAAGCCATGCAGACCAGCAGGTCCATGTCTTCTTCGGTGAACTGCCTCAGCGCGCTCCGCGAGGTGAGCACGATGATGCCGAGAACGCCCGCCGGGTCCATGAGGGGCGCCGCCACCAGGCTCTTGACCCCGGCGTTGATGAGGCTCAGCGCCTCCGAAAAGCGGGCGTCCGTCTGGGTGTCGAGCACCAGTGCCGCCGCGCCCTTTTCGGCCACCTCCCGGATCAGGCTTCGCGAGTAGCTGAAGTCCGTCTGACCGAACGCCACGGACCGAACGGCCGCAACCCTGTAGTCCTCGTCCGCGCCCTTGAGGAAGACCGCGCCCTGCTCGGGCGTGAGGTGTTCGAAGACCTTGTCGAGGATCACGTCGAGCAGGCCCTGCAGCTCCAGCGTGCTGCTCAGGGCGTGGTGCACGTCGTTCATGATCTTGAGCCTGTCCACGTAGCGCCTGAGCGAGTACTCGTCCCGGGCGTCGGGATCGCCGTGGGTGTCGAGGTCGTCGCGGAGCACCTGGTCGACGGGTCGGAATACGGGGTCTCCGGTCAGGGAGGGTTTGGGCCCGGCCCCGGTGCCCGAACTCGAGCCCGAGTCCCAGTCCATCCCCCGGATGGAGACCACCCTGGCGGAGCTGTTGCCCAGGCTGATGAGGGACCCGGGCCTGAGCTGCGTGATGTGCCTGACCCGGTCGCCGTCCACGTAGCTGCCGTTTCTCGACCCCAGATCCTCTATGAACCAGCCTTCGGCGGTCTTGAAGATTCTCGCGTGGAGTCGCGAGAGGGACGGGTCAGCCAGCACCAGGTCGGACTTGGAGGAGCGGCCGACGACCAGCGCATCTCCCCGGACCCTTTTGTCGAACGGACGGCCGTCGGCGGGAAAGAAGTGCAGCTTTATCACGGTCGCTCCTCGCTCCCATTACGTGACACGAGGGGGTGCCTCTGCGGACACGCGCATTGGGTGCCTCGCACCGGCCCGCGTCTATTCCACCATCCGGAGCCCGGCTCCGGCTTGAAATCATCTCTGACAGCTATGATCAAACATTATGCCGGGCCGGGAGGCCTGTCAACGGGAGCGGTTGGCGGCGGCCGGTCCAGCGGGGTCAGCCGCCCCGCCCGAAGACGCCCCGGAGCGCATCCCACAAGCGGTGAAAGTGCTGGAGGGCCGCGGGGTCTTTGACGGCCGGACTCCACACGTGGGTGCCGATTCCCACCTGCGCCAGGACGTACGTCCCGAAAGCGATCTGGCCGATGGCCGTCCACCCGGTGGCGACTTGCCCGATCCCGAAGTACGCCCCCAGGGCCACCTGGCCCGCCGCGGCGAAACCGGCCACAAACTGGCCGAGGCCGAACAGGAGTCCCACGCCGAACTGGGCGATGGTGACGACGCCGACCCCGAACTGGCCCACTGCGATGATCCCCCGGGCCACGCGCAGTCTGCCCGTCCTCGCGTCCCGGCCCACGGCCACGTGAACCAGCGGTATCCCGAAGACCTCGGCCGAACTCCGCCATTCGAAGCCCCGGGCCCGGCGCCCTCGAATCGCCGGTGGACGGACCGCGGTACCGCACACGGGACATACAGCGACGCCGGGTTCGACGGACGCCCCGCAGGAAGGGCAGGCCGTCGGAACGGCCGGCGTGGATCGCGCAAACGCCCCTCGACGCATCATTCGCCCCCTCTACGCCCCCGGCGTGGCGCCGCCCTTTGGAATGCCGGCGGACGGCGGTACACTATGAAGTATACCGCGCGATGCGGAGGACCATTTCACACACCGGAGGTCGGGAATCATGAAGACGATGAAGATGGTCGCGTTCTTTATCGGCATCCTGTGGCTGCTTTTCGAACTGGGCTGGATGGGCGTCATGGGGTTTTCGGTGCCGGTGGGGGGAGCGAACGGGTTCTTCGACGCGCTCGTCATCCTGGGCGGCCCGGTGACGCTCGCCCTCGGTACCCTGGCCGCGATCAAATGGGACCGGCTCGCAGGGGCCGCGCTCTGGCTCGGGGCGGCCATCGCCTCGCTGGGCCTCGGGTTCAAGAGCGGCGCGCACGTGGGGCTCTACTTTCTCGCCATGGGCGTCATGGTGCTCCCCCAGGTCGTCGAGGGGTCGCTCTTCCTGGCGGCCGCCAGAAGGCGCGAGGCGGCGGAGCAACAGGCCAGGATCCGCAGGAGGCGCTGAGCCTTTTCCCCGTGTCCGGACAAGAAGAACCTCCGACGCAACCTTTCCACTGC
>JBJKRE010000248.1:0-3293 GCA_046704825.1 Acidobacteriota bacterium
GAAGTACTCCCAGCCCGTGTCGAAGGCCTTCAGGTTCAGTTCCTCGGTCCCTGCGGGCACGGAGTTCTTGACGGCTTCCCGCATGGCCTCGCGCGGCACCGCCTGCGTGACCGCGGCGTAGAAGCCCAGCATCACGATGTTCTGGACGATGGCCCGCCCCAGGGATTCGGCAATGCGGGTCGAGGGGACGCCGTAGCCTTTCTGCCCCTCCCTGAGCGTGGGATTGACGAGGTCCTTCTCGTATACCAGCGTTCCATCGTCCTTGAGTTCGTCCTTGTACATCTCGTAGCCGTCCGCCGACATGGCCACGAAGACGTCGGGGCGATGGATGTAGGGGTAGTTGACCTCCTCGTCGGAGATGGCCAGCGTCGCGCTGCACGCAGAGCCCCGCGCCTCGGGGCCGAAGCTCTGCATCAGGGTCGCGTGGCGGCCTCCGTGGACCGCGTTGGCACGGCCGATGATGTACCCGGACAGGACCACGCCCTGCCCGCCGAATCCGGTGATCCTGATCTCAGTCCTGCTCATGGAGCATCCCCCCTTCAGGCGGCATGGGCACGTATCTGTCTCCCAGGATCTTCCGGTAGTGCCGTTCCATGCTCTCGGCGAAGGTCGGCTTCTGCTCGTCCACGAACTTCCCGCAGACGATCTTCTCCTGGAAGGCGATGTCCACGTCCTTCGTGTCCGCACCGTGCCGGATCTCGGCGTTGTCGTGATAGAAGCGCATGAGGTCCAGGCCCGAGCCCAGCTTGTTGAGCCGGGCGTAGAGCGTGGCGCACGGCGTCACGATCTCGATGAACCGGAAGCCCTTGCGCTGAAGGGCCTCGTCGAAGGCCTTGGTCATCCGTCGAATGTGCAGGCACGTCCATCGCGCCACGTAGGACGCCCCGCAGCTCGCGGCCAGGTGCGGCAGGTTGAAGGGGCGCTCGAAGTTTCCGTAGCTCATGGTCGACGAGCGTGCCGTGAGCGGAGTGGTGCACGCGTTCTGTCCGCCCGTCATGGCGTAGATAAAGTTGTTCACGAGCACCACCAGGATGTCCATGTTGCGGCGGGCGGCGTGGATGAAGTGATTCCCGCCGATGCCCACCAGGTCTCCGTCCCCGGAAAAGACCGTGACGTTCAGTTCTGGCCGTCCGAGCTTCAGGCCCGTGGCGAAGGGTATGGCGCGCCCGTGGGTCGTGTGAAAACCGTCGAGCTTGAGGTATCCCGCCACCCGCCCCGTACACCCGATGCCCGAGACGATGGCCACCTTGTCCAGGTCCACGTCCGATTCGCCCAGGGCCGTCGCGTAGCACTTCACCACCGTCCCGATGCCGCACGTGGGGCACCAGATGTGCGGCATGCGATCCATCCGGATAAACGGCGAGATGGGATGTTCCTCCGCCGCGTTCGCGAGTTTTTCAGCGCTCGTGCTCATTTCGCCGCCCCCATGATCGCTTCGCAGATCGCAGCCGGATCGTGGACGCCGCCGCCCCCGTGCGAAACGGGGACGACGGGCGCCTCGCCCGCCGCGCAGCGTTCCACCTCGAGAACCACCTGCCCATAGTTGATCTCCGGCACCACGAAGGCGCCCACCTTGCCCGCCAGTTCGCGGATTCGTTTCTCGGGGAAAGGCCACACCGTCACGAGGCGAAGCGTGCCGACCCTGGCGCCCTGGGCCCTGGCCACTTCCACGCCCATCCTGGCCACGCGCGAGGTGATGCCGTAGGACACCACCGCCACGTCCGCGCCGTCCATCCCGTCCTCCTCGATCACGATGATCTCGTCCGCGTGGTCCTTGATCTTCCGGATCAGGCGGTGGACGCAGGTCTCCTGGCAGTCCTTGCTCATGACGGGGTAGCCCCGTTCGTCGTGCGTGAGGCCGGTGGTGTGGAAGCGGTACCCGTCCCCCGCCCGGGCGAACTCCGGTACGTCCCGCCCGTTCGTCCTGTAAGGCAGATACGTCTCGGGCGGCTCGGCGGTCAGCCTGCGCGGCACGATCTCGATGTCCTCCGCCGGCGGGATGACCACCCTCTCGGTCATGTGGCCCACGCACTCGTCCATCATCAAGAGCACGGGAACCCGGTAGACCTCGGCCAGGTTGAAGGCCGTGATGGCGAGGTCGAAGGCCTCCTGCGGCGAGCGCGGGCTCAGGGCGATGATCTCGTAGTCCCCGTGCGAGCCCCATTTGGCCTGCATCATGTCGGCCTGTCCGACCATCGTGGGAAGGCCGGTTGACGGCCCGCCGCGCTGGACGTTGACCACGACGCAAGGCGTCTCCATCATGGCGGCCAGCCCGATGTTCTCCATCATCAGGCTGAAGCCCGGGCCGCTGGTCACCGTCATGGATTTCGTGCCGGTCCAGGCCGCGCCGATCACGGCGGCCATGCTTCCCAGCTCGTCCTCCATCTGGATGAAGGTACCGCCCATGGTCGGGAAGCGGCGGGAGATGCGCTCGACAACCTCGGTGGAGGGCGTGATGGGATAGCCGGCCACGAACCGGCAGCCGGCCGCCATGGCGCCCTCGCCGCACGCGAAGTCGCCGTCGAGGTAGTGGACGCCCGTCAGGACGCCAGAGGGTTCAGCTTTCAAGGGCGCTCCTCCTTTCTTCCGGGGTCGCCGCCGCGTGAGCGGGATTCACATCGGACGGCGGGCTCTCCCCGCCGGCGGGGATCTCGGCCGCCGGCACGCTGAAGATCGCGAAGTCCGGGCAGATCATCTCGCAGAGGTTGCAGTTGACGCATTCGCCCTCTTTGACCGCCTTCGGGGGGTGGTAGCCTTTGCGGTTGAACGCCTCGGACATGACGAGCACGCCCTTCGGGCAGAACTCCACGCAGAACCCGCAACCCTTACACCGCTCCGCGATGACGCGCACCTCGCCGCGGGGAACCTTGACCTGGTCGATGTCCAGTGGTCTTCTCCAGTACTTCATCCGCCACTCCCGGCAGGCGCCGCTCCCGGTTCGGGCGCCGCCTTTCTTTCGGGCGGGCGCACCCACCCCTCGTCCGAATTCTGGCTTCCAGTGTTCCGGCGCCCTCCGACCCTGCGGGCAGTTCGTCTGTATGCGCAGCCCCCCGCCAGAAGGCCGATCGGGCAATCGTCGTCTATGTACGCCGCGCAGCGGAGGCACGGTCCGTCCGACGTGCCGGAGTACTCGAGCATGGCCGCGGAGAAGCGCTCCAACAGGGCCGCGAAACGTTCGATCTCATCCCTCTCGCACCCTGCGAGGGCCCGGCGGACGAGCGCGGCCCGGCGCTCGTCGCAGGCTCGTACGAAGCGAGCGCCTTCCGCGCTGATGGAGAGCAGGACCACACGCC